>JBNMHS010000033.1:0-30830 GCA_050872885.1 Acetatifactor sp.
ATATTATACCACAACCACGCGCAACGGGGAAGAGGAAAAATGAAATTTGACAAAAAAATAAAGCCATTACTGGCTTTGCAGCATGTTTATGGCTAGAAAGGTGTCAAAGACCCGGATAAAAACCAAAATCTGTAAGAGCAAGAGGGCAGTCCTTTATGGGCTGTCTTGTTGCTTGCAAGTTGATAAAATTTCACAAATTTTTAAAACAGCATATTATCCAAATTCCAGGGGTCGAGATTTTGCTATTCTGCTGCATTGACAATGAGATAGATGTCTGCTATTCTCAGCATGTAAGCAGATTTTTCTATTTCAATTTGTAACTATTCAGAACCAAGGCGATTTTCATAAATTTGCGAATGGAGTGCTGAATAATTACATCAATTCTTTTATATCGACGCAAGTTGATGTCTGTGATATCAGAGGAATCCCTGCTTAGATACCCATTAATGACAATAGAGCAGGGGAAGACATAGAAAGAAATCGGAAGATTTGTTTTGTAAAATGCCGTATATATTCTCCTGTGAAAGTGTGGAAGGAGAATACGAATGGCAAAACGGTATGAAGAACTGACGATTGAGGACGATTTTATGTTCGGCAAAGTAATGGAAGATAAGGAACTTTGTCGGGATGTGCTGCAGTGTCTGCTGGAAGAACCGGTGGGAGAACTGGAAGATGTGCAGACACAGAGGGAGTTTCGATATACCTCGAAAGGCAAGCCTATTCGCCTGGATGTGTATACGAGAGATCAAAAGCGGATTTATGATGCTGAGATGCAGAGATTGAATCATCAGACACCGGAAAACCTGGAATTGCCGCGCAGAAGCAGATTCTATCAATCTACCATGGATACAGATCACTTGAGCAGGGGCAAATCCTATCGGGAATTGCCGGAGGGCAAGGTGTTGTTTATCTGTACCTTCGATCCGTTTGGACTGGGATATGCAAAGTATTCGTTTCAGAATCTTTGTATGGAAGACAGGAAATTGTGTTTAGAGGACGGTACCGAGAAGATTTTTTATAATTGCATCGCGGAAGAGATACCGGAGCATTTGAAGTATCTGTATCAATATATCAGAACCGGAAAGGTCGGAGACGACCTGACCCGGAGAATAGATGAGGCAGTAATCAGAGCCAGAAAGAATGAAGAGTGGAGGTCGGAATACATGAAAGAACTATTACATGATGATGACGTCAGAGCAGAGGGAGAAGCTCGTGGCAAGGCCAATGGAGCTATTGATATGTGCAAGGAGTTAGGGCTGAGCTTTGAAGAAACGGCAAAACGAATCCGGGAGAAGTTCCGGTTATCGGAGGAAGAAGTACAGAGAGACATGAAACTGTACTGGTAAAGAGTATATCATAATATTCGTTACAGAATCTTTGTATGGAAGACAGAAAACTGTGTTTAGAGTATGTAACAGGGAAGGGCAGCCTATATGGATGGCCCTTTTTATTTTACATTCCGGGCAATTTGGGGTAAGATAAAGCAGCACAGTGCGAAAATAAAATTTTCACACATGAAAACGTAGAAAGGACGAGTTACCATGAAATTTCAGGATATGCCTTACGAAAGAATAGATTTTACCAAGGTGCAGGAGGAGCTGGGCGAGCTGATCCGGGAGCTTTCGGAAGCGAAGAGCGGGGAAGAGCAGTTTGAGGTGCATAAAAAATATTACGCGCTGACAGACCGCGTGATGACGCTGATGACAATTGCGAACATCCGCTTCGATATTGATACTTCCGACAAATTCTATGAGGAAGAGCACAAATACTATGATGAGCAGGGGCCGGTATTCAGTAATCTGGTGCTGGCTTATCAGAAGAAGCTGTACGAATCCCCTTACAGAGCCTACCTGGAGGAAAAAATCGGACCGGTAGCTTTCAAGAACATGGAACTGGCGCAGAAATCCATGAGTGAAGCATTGATTCCACTGATGCAGGAAGAAAATGCCCTGACTATGGAATATGACAAACTGATTGCGAGTGCAAAGATTGATTTCGACGGTAAAGAGCTGAATCTGTCTCTGTTACGTCCCTACCTCATTAACCCTGACCGAAATATCCGCAGACAGGCCTGGGAGAAAATGAGTGCGTTTTTCCAGGAAAATGAAGAACAGCTGGATACGATTTATGACAAACTTGTCAAGAATCGTACCGCGCAGGCCAGAGCCTTAGGATATGAGAATTACCTGGAACTGGGCTATTACCGCATGAACCGTAACTGCTACGGCAAGGACGAGGTAGAGGCATTCCGTCGGCAGATCAAGGAATATTTTGTTCCCTTTGCGGAGAAGCTGCATGACCGGAGAAGACAGCGTCTCGGTCTTAACAAACTCAGCTATATTGATGAACAGGTATATTTCAAGGACGGCAATCCGGCACCGACGGGCACACCGGAAGAAATCATGTCGGCTGGTCAGAAGATGTACCGCGAGTTGTCTCCGGAGACCGCGGAATTCTTTGATTTTATGATGGAGAATCAGCTGTTTGACGTCCTGGGACGCAAGACCAAGAAAGCGGGCGGCTATATGACTTATCTGCCGCTGTATCATGCGCCGTTTATTTTTGCCAATTTTAACGGCACCAGCGGTGATGTGGACGTGATCACTCATGAGTGCGGACATGCTTTTCAGGGGTATCTCTCCGGCACAGATCCCATCAGAGAGCATGCGGATATTGGTATGGAGACCGCGGAGATTCATTCCATGTCCATGGAATTTTTCACGGAAACGTGGATGAATCTGTTCTTCGGCGACCGGGCGCAGGATTATGTGGAAATGCATCTGGAGGACGCGGCGGCATTTATTCCCTACGGCTGTATGGTAGACGAGTTCCAGCATATCGTCTATGAGAATCCGGAGATGACACCGGCAGAGAGAAAGCAGGCCTGGAGCCGTCTGGAACGGGAGTATAAACCGCACCTGGATTATGAAGGAGATCCGTTCTTTGGGCAGGGCGGATTCTGGCAGAAGCAGCTGCACATCTATGATTATCCTCTGTACTATATCGACTATTGCCTGGCACAGACCTGCGCATTGCAGTACAAGGTGAAGATGGATGCCGATTTCGGGGAAGCATGGAGGAGCTATTTGAAGCTGTGCAGACTCTCCGCCAGCGATTTTTATACCAATATGATCAAAGAGGTCGGCCAGGACAGTCCTTTTGAGCCGGGATGCGTGAAAAATATCGTGGAAAAACTTGAAAAATATGTGAAATAGCTTTCTTTTTCCCTGAAAATACGTTAAAATAAGAAGTCATTGAGACCTAAGACGCAGGAAGGAGACATGTAAGCAATGTCTAAGAATGAAAAAGTTACAGAAAATAAGGAACAAACAGAAAACAAGGTCATGACCAAATATGACCGTAAGGTACAGAGACGTAAAGAAGAGAAGGAAAAGGAGAAGAAGGAAGAGCGCATCAGCACAATCGTCGGCATCGTATTTATCGTTGCACTGGTATGCCTCGTAGCATCTTTCCCGATCCGTACCTATCTGGCAACTCATGAGACTTATGTGGTAGTCAACGGGGAGGCAGTCAATAAGGTAGAGTTCGATTACGAATACAACCTGACCAAGAACAATTATATCACCCAGTACGGAAGCTACCTGACCTACTTCGGACTGGATACCAGCAGAGACTTGTCCACCCAGATGTATTCCGATACTTTAAGCTGGAAGGATTACTTCGAGCAGATGGCAGTAGACAATCTGAAGCAGTCCAAGGCACTGAAGGCAGCAGCCGAGGCAGAAGGCTTCACCTACGATACTACCGATGAGTACAATACTTTCAAGGAGACCATCAAGACCTCCGCAGCAAGCGCAGGCGTATCCGAGAAGGAATATGTACGTTCTATCTACGGTGATTATGCTACCATGGGTCGTATTGCAGAGTATGTGAAGAACGACATGGTGATGAATGCTTATTATCAGAAGCTTCAGGAGGACAATGCGCCTTCCGACGAAGAGATTCAGAATTATTATGATGAAAATAAGGCAACCTATGATTCCGTAGATTACCGCCTGACCACGATTGAAGCAGATCTGCCCACAGAGCCTACCGAGCTGGCTGACCCTGTAGACGAGACCGCAGCAACTACCGATACCACTGCAACAGACGGAACTGCAGCTACAGATGCAACAGCTTCCGACAGCACCGATACCGCATATCAGCCTTCCGATGCTGAAATCGCCAAAGCGATGGAAGATGCCAAGGTACTGGCAGATGATGCGGAGAAGACCGTGGCAACCTCCGGTGACGTGCATGAGAATGAAAAGAGAACTTCTGTGAACTACCTGATCTCCGACTGGCTGTTCGATGATGCCAGAAAGGCAGGAGACACTACTGTCATTACCAATGACAACAGCCACTGCTACTATGTGGTAGCATTTGAACAGAGATACCTGGATGAGACACCTTCCGCTAATGTACGTGTGATCGTTCCTGCCGAGGACAAGAGCGGGGAAGAGATTCTGGATGAGTGGAAGAGCGGAGCCGCTACCGAGGACAGCTTTGCAGAACTTTGCAAGAAATATACACAGGATACTTCCGCAGCAGAGAACGGCGGCCTGTTTGAGCAGGTAACTTCCACCGGTATGACCGCAGAACTGAGCGACTGGATTTTCGACAGCAGCCGTCAGGCAGGAGATACTGTGGCAATCACCGTTTCCGATGCGACGACTTATGTACTTTACTATGTAGGTCAGGATCAGCCCGAATGGAAGATCAGCATCAAGAATACACTGGTATCTCAGGCAATGTCAGAGTATCTCCAGAACATCACTGCTGATATTACCGTAGAGGACCCCAAGGGTAAGCTGAATTATCTGAAAGTACAGGCAGAAGAATCCGCAGCAGCTGAGACTGAGACCGCGGAGACGCAGGAACTTACCGAGGAGCAGACCGCTGCTACCGAAGAGACTGCAACACAGGCACAGTAAAGCTTGCTCAGGAACAGAACATAGACAACAGACAAGTACCTGTTTCACTGCGCAAGCAGAAGAGACAGGTACTGTTAGATTATGAGCAAAGATAGTCCCAAATGACGGAAAACATGATAACGTGACTTTGCGAATGGCACGAGCTGAATAGAGAATAAGTTTGAGAAAGGTATGAATAAACATGCAGGAGAAAGTTCTGGTACTGGATATTGACGGTACATTGACCAATTCAAAAAAAGAGATCACACAAGCCACCAAACAGGGAATCTGGAACATTTTGCAGCACGGTCACAAGGTGATCCTGGCTTCGGGCCGTCCCACCCCCGGCATGCGGAAATGCGAAGAGGAGTTGGAACTGAAAAAATACGGCGGATATCTCCTGTCATTTAACGGTGCACGCATCGTGGAATGTAAGACAGGTGAAGTTGTATATCAGAGGACATTGCCGCTGTCCATTGTTCACGGACTGTATGAATTCGCCAAAGAGAATGGCTGTGGTCTGATCACTTACCAGGGTCCCGGCGTCATCTCTGCGTTCGAGCCGGACAACTATGTGCAGCTGGAAGCCAGAATCAACGGAATCCCTATTAAAGTCGTTGACAATTTCGTAGAATATGTGAATTTTGATATTAACAAGTGTCTGATGACGGCACCGGAAGAGATCGCACCGGAGCTGGAGAAGCAGTTACAGGAAAAATACAGTGATGTGGCAAGTATCTACCGTTCGGAACCGTTTTTCATCGAGATCATGCCGAAAGATGTGAACAAAGCCACTTCTCTGGATCATATGCTGGAAGGCATGGGACTTACGCGTGAAAACGCAATCTGCTGCGGAGACGGTTATAATGATATTTCCATGATCGAGTATGCAGGAACCGGCGTGGCCATGGGCAATGCACAGCCCGCGGTCAAGGATGCGGCAGACTATATTACCGGTACCAATGATGAAGACGGACTGGTAGAGGTAATCGATAAATTTATAATGAACCCGGAGCAGGCATAGCCTTTCTTAGAAACAAACAATAGACACAAAGCAGTAACAAGCGAAAAATCACAGAGCAATGAGCGTGTGTGGTTTTTGCAAAAGAGGATATATATGATTCAGATACAAATACCTGAAAAAGCAAAATATATCATAGAGACCATACAGAATGCCGGATTCGAGGCTTATGTGGTAGGCGGCTGTGTGCGGGATTCCATCCTGGGAAGAACGCCCGGGGACTGGGATATCACGACTTCCGCGAGACCGGAGCAGGTAAAACAGCTGTTCCGCCGCACGATAGATACCGGAATCCAGCACGGCACAGTCACGGTCATGATGGATAAGGAAGGCTTTGAAGTCACGACTTACCGCGTGGACGGAAAATACGAGGACAGCCGACATCCCAAAGAAGTAACGTTCACGCCGAATCTGGAGGAAGATTTAAAACGGCGCGATTTCACGATCAACGCCATGGCATATAATGAGACAGAAGGGTTGATCGACATCTTCGGCGGCATGGCGGATGTAGAAGCAAAACTGATCCGGTGCGTAGGCAATCCGGAGGAACGCTTCGGAGAAGATGCGTTGCGCATTATGCGCGCGATTCGCTTTTCGGCACAACTGGGATATGAGATCCACGAGGATACGATAACTGCCATCCGCAAACTGGCTCCCACACTTCAGAAAATCAGTGCAGAACGGATCCAGGTGGAATTGACCAAGCTTTTAACTTCCGCTCATCCGGATACCCTGCGTGAAGCCTATGAATACGGCATCACGAAGGTGATCCTGCCGGAATTTGACACTATGATGGAGACACCGCAGAGACACAAACACCACAAATACAGTGTAGGCGAACATACGCTGCATGCGTTGATGGAGATCGCACCTGAGAAGAATCTGCGGTATGCTATGTTACTCCACGATATCGGCAAGCCGGAGACACTTACGGTGGATGAAGCCGGCACGACGCATTTCTACGGACATCCGGCGGCAGGAGAGGAAATAGCGCGCAGGATCCTGCGCAGGCTGCGGTTTGATAATGACACGGTCAGTGTCGTTACCCGACTGGTGAGATATCATGATTACGGAAACGGCGTGACACCGGATCTGAGGATCGTGCGTCGGGCAGTGAATAAGATCGGGGAAGATATTTTTCCGTTGCTGTTCCCTGTGAGAAGGGCGGATATTCTGGCGCAAAGTGAATATATGCGCACCGAAAAACTGGAAAATCTGGAGCTCTGGAAGACCCTGTATCAGGAGATGCTCCTGAAAAAGCAATGTGTCTCCCTGAAAACACTGGCGGTTACCGGCAGAGATCTGATTGCAATGGGAATGAAACCCGGCAGAGAACTGGGAGAGATATTGCAGAAACTGCTGGAACTGGTACTGGAGCATCCGGAATGGAATACGAGGGAGATTCTTTTGCGGAAAGCGGAAGAATTGTCCGGGAGCAAAGAGTGACATACTTTACAGGCTTTCCTCATAAGATAGCGTAAGAACCGTAAAAACGGTTCAGTACATATCTTAGGAGGGGTTGTAAGTGAATGACAGAGCGGTGGCACTGCTGGAGCAGTATGAGATAGAAGTATTGCGCACCCGAAAGGGCAGAGGAGCGATTCTGTGCGAAACCGGGCAGGGCTGCCTGATTTTTAAGGAATATACCGGAAAGGAAGAACAACTGCGCCTGCAGGAGCAGGTACTTTTACGTCTGGCGGAAGAGGGAACAGTATCCGCCGAGCATCTGATCCCAACGAAGGAAGGAGCCCTGTCGGTGACGGACCGAGATGGTGTCAGATATATTCTGAAGACCTGGTGGGAAGGCAGAGAATGCAATATCCGTGACAGGGAAGAATGTCTGGAAGCAATGAGACTCCTTGCAAAACTGCATGAAGTGCTCGAATTTACACCGCGGTTTCCGGAGATAGAAGGAGTGCGGATACCGACGATAGAGAGATATTTGCCGAGCAGAGATTACGAGAAGCATAACAGGGAACTGAAACGCGCCCGGCGATTCCTGAAACAACGGAGCCAGAAGACCTGGTTCGAGATTCGTTTGTCGGCAGTGATAGATCCCTTTTTGGAAGAAGCCGCGCAGTTGAGTGATGAATGGAAAGAACTTGAATCTTCTGTATCGGAAGAGGCCGGGGAGGATAGTAAACTGTGTTTTTGCCACGGAGATTACCAATACCATAATATTCTGCGGCAGGACAATGGTTTTTTCTTTGTGAATTTCGAAAAATGTCAGGCGGACGGACCGGTGAGAGATCTCTACCTGCTGTTGCGTAAGCTGATGGAGAAAAGCGGCTGGGACGTCGGCTGGGGAATGAAACTGCTGGAGGCTTATGAATCCGTCCGGCCGTTAAAAGCGTTGGAGAGGCAGGATCTGTTTTACCGATTATCATATCCGGAGAAATTATGGAAGATCGTTAATTTTTATTATAATTCCGGCAAAGCATGGATTCCGGAGAAAAATATGGAAAAACTGGAGCTGCTGCTGGAACAGGAAACCGCCAGGAAAGAATTCCTGAAGACGATCCGGCGATAGGATCATAGAAACAGCAGAGAGGATACAAAGGAGGAGACAATGACAAACCGTCTGAAAAAAGCGTTCGATAAAGAAAAAGCAATAGTGTGTTTCTTGCTTGTGACAATTGTGTCATTGACAGGGTGCGGACAGACGACGTCTCCGGGAACGGCAGCGGCGGTGCAAAATACTGAGGCACCTACGGCAACGACCGAAGCGGAACGGATGGACACGGGCTTTGTTGTGACGAACCCGGACAGCTTTGATTCGGCAGATACAGCCGTGTTGGTAGATATCAACAGTGTTGACAAAACTGTCAGTTTCCTGAACCTGGATCTGGGGAAGCGATATACGCTGTCCATGGATGGAACCACGCACTTTGCGGATAAATACGGAAAGGCAATGTCGCTGGAACAGTTTCAGGAAGGAGATATTGTGGATGTCACTTTTCTGAAGAAGCAGAAACATCTGACCACCATGCAGCTGGCACAAACGGCATGGCAGTATGACAATGTGGAGCGCTATGAGATGAACACTGTCCGCAATGAAGTATCCATCGGTGGAGAGGTCTTCCAGCTGTCTGATGCCACGCAGTATTTTTCCCGTGGGCACAGCATTGAAAAGATGGATCTGAACCCTGCGGATGTGCTGACTTTCCAAGGGATCGACAGAACCGTGCTCAGCGTAACGGTGGAAAAAGGTCATGGATATCTGCGGCTGGTCAATGATGAGAATTTCATCGGAGGCTGGCTGGAGATTGGGCAGACGCAGATCGTCCGGATCACGGAGGACATGCTGGTGACTGTGCCGGAGGGAAGTTATCAGGTCGATATCAGTCATAACGGCGGTGGCGGAACCAAAAATGTCGTGATCAACCGTAATGAAGAGACTACGCTGGATATCGGTGATCTGGAAGTCGCAGAGGCGCAATACGGGATGGTATTGTTCTCCATGAACCCTTCCAATGCGGAGTTATATATTGACGGCAGCGAAGCGGATCCCTCTCAGCCGATCTCTCTGGAATACGGGATCCATCAGATCATAGCGAAAGCGGACGGGTATAAATCACTGACCCAGTATCTCCGGGTAGGTCAGGAATCTGCGGGAGTGGATGTACAATTAGATAAGGCGGATTCCGACAGCAGCGGAAGCACCGGCGAGTCTTCTTCGGGAAGTACAAGCAGTTCGTCCACCGGCAGTACTTCTTCTGCGGAGAGTACTTCATCTGCCGGCAGTACCTCTTCCTCTGCAGACACAACAACAACGTATTATCGTGTCCACATAGATGCGCCCGAAAATGTGGAAGTATATCTGGACGGCAACTATGTGGGGATTTCACCGTGCAGCTTCAAAAAGACTTCCGGAAGCCATGTCATTACCCTGAGGAAAACAGGTTATGAGACCAGAAGCTATACGGTACAGGTAGATGAGGAAGAAAAGGATGTATCTTATTCTTTTGTAGACCTGATAACCGCTTCCCGGGCGGCGGAATAATCCCTGTGAAAGGTAGAGAAAATGCCGTAAATATGCGGAAAAACCTTGACAAAGGGGATAAAAACAGATATATATATGTATAGACGTTTCAAAAGAACTATTTTCGAGCGTAAAATTAATAACGAAAACTCATTACAGGAGGAGTTCAATATGAACAAAACAGAATTAGTTGCAGCTATGGCTGATCAGGCTGGTCTTTCCAAGAAGGACGCAGAGAAGGCATTAAAGGCTTTCACCGATGTTGTTGCTGAAGAGTTAAAGAAGGATGGTAAGGTTCAGTTAGTTGGCTTCGGTACTTTCGAAGTATCCAGCAGAGCAGCCAGAGAGGGTAGAAATCCTCAGAGCGGCAAGCCTATGAAGATCGCTGCTTCCAAGGCTCCTAAGTTCAAGGCTGGTAAGGCATTAAAGGATATGCTGAACGCTTAATAGAAGCTGAATTTTCAGAGACTCGAGAGGACAACCTTTCGGGTCTCTTTCGTTATTTACAATATGTGAGGACACAGAGATGAGATTAGATAAATATTTGAAGGTATCGAGACTGATCAAGAGACGCACGGTGGCCAATGAGGCCTGCGACAGTGGCAGAGTATTGATCAATGACAAGCCTGCAAAGGCATCGGCCAATGTAAAGGAAGGAGATATCATTACGATATCTTTCGGTAATAAAGAAGTAAAGGTGGAAGTGCTGGATGTACAGGAAACTGTAAAAAAAGAAGAAGCCAAAGAACTCTTCCGTTATGTATAATTTCCCGGATCCCCCCATAAAATGAATTGTAATATCAGGAAAACTCTGATGAAAGGGTGGGGAGATGGAGGATTTAAATGCAACAGGACGTATGCATAAGGTGATCATGACCAACAGGCGTACCTGCACGGTGAACGGAGTCAATGATGTACTTTCTTTTGATCTGCGAGAGATTTTACTGGAAACAGAGCAGGGAATGCTTATGATCCGGGGGAATGAGCTGCATGTGAACCGGCTGACCTTAGACAAGGGAGAAGTGGACATTGACGGCCGGATCGACAGCTTTGTGTACTCGGATACCGCAGCATCCGGTGAGAAACAGGAATCCTTTCTTGGCAGGCTGTTTCGCTGATGGATGAGAATGTTTTCCTGGCACATTCTTTTCTGCTGGGACTGTGGATCACTTTTTTGTATGATATACTGCGGATACTGCGAAGAGTGTTTGCCCACAGTGCCGGGATGGTGTCGCTGGAAGATCTGGCATTCTGGATGTACTGTGCCGGGAAAGTTTTTTTACTGATGTTTCACGAAAGCAACGGTAATCTGCGCTGGTTTGCCGTGATGGGGGCACTTACGGGAATGTACCTCTATCACAAAGCGGTCAGCCCTTCTTTTGTAAAATATGCGGCACTTGGTATAAACACTTTGCTATCTCCTGTCCGGAAGGGATTACAAAGAACCCGGATATGGTTAAAAAAGAAGTTGACGAGCCTATGGAAAATGCTTAAAATATTCTATAAAAGGAGATGCGCGTATGGCAAGAAGAAAAACACCTTACCGCAAGAGACATCAGAACCGGTTCAGCATGTTTCTGGTGAGCCTGGTCGTATTGATGATCATGGTAGTAGTTGCGGTACGGAGCGTGGAATTACAACAGAAGATCGAAGGATATGATACGCAGATCGCAAGCCTGACCACGCAGATCGAAGCGGAGAATACCAGAGCGGAGGAGATCGAGGAATATCGTAAGTATACCCAGACCAAGGCTTATGTGGAGGAAGTGGCGAAGGATAAGCTGGGACTTGTGTATGAAGGTGAGATCCTCTTTAAGGAGGACAATTAAGCAGGGAAACTGATTCTGAACAGTGGACCTGCTTTTTTTGTCGCAAAAAATGAAGTTACGACTCCCTCGATTTGACAAAAAGGGAAAACGGTCTGTCCTATAATCGGTGGACAGAAAGGGGAGTCAGGGATGATCATAGGGAAAAGAGAGCAGGAAAATCTGGAAAAGGAACAGTGTGCACAAGTCACACTGTTGTGCAGGCAGAAGCTGATGGGATATGCGGAAAGCTTTGATGAACTTGGGAAAAGCTTCCGGCAGGAGATACAGATCACGGGAAATGACAGACAGGGAATCCTGGAAAAATGTTTATTTCAACAGAGCAGGCAGATCATGGGAGATCATCTGCAGGAGGTGGCAAAGATCATGGAGCGGGTAGCCGGTGAGGAACTGGACTATCAGCCGCTGGAAGAAAAAAAGAAAAAGAGCCTGATACAGGCACTCCGGGCGGAGAAAATCATCGCAAAGGATCTCTGTTACATACAGGATGCCGGAACAACAGGGATCAGTATGACTTTGTATACGGATAAAATGCGGTGCAAGGCGTCACAGGTTGCTGATATATTAACGGTATTGTTGCAAAAAAATCTACAGCCCTCTCCGGGGAGTCCTTATCTGGTGGAACGGGAGCCGCATAGTTTTATTTTCGTTGAAGAACCCGGATATATAGCGTTGACGGGAGTAAGCCGTGCGGTCAAAGAAGGAGAAAAGGTATCGGGGGATCAGTATGCTACGATGGAATCGGAAAAAGGAAAGCTGACTTTGTTATTGTCTGACGGTACCGGTTCCGGAGAGGACGCCGGAAGAGGAAGTGCCAGAGTCATGGACCTGATGGAAAAAATGCTGGAAGCCGGATTCGGCAATGAAGCATCGGTCAATCTGCTTAATTCCGCATTGTATGCCCAAAATGAAGAAGGGGATCACCCTACCATAGATATCTGCAGTCTGGATCTGTATACAGGAGAGTGTGAGATCTGCAAGGTAGGCGGTGCCCCCACCTTTTGGAAAAGCCGCAGGGGGGTAGAGCGTATCGGCGGAGAGAGCCTGCCGTTAGGCATTTTTCAAAAGGCACCGGTGGAATGGCAGTCGTGCCGATTGCAGCCGGGAGATGTTCTGGTCATGATGACGGATGGTATACTGGATATGCCGGAGAGCGGAGAAGAACGTATAGAAGAGATGCTGTCCGGTCTACAGGAACAGAATCCCCAGGAAATAGCGGAGAAACTGTTGTCTTATGCGATCTGTTCCTGCGGTGGGCGCATCCGGGACGACATGACAGTACTGGTTCTGAGCTTTTGGGAAAACAAATAGCACGGAATAGTTATCTTGATTTTTGGAAATAATTAGGATAGAGTAAACATATGAGTACATGGATGGATACACGGGAAAAAGTATTTGCATATATCAAAGAGCATCGTATGCTGCAGGATGGTGACCGGGTAGTAGTCGGTGTTTCCGGAGGGGCAGACTCAGTTTGCCTCTTATTTTTGTTGCTGGAATGGCAGAGAGAAAATCCCATGGACATTGCTGTGGTACATGTGAATCACGGGATCCGTGCAGAAGCGGGGGAAGATGCCCGGTATGTGGAGAGCCTTTGTGCCGAACGGAAGATCCCGTTTTTCCTGACACAGGCAGACGTAAGAGACAGAGCCCGCAGGGAAAAAAGTTCAGAGGAAGAGGCGGGACGCCGCACCAGATATGAGGCCTTCGATAAGGCGGCTGAAGAATGGGGAGCTACGAAGATCGCCGTGGCACATAACAGCAATGACCGCAGCGAGACACAGCTGTTCCATCTGTTCCGGGGCAGCGGGATCCGGGGACTGGCAAGTATCCTGCCGGTAAGAGACAGGATCATCCGTCCCATCCTGTGCCTGGAGAGATCGGAAATAGAGGATTTTCTGACACAGCAGGGAATTGCTTATTGCAAAGATGCGACAAATGAGGGGGACGATTATACCAGAAACCGCATCAGACATCATATTCTGCCCTATGCAGAGGAGAATATTGTAAGAGGCTGTGTGGCACACATGAATCAGACGGCAGAGCTGCTGGCCGAGACAGAGGACTACCTGGAACAGCAGACGGCGGAAGCGGCAGAACGCTGTGTCCGGACCACAGGGAGCAGGGAGGAGGCCGTGTGCATTACCGTAGAGACTTTCCTGACATTGCATCCTCTGATGCGCAAGAGACTATTATATGAAGAAGTAAAACGGCTTTCTCCCGGACAAAAGGATATCACTTACCGGCATATTGAAGAGCTGCTTACACTATTTACCAGAGAGGGTAACCGGCAGATCTGCCTTCCTTTTGGCATCCGGGGCAGACGGCAATACGGAGAAGTACTGCTGACGACGGACAGGACCGGCACCGGGAAAACTGAGAAAACAGCAGTACAGGGCTTACTCTCCGGACAGAGGGGAATATTGGAACTGGAACAGGGAATACTGGAATACAGTATCTGCGAGCTGTCGCATACGCCCGAAAAAAACAAAGAAGTTCCCACAAATCAGTATACGAAATGGTTTGATTATGATAAAATAAAAAAATGTCCGATGGTACGGACCAGGCAGACGGGAGACTATCTGACCATTTCTGACGGCAGGGGCGGCATGCTCCACAAATCTTTAAAGAGTTTTTTGGTCGATCAGAAAATCCCACAGACAGAGCGCGACAGACTGCCGATCCTGGCAGAGGAAGATCACGTGTTGTGGGTCGTGGGATACCGTATCAGCGAATATTATAAAGTAACGGAGAATACAAAACGTATTTTAAAGGTACAATTCATAAGAAAGGAGTTCGCTTAAAAGCGGAAGGACAAAAGAAAATGGCAGAACATATCAGAGTACTGTTGACAGAAGAGGAAGTAGATAAGAGGATCCAGGAGATCGGTGAGCAGATCAGCAAGGACTATGCGGGCAAGCAGGTACACCTTGTATGTGTACTGAAGGGCGGAAGTTTCTTCATGTGTGAACTGGCAAAGAGAATCACCGTTCCCGTATCTCTGGACTTTATGTCTGTATCCAGTTACGGCAGCGACACCAAGTCCAGCGGTGTGGTAAAGATCGTAAAGGATCTGGACGAATCCCTCAAGGATAAGGAAGTTATCGTAGTGGAAGATATCGTGGACAGCGGAAGAACCTTAAGCTATCTGTTAGAGATGCTGAAGGACAGAGGGCCTGCTTCCTTACGTCTGTGTACCTTACTGGACAAACCCGAGAGAAGAGTCATTGATGTGCATGTAGATTATACCGGATTTAATATTCCCGATGAATTTGTAGTGGGCTATGGACTGGATTATGATCAGAGATATCGTAATCTGCCTTACATCGGTGTGGTAGAATTCGATTAAGCGATACGAAGATGTAGGAGGCCCGTGAAGTTGAAACAAAACGGCAGAACAATTAACTCATATTTTATATTCATAATACTCCTGATCATGGTAATCGTGGGGCTGAACCTGTTGAGCAACCGGGAGGATGAGTACACCAGAGCGGAATTTATCGCAGACCTGGATGCGGGAAATGTATCTGAGGTCGTGGTCAATCCAAATGGTGAGGCACCTACCGGTTATCTGGAGATCCAGATGAAGAACGGTGTGTCCCGTAAGCTGTATGCTACAGATATCACTGAACTGGAGACACTGGTTCGCGAGTATGGATTTGACCCGGTGGTCAATGACATTGAGAGAGAGAACTGGTTTTTGACGTATATGCTGCCCATGCTGGTAGTACTGGGAGTGGGAGTATTCCTGTTTATGATGATGAACGCCCAGCAGGCAGGCGGCGGTAACGGCAAGATGATGAACTTCGGTAAGAGCCGGGCAAAAATGTCGCTTGGCGACAAGAGTGTCACCTTCGCACAGGTAGCCGGTCTGAAAGAAGAGAAAGAGGAACTTGAGGAGATCGTTGATTTCCTGAAAGAACCCGGAAAATACACCGGTGTCGGAGCCAGGATTCCGAAGGGTGTCCTGTTAGAGGGACCTCCCGGAACCGGTAAGACACTGCTTGCCAAGGCAGTGGCAGGAGAAGCCGGCGTTCCTTTCTTCAGCATCTCCGGATCTGATTTCGTGGAGATGTTCGTCGGTGTCGGTGCATCCCGTGTGCGTGACCTGTTTGAAGAGGCAAAGCACAATGCCCCCTGTATCGTATTTATCGATGAGATCGATGCAGTGGCAAGACGACGCGGTACCGGAATGGGCGGCGGCCACGATGAGAGAGAGCAGACACTGAACCAGCTGCTGGTAGAGATGGATGGTTTCGGTGTCAATGAAGGCATCATTGTCATGGCGGCAACCAACCGTGTGGATATCCTCGATCCCGCAATCCTGCGTCCCGGCCGTTTTGACCGTAAGGTGGCGGTAGGCACACCGGATATCGGCGGCAGAGAAGAGATCCTGAAAGTGCATGCGAAGAACAAACCTTTGGGAGATGATGTGAATCTGCAGCAGATCGCGCAGACCACGGCAGGCTTTACCGGAGCGGATCTGGAAAATCTGTTGAACGAGGCGGCAATCATTGCGGCAAAGGAGAACCGCTCCTTTATCGCACAGAAGGATATCAAGAGAGCCTTCATTAAAGTGGGAATCGGTGCGGAGAAAAAGAGCCGTATCATTTCCGACAAAGAGAAAAAGATCACGGCGTATCACGAGGCAGGACATGCGATCCTGTTCCATGTATTGCCGGATGTGGGACCGGTTTATACCGTATCCATCATTCCTACCGGCGTAGGAGCAGCCGGATATACCATGCCCCTGCCGGAGAAGGATGAGATGTTTGCGACTAAGAGCCGCATGCTCCAGGATATTATGGTATCCCTGGGCGGACGTATCGCAGAGGAGATCATCTTTGGGGATATCACCACAGGCGCTTCCAGCGATATTAAGAAGGCTACCAAGACAGCCCGTCGTATGGTGACCCGTTACGGCATGTCAGACCATATCGGCGTGATCTGTTATGATGATGACGATGATGAAGTATTCATCGGTAAGGATCTGGCACATGCCAAGGCGCACAGCGAGGAGATCTCCGGTGAGATCGACAAAGAAGTCAAGAGTATCATCGATGACTGCTACACCAAGGCAAAGGATATCATTTTACAGCATGAAGATGTCCTTCACAGCTGCGCAAAGCTTCTGCTGGAAAAAGAGAAGATCACCAGAGAAGAGTTTGAAGCATTATTTCAGCCGAAAGCAGATTCCTTTTTGAATACTGAACTTTCGTAAAGGGTCGGGATCGGAAAAGGTTTTCGCAGGAAAATCAGAGATTTGGTAGTATTGTACAAACTGCTTTTGTAAAAAATAGACAAAAACGAATATGCGTTTTTGTAATATTTGTGAATTTTGAGAATAGCCAAAAATAGTAGTGCATGCTATTATAATACTCGTAACCCCCCCCAATACATTATATAGTTTTTTGCTATACCCCATAAGAAAGAAATACCTTCTCTAAAAAGGGCAGTCCTCCCAAGACTGTCCTTTTTACTGTTCAAAAATAGTGTAATAGGAGAGTGGGACAGTTGTCAGATGTACGGAAAAAGGGTATAATAAGCAACGAAGCAATCAAAAGACATCAGTATCATAAAATAAGATAGATAGCAGACAATGAAGTAAGACACCGGTATAACAGTTCTGGTAGTTCGTTCATAGACATTATACCTGTCTCAGAAGGGATGACATTATGGATCTGGAGCTATTACGTCGTACGGAATATAATCAGCAATATATCGCGGCCATGAGACCCGTATTTAACAGGAGGGCGCTTTTTACCGATACCGGTGGAGAATATGTGATTCCGGAAGAGCCGGAACCCTATTCTGAAGTGACGATCCGTTTCCGCACCGCCAGGAACAACGTGGACAGAGTATTTCTGGTAAGCGGCGGCCAGAAACACCTCATGGTACGTGTGGAGAGCAATAATGACTTTGACTATTACGCTTATGTCATGCGGCTGGATGATCAGAAGGTGTCTTATTATTTTGAAGTGCAGACCGGCAGGATCACAGGTATCTACGACATGAGAGGTCTGGTACAGGAAGTCAATGAATATTATGACTTTATCATTATCCCCGGATTCCATACACCGGACTGGGCTAAGGGCGCGGTCATGTACCAGATTTATACAGATCGTTTCTGCAACGGAGATCCTTCCAATGATGTGCTTACCAATGAGTACTGTTACATCGGGGAACCGGTACACCGTGTAGAGGACTGGGGACGTTATCCGGCACAGATGGACGTCCGCGAGTTCTATGGCGGTGATTTGCAGGGCGTGTTGGACAAGATGGACTACCTGCAGGATCTGGGCGTAGAGGTCATTTACTTTAACCCGCTGTTTGTATCCCCGTCGAATCACAAGTATGATATTCAGGATTATGACTATATTGATCCCCATCTTGGGAAAATCGTCAGTGACGAAGGAGACCTGCTTCCCGACGGGCAGCGTGAGAATCGTTTTGCTTCCCGCTATATCGACCGTGTGACCAACAAGGCGAATCTGGAGGCAAGCAACGAACTGTTTGCACAGGTGGTGGCAGAGGCACATCGCAGAGGAATGCGCGTCATCCTCGACGGTGTATTCAACCACTGCGGATCCTTTAATAAATGGATGGACAGAGAGCGCATTTATGAAAATGCGGAAGGCTATGAAAAGGGCGCTTATGTCAGCGCAGACAGCCCTTACCGGAATTATTTCGATTTCCACAATCAGGCGGCATGGCCGTATAACAATTCCTACGACGGCTGGTGGGGACACGATACCCTGCCGAAGCTGAATTATGAAGGCTCGCAGGAACTGATGGACTATGTACTTCATGTGGCGAAAAAATGGGTATCTCCGCCTTATAATGTAGACGGATGGAGACTGGATGTGGCTGCAGACTTAGGTCACAGCCAGGAGTTCAACCATCATTTCTGGCAGGAGTTTAGAAAAGCAGTAAAAGAGGCCAATCCGGATGCTATCATTCTGGCAGAGCACTACGGCAATACCAGAGACTGGCTGCAGGGCAATGAATGGGATACGGTCATGAACTATGATGCGTTTATGGAGCCTGTGACCTGGTTCTTAACCGGAATGGAGAAACACAGTGACGACTACCGTGAGGATCTGTTAGGCAATGCGGAAAGCTTCTGGGGAGCCATGCGGCATCATACCTCCAGTTTTTCCATGCCCAGCTGGCAGGTAGCGATGAATGAACTGTCCAACCATGATCATTCCCGTTTCCTGACGAGAACGAATCATAAGGTGGGACGTACCAATACCTTAGGGCCGCAGGCTGCGGAACAGGGCATTAACAAAGCGGTATTCCGTGAAGGCGTTGTGATCCAGATGACCTGGACGGGAGCGCCTACGATCTATTATGGTGATGAGGCAGGCGTCTGCGGATTCACGGATCCCGATAACCGGAGAACTTATCCCTGGGGACATGAAGATCAGGTACTTTTGTCCTTCCACAAGGATATTATCCGTCTGCGTCGTGAAAATGAAGAGCTGAGGAACGGATCTTTGAAAATGCTGGAGAATGACTATAATTTTATTTCTTATGGTCGTTTTAACCGCAAGGGTCAGTGTGCGATCCTGATCAATAACAATTATCATCCGATCACCAAAGAGATCCATGTGTGGGAGATCGGTACGCCCAAGACCGGTAAGATGAAAGTGATCTTACAGTCCAGAGATGACGGTTATTGCATGGAAGGTGCGGAGTATGAGATCAAGGCAGGCAAGATCCTGATCGAGATGCCCCAGACATCCGCTACGATTTTGAAGTACGTAGAAACGTAGCCATATGGCTATGAATAGTTACAAAATACGAAAGACAGAGAGGATATTAGATGTTTACCATCATCATCACCCTGCTGTTGCCGTTGGTACCCATTGTGGTCTGGCGGCAATATGTTTTAAAAAACCATGGAAAAAGCGGACAGACGACTGCGCCCGGAAAAGGAGAATATACATTTCGTTATCTGACATGCCTTATCTGTGTGCTGGTCATTTCTTGGATTATGTTGTCGCTGGCCGGCAATGACGATAATACGATCCTGCGGAAACTGATCGAATCCAGAGAGTATGCGGTGAAAGTTCTCTGTGCGGAGATCTGCATTATGCTGCTTTACGCGATTGCAGAATTATTTGTGGAAGAGGCAAAAGACGGAAAGCACGAGAAAATCCGGAGTGTTTTATGCAGCATTAACGACAGTAAGGTATGGAGTGTTTTCCGCAAGTACATAGGACCGGTAGTTGTAGCGGCATTGGCAATACTGGTAGTGTGTCTGAACTTCAGTATGATGTCCGACCGTGTGCTGTGGGGCGATGAAGCTTTTTCTGCCAATACAGCCGCAAAAAGCATGCCCGGTATCTTACAGGTATTATATTATTGGGATAATCATCCGCCGCTGTATTATTATTGGCTGAAATTATTCGGAACACTGTTTGGATTTACGGTGCCGGTGTTCCATCTGGCATCTTTGGTGCCGTTTGTGATTGGTATTGTGCTGGCGTTGACATTTGTGCGGAAACATTTCGGCATGCTTCCGGCTGCCTTTTTTGTAATGGTTTCGGGTCTGGGACAGGCTTGCCTGGAGTACAATCTGGAAGTCCGCATGTATGCGCTTGCGTTCTTATGTGTCATGGGATGCTTTTACTGTTCTTACCGGATCATTGCCGATGGCAGCAGAAAAACCTGGGTCGGTATGGTATTGTGGGCACTGGGCGCGGCATACTCGCACTATTATGCACTTGTGGCTGTGGGAATTATGATGTTTTTCACCGGCGTGGCAGTGTGGATCAAATATCGTGGGAAAGCATGGATCAAAGGCGTGCTGGCGATTATCGCGTTTTTTATCGGTTATGCGCCCTGGCTGTATTTCTTCTATGCCGGATTAAAAAATGTCAGCAGAGGCTGGTGGATGACGGAGATTCTGGGACTGGATAAGAGTCTGGAAATCGTCATGGGCGGCAGGCGCATGAACGGTATCGTATTTCCGCTGCTGATTCTGTTTCTGGTGATAACATTGGTAGCGGATTCGTCGGTATTTTCCGTGGAAAAGGACGGTATACATCTGCAAAAGCCTTCTGTAAAAAAATGGTCTGATAAGACATACGCAATGGCGGTGGGAGCCTGCACGATCCTTGGAACGTTGGTATTCGCCTATTTATTAAGCGTTGTAATGGCGCCGATGCTGGCACAGAGATATCTGTATCCGCTAAGTGCGGTCGCGATTGTAATGCTGGTGATCGGCAGCAGCAGAGTGCTGGAACTGTTGGCTTTATTGGAAAAGCAATCCTGGAAGGGATTAGAGCTTTTGGGCAGAGTGATCCTGGTGGTATTCCTAGGGATCATGTTTGGCATGGGAATCCAAAACTACGGGGAATGTTATGACAGCTACGAACAGCAGAAGACAGAGACCGATAAGACACTTGACCTGATCGGAACGCCCACACAGAATACCAAAATGGTTACCAATGGTGTAAAACATTTGGGCTGGACCGTATTGTATTATTACTATCCGGATAACGAAATTGTAAATGGTGACTATAGACAGGCTGAAGCGGACAGCTTCTGGTATTTTACACCGAATGCCATGGGCGGAGATTCTATTGCAGAATTAGAACAGAACGGCTATCAGGTCACAGATTACGGACAGATGCAATTGTCTCAATATCCCTTCTTCTTATATTATATGGAGAAATAGCAAAAAACATCTTGCAATTTGTGTGAACATATGCTACAATTTCACATTGTTAAGGCACTTTTGCCTGACATGGATGGATTCCCGAGTGGCCAAAGGGGACAGACTGTAAATCTGCTGCAATTTGCTTCGGTGGTTCGAATCCACCTCCATCCATTTGCGTTGATGAACTGAATGGAACAGTGCTTAGCACGTAAGTCCATGCAGTAAAGTATAACGCAATGCGTCCGCTGGTGTGGCGGAATAGGCAGACGCAAGGGACTTAAAATCCCTCGGGGGCAACCCCGTGCCGGTTCAAGTCCGGCCACCAGCATTCCTCGAAAGGCTTCAAACACTGTGTTTATCAGTGTTTGGAGCTTTTTATTGTTCGTAGGCTGGGCGGTCACCTTCGGAATTACAATGTTGTACTAGTTCCATTTTAATTCCAGTTCCCGATTTTGTTCTTTACAATCTGACAAATACAGATTAATTAGTGTTTGATAGGGAATACCGCATTTTTCTGATTTTGCCTTAAAGAAATCAATGGTATCACCATCAATGTTAATAGTAATCTGTTTTTTTACACGTTTTGCATAGGGATTCTTTCTGGGATTTAATTTTTCGATGTCGTATTCTTTTTCCATTAACTTACCACCTTTCGTTAATTTTGTAGTATTGCGTTGTTTCATTCTTTGTTGCTTTTCTGGCGGAGATAATACGAATAACGTCATCCATACCGCGATAGCAATGACATACAATTAACATTTTTGCGTGATCGCTTAGCCCCAACATCAAAAACCTTTCTTCCTCTTGTGAATGATTGGGATCGTCAAACAAAATGGCATTTTCATCTGCAAACACAGTGCTGGCTTCTGAAAATGTGATGTGATGTTTTGCCTCGTTGATGGCTGCTTTATTATCATCCCATTCAAAACGAATATCTTTCATAATTAAATTATAATTATAATATAATTATATGTCAAGAGATTGAATTTTATTCTATAAATTTAATAATTTTCGATTTGAATTATAATGAAAAATGTGCAGTTAAAAGCTTGATGTGATAAAATATTTATACAAAAAGGGTGAAAAAGTAATTTGTAGTGGAGCAAAAAGGAGAACGAGATACCATGAGTGAAGCAGTAGAGAAATACGCAAAGGAATATGCAAAAGAATATGTAAGGGAAACTACGGCAAATGCTGTGAAAAATGTTATGGAAAATATGAAATTAACAATGGAACAAACTTTGGATATTTTAAAAATTCAAGGTGAAGAAAGAGACGCTATTATTCAGTTGTTGCAGAAGCAGGAGTAAACAGAAGTTTAATTTGTTACGGCTGGAGATCTAGCGTTGTGATCGTTTGATATGTTATACCGATAAGGTGTCAAAACAGAGAATTTGTATGCAAAATGTATGCAAATTATATCAGAGGTCTCTCAAAGTTCCTTTTTGTGCGTCTTTTAGAATTACGTAAAGGTTCAAACCCGGCCGCCAGCATTTCCTCGAAAGGCTTCAAGCACTGTGTTTATCAGTGTTTGGAGCTTTTTTATTGTCTGCAGGCTGGGTGGTCACCTTCGGAATGTAAAATATACTTGACATTAAATGTAAAGCGTACTATACTTCTGCATATAAAGTTAACTTGACAAAATAAGCAATGAACCATACAAACAATAGGGGAGGATGGTGACAGTAACATGAAAACAAGGATACAGGATCTGCGCAAAGAACGTGGGATAACACAGAGCGAGCTTGCGGATGCTGTGGATGTGACCAGACAGACGATCATATCATTGGAAGGTGGCAGATATAAGGCGTCCCTGGTACTGGCGCACAAGATTGCACAATTTTTTGGCGTAACGATTGAAGATATCTTTATTTTTGATGAGGAGGATGAGAATCTATGAAGGGATTTTGTTTTATGACCGAGACGAAGGCTGCAAATAACGCGGAGTATCGGAAGCAGATAGAGAGAAAGAACAAATATATGTGGGGCATTATCGTCATAGGGATAATTACGGCAGCAGTAGCGTACTATTTCGAGGCGAGCGGGAAACTGCAGGCGGATGATTATATGATTGGAGTATATTGCGGAATCGGCGTGGGATTGTTTGCAGCAGGTATAGTACTGTTAATTCGCAACAGACATCTTCTGAAGGATGATGCGAAATTGAAGGCTGCAAGATTACAGGCGACAGACGAGCGGAATATCGAAATCGCATCCCGTTCTCTGAAAATCGCGGCCATGGTACTGTTGGTTGCAATGTATGCGGTGTTTTTGATTGGTGGACTGCTGGTTCCGGTTCTTAGCAAAGTGATGTCGATTCTGATCTGTCTGTTCTTGGTAGCATATTGTATTGCGTGGAAAGTACTGGATCAGAGGATGTAGTAAAGACGATCATGGATTTGACGGGAAATGATCGATAACAGTATGCTGTGAAAAACGAGATATTATTGTCACTGCCATAAGCGAGAAAAGCTTCAGACACTGTATTTATCAGAGCCTGAAGCTTTTAAAATTTTATAAAATTACTCCGAGAAGACGCAGCCACGGCGTCTAATCTATAAAAATAACGTGCAGCGCATTTTTTTCAGAAGGGAGGGCTATGGATATAGACAACATAATAGAAGATTTATATCGCAATCACGCCCGGAATATCCAGAGACTGTGCTATCTGTATCTGGGAGATGCGGCGGCATCGGAGGATGCCATGCAGGAGACTTTCCTCAAAGCGTATGAGAAGTATCCTCTTTTCCGGGGGAAGAGTGATATTAAAACCTGGCTTACACGGATTGCCATTAATAGCTGTAAGGACATGCAGAGACGGGACGCGAGAAAGCACCATTTTCTCACAGCCGAAATACAGGAAAATACGCATCACTTCGCAGAAACACCGGAAAATTCCATAGAAAAAATGCTGGTATCGGAAGCAATCCGTAACTTGCCGCGAGAATTACGGGAGGTAGTAATTCTATTCTATTATCAGGAGTTAACGACCAAAACGATCAGTTCCATCCTACATATACCGCGCACTACAGTAGAGTTTCGCCTAAAAAAAGCGAGAAGTGAACTGAGGAAAATGATCGGTGAGGATATCGTATAAAAAGACGTTTTAAGCTCATACCGGAAAAACGGTGGCAGAAAGGAGTATTTTTATGAGTAATACTGGCAAGAACATAAAACAAATATTAGACGAAGAAATGAGCTTTATCGATCCCGGTGAGATAGAATTACAGAAACTGCGCAGCAGACTACGCGAAACAAAAATGAAAAAAGGTCCATCCGGTTGGAATACTTCACGCGTCGCAATAACAGCGGCAGGCGTACTGTTGGCAATCCTGCTCCCGGTGGCATCGGTAACAGCGTATGAATATTACCGGAGCACCTACAGACTGCCGCAGATGGAGCAGAATATCGCGGCTGAAAATATGACGCTGGACAAGGAAGTACCGGTGGTGGATGAAAAAATAGGACTTTCCATGGAGAATCTGCAGATAGAATGGCTGGGGCAGCAGGCAGTGGATGGCGGTGCCGTCTTGAAATTCCGGCTGAAAACGAAGGATGGTTCTCCATTGATCACAGATGATCCCGATAAGGCACCGGTGTTTGTTCCACTTGCTTTTGAAAAGGTGCAGATCACAGTAGATGGTGTGACGAAACAGTTTTCCGGGATTTATCAGCCCTATGAATTGTTACCGCAGGATTATTATATCGGCTGTACGGCGATAGCGGATAATTATGCTTCTGCGGATTTTGAACTTAGCATACGTGACAGCTCGTTACCGCTGCGGGGAAAGGAAATGGATCTGCAACTGGAAAATATCGTGGGAACTTATCATACCTTTACAGATCTGCAGACAAATAAAACATTGCGGGAGATCCTGGCGGAGACACCGCAAGGAGAGAATCTTCATATCGTATTTTCTGCGGAGTATCCGGACTGCTATATTGACTCTTACGGATTTGCGGACGACAGTATTTATGAGAATCCAGAGCACCTGCTGCACATTTATCCTAACGGAACGAAGATGTTCACCATGACGGTGGTGTGCGATGATGCATCAAAGGATACGATCCGCAATATGGTATTCCAGAATATCAATACCGGTTTTAACGGCTCGGCAGAATTAGAGGTGAAAGAACTCGAGGACGGGAGACTGCAGTTTTATTATAGCGTGAACTACGATGGCTCCTATAGGAATGAAACCTATCCCGGCAAGGGCGGAACCTCGCGAGACACCACCATGGAGGATCTGGGGCAGCTGGTATTGAAACTGTACGACGGCCGGGTGACAGAGACACTCATGACAGGTATACTGGAGGAAAAGATTATTATAACGGAGTAAAAGAAAATATTGTAGCAATCCAGCCCCATTCGCGGAAAACGCAAGCATGAAAGAGCGGTTTTCACGAATAGGGCTGTTTTACGGAATGGTTACAGATTATTTCAAAAAATCTTCCCGCATCGGATTAAACACATCGCAGAGAATGCCTTCTTCGAGGCAGGTAACACCGTGAGTCACGCCGGACGGCATGTAGACGCTGTCGCCTTGTTTTACGACCTTCGTCTCGTCGCCGATGGTGAATTCAAAGCTTCCCTTGGCAATATAAGTAATCTGCAAATGCTTGTGGCTGTGGAAATTGCCTTTGGCTCCTTTTTCGAAATGAATCTCACACATCATCAGATCGTCGGAATAGCAGAGAATCTTGCGTGTGACACCGGGTTCACAGTTGGTTGCCGTAACGTCTTCATTAAAAGTAAACATAGTGGATATCCCCCATTTTCTGCTAAATAGCGTTTTAGCGTTTCTTTTTGCATTTCTTAAAGTGTATCATGCCGGCGGACAGAATACAATGGGACTGCATGAGATGAATGCAAAACCTAAATTTTTTATTTAAATTCCACCGCCCACTTATGCGGTGGAATTTACTCCCGCATGAATGCAAAATAAACCATAAGTTGTATGACAGAAGGCCGCTAACATGATATTATGAAAATAGCAGCATAAATTCGTTATACGAATTAGGACGATAAATAATCTGAAGGATGTGTAAATAGATTAGAAGCAGCGAGAAGCGAAGACAGAACAGAGGGAAAATGTATTTGGAGGATACGTATGAATTATTACATCAGTGACTTACACCTGTTTCACGAAGCGTCGATCCGGTTCGACGAACGACCGTTCCGGAACCCGGAAGAGATGCATGCGGAGATTGTGAAAAAATGGAACGAAAAAGTAAATAACGGTGACGCCGTATACATTCTGGGCGATATGAGCATGCGTGGGAAAAAGGAAGATCTCATCGCGCTTGTCGCAATATTAAAGGGACGAAAGATTCTGGTGAAAGGTAACCACGATGACATATCGGATCTCAGGTACAAGCAGCTGTTTCAGGAGGTCTGCGATTATAAGGAAATCCATGATTCTGTGGCAGGTAAGGCGTATGACCTGGTTTTGTGCCATTATCCTATCTTCAGTTGGAAAAATATGAGCCGTGGCACGATTCTGCTCTATGGACATACCCACAACAGCCCGGAAGATATTTATTTTCAAAAATGTCTGGCGCAGATGAAGGAGAATGAGTGCCGCCATATCGGAGACAGCGATATCCGGGCATACAATGTCGGCTGTATGAAGCCTTGGATAGACTATGAACCGAGAAGTTTACGGGAGATTATGGAATGGGAAAAGCAAGAGCCTGAAGTGTAAGAAAAGTGAAAACGATAAAATTACGTGAAATGATAGAGAAATTCCACAAGAATACAAAAACAGCAGATCCCGCCAGATCTGCTGTTTTCTTCTGTGTATATGAGTGCGGAAAACACACTTCTATCATAAAATAAGATATCGACTGTTGCTTAGAACTTCTCAGCAAAGCTCTTGTAGTACTCGTCAAAAAACTCAGTAACTCTTTCCATAATCTTCTTCATAATATTCACCCTAAACCTTTCTGTGATCGATGTCATCCTGTTACGTTTAAGGGGTCCGGCCTGACTTCCTTTTGATGATTATAATTTACCATATTGCTTTTATAATGTGAAATACATATAATAAAAGTGTAGTAATACTTTATAGGTATAATAAGACCGGGGTTTCGTATACCTGCAAAATGGATTCATAAGACAGTAAATTATAATTTTATACTAAAAATATTGATAGAGATTTATTTATGCAAGAAATTCTGTTAGAAGAGATGTATGAAGAGAGGAGACTTTGACGATGGAACTGCGGCATATCAGGTATTTTAAAGCAGTAGCGGAAGAGAAAAGCTTTACCCGGGCGGCGGAACAGCTGGCAATTGCGCAGCCCCCTTTAAGCCGTCAGATTCAGGATCTGGAAGCGGAACTTGGGACGACGTTGTTCATCCGGACACCGCATAAGGTGACACTGACAGAAGAAGGGGAACTCTTTTTGCAGTATGCGAATCAGATCCTGGATCTGGTGAATCGTTCCGAAGAGGACGTGCGTGAACGTAAAGAAGGATTGCAAGGCACGTTGTATATTGCATCCGTAGAGGGCTGCGGACCAAGACTTTTCGCTGAATGGATCGCCGGATTTCAGCAGAAACATCCTCATGTACAGTATAATCTATGGAACGGAAATACGGATGATGTGAATACACGTGTGACGAAGGGATTGTGTGAAATCGCCATGATCACGGCACCGTATAATACCGAAGAATTTCATGTGCTGCCGGTCTATGAGGAACCCTGGGTGGCTGTGATCCCGAAGGGGCACCCCTTGTATGCGGAGGAAAACGATCCGGTGAAGCCGGCGGAATTATTGCCTTATGACCTGCTGATCCCATCCAGAGAATCCAGAAAAGGTGAAATCGACAAGTGGTTCGACAGCACGGGACGGGCACCGGTGATCCGCGGCAGGATCGCCCATATGATGAATGCCTATGAGCTGAGTCTTCATGGCGTCGGCATCTCCATTTATCCGGCGTCTATCTCCTCCCTGATCCGGGACAAGGATGTCTGCGTGCGGGAAGTGGCGCATCCGGATGCTCATGCGGATTATGCTCTGATCTGGAACAAAAATCATACCTTGTCCCATGTGGCGGAGGAATTTATCGCGTATATAAAAGAATATGAGTAACTAGGCGAACAGGTTAAAGCACATAACAACGATACCGAGGATCACCAGGATCACACCGGTGACACGGTTTAAGGTCTTCGGTGTAGCTTTGTTTGCAAACAGTGCGGCAATTCTCGCCCAGATCAGTGTGAAGATCACGCAGAGCGCGAATACCGTCCAGTCCGGAGCACCGCCGATGGCAAAATGGGATGCTGCACCGGTGAAGGCGGTAAATGCCATAATGAAGACGCTGGTACCGACCGCGGTTTTCAGTTCATAGCCCAATACGGAAGTCAGGATCAGCAGCATCATCATGCCGCCGCCGGCACCGACGAAACCGCAGATGAAGCCGATCATCATACCGCAGATCAGAGACTGGATAGCACGTTTTTTTGCAGAGACACCCTGCATGGCTTCTTTGGTCGTCATGACAGGTCTGACGATGAATTTGATACCTAACAGGAATGTCATAAAGACAGAGAAGTTTCCCATAGTTGCGGAAGGCACCAGGCTGGAGATGTAACTTCCGACCACAGTAAACACCAGGACACTTCCCATCATGATCAGACCGTTTTTGATGTCGATGTTTTTATTTTTCGCATAGGTATAAGCGGAGACTGCGCTGGCCAGTACGTCTGAGGACAGAGCAATGCCTACCGCCAGGTACGGATCCATGCCTAAGAATGTGATCAGCATGGGGCTGATGACCGCCGCGGCACTCATGCCTGCGAAACCGGTGCCGAGTCCCGCACCCATACCGGCGAAAAAGGTAACTAAAATTGTAATCAATATCTGCATTCTCTATATTCCTTTCACGTATGTTTCAAAACTATATTTGTAAATATAAAATACAATCGGATCATCTGATATAAATAGTATTATGCTAGGGAGGGAACCGGAAAGTCAATGTTTTTTAAAATCTCATAAAATAAACGTGAAAAAGGTAATATTCAATTAAAAAAGGTAGAAATCAGGAGAAATTTAGATAAATTGCACTATCGTAAACGGTTTCGTAATATGATATAATTCATACAGAAATGATGTGGATCCTGATATGGAATTAGGCTGTGGGCATACAGAAAGAAAGTGCCAGGAGGGGGCCTTTACGAAAGAAGAGGTTATAAACAAATACGATGAACGGAGATTCTGGGAAGAAGTGGATATTCTTTTCCCGGATATTGTGAAGGCAATTACATCTCTGTCCAAAAAATCTTATATATCCATCACTAATCTGCGAAATGGTGTAACATGGTGGTCGGATAAGGCAATGGAATATTTCGGCCTGAAGGAAAATTATACGATCCGGGGAGAGGAAAAACCCAACAGGAAGATCCACCCGGATGATCTGGAAGATTTCCGCCGCGGATTCAGGGAGCGTGTGGAAGGCAAGAACATGGATGAACCTTGGGAATACCGTGTGCAGGACGGAAGTACCTATACGCGGCTTGCCGCAACCGCCAGAATGTTGAATGACAAGGATGGAAAGCCGTTTGTCATTGTTATCAGATATAATAATTACGGCATTTCCGATGAGGTGGATGCTACGACCGGTCTGCATACGGAGCCTGCACTGAACCGGGAGATTGAGGCGTTTTTAGAAGAGAATAAACAGGCTGCGCTTTTGAAGATAGGCCTGGATCAGTTCAGCCATATTAATGTCATGTACGGAGCGGCTTTTTCGGATAAAATCCTGAATTGTGCAGCACAGGAACTGATCCGGTTGATGAGAGAAATCGGCTATGTGTATCGTCTCTCCGGTGCAAAGTTTGTCGTCAGTTTTAAGAAAATATCCAGACAGAAATTACAGCAGGCATATGACAGCATTGTGGAATCTTTTGAAAATATTGCCGTGGAGGGCAAGCGGATTCCGCTGAAGGTATCTGCCGGCGCTATTTTTATAGAACCGTATATGAAGGAGACCAACGCGATCCGCAGCGGGCTGACCTATGCGTTGAATCATTCCCGGAGCGAACACCATGGGGAACTGGTGATTTTCAATGATGAGGTCTGCGGTAATGATGAGAATCAGTTTGAACTGATCGGAGTGATCCATCAGTGTGCGACACATAATTTTGAAGGTTTCAAAATGTTTTATCAGCCGATCGCAGACACGAAAACGGGGAAGATCCGCGGCATGGAAGCACTGATCCGCTGGGAACTGGAGCCGTATGGTCTGGTATCGCCCGGTGTATTTATGGAATGGCTGGAACAAGATCCTTGCATCTTCGATTTGGGGAACTGGATCCTGCGTACGGCACTTACCGATGTACAGAAGCTTCGCGATGAGACCCCCGGATTTTTCGTGAATGTCAACGTGGCGGCTGCACAGCTGGAGCGTAGAG
>JBNMHS010000034.1:0-30077 GCA_050872885.1 Acetatifactor sp.
GAATGCTTCGGAAGTCTCGTCCACATTCACGGAAGAAGAAATACTTTCCAGATTCGCCGCAGTCTGGGTAATGTCCTGTGTCTCTAAATATGTGGCAGCTGCCACCAGCAGGCTGTCGATGGTCTGTAACGTGCCATCCGTGCCCACATAGCCCTGCAGTTCCTGATTCAGTGTATCGTTTTCCGTCTGGAGTGCTGCCATCTGGGTCTCCAGTTCCTGGATCCGCGATGTCTTGGTATCCAGCTGGTTACCGATATCGGCAATGGTCTTCTGTGCCTCATTGTTAGCATTGGACACCGCCGCAGGAACTACCAGGAAATACATCACCGCCAGTCCGATGACCAGGCCAATGGCGATATTGATCAAAGAAGAGATTCCGGCGCTCTTTTGTTCCTTCACATTCAGCGGCTGGATAATGATCTCATTGTCACTCTGGTAGCGGACCGCATCATCCTTCTTACGTCTGCCGGGCTGCTTGCTGTTCTCATCCGGAGCCAGCTGCATCTCTACTTCCTTCAGATAACGCAGCGTCTGCGTATTATTGCGGTCGATATCCATGCATTTGCGCAGTTCTCTCTCGGCCTTGTCCCACTGTTCACTATCCATATAGAGAAGTGCCAGCAGCTGATGTGCCCTGATGAATTTGGGGTTGAGAGACAATACTTTTTTCAGTTGGATGATTGCCAGATCTTTACTGTCCTGATTACAATACAGCAATGCCTGATTGTACTTTTTAATGGTCTGGTTGATCGCATCCAGACGGGATGCGTTGGATTGCAGCATATTGATATAATCGTCCGCTATATTTTTCTCCGGACGCATATTTTTGCTGATGACCCATTCGCTGAGAGCCGCTACGACTTCTCCGGTCTCAAAGTATACCAGTCCCAACAGATTTCTGGCTTCGATATTATTTTTGTTGAATTTCAGGCTCTGACGCAAGCTGTTGATCGCACCCGTGAGATCCCGTACTCCCGCTTTCTCCAATCCGTCATTGTAGAAACGGTTGGACATGCTCATGATCTTTTTATAGAGGGATACATCTGCTCCACAGGCAGTACAAAAATCGTGCTCTGACAGTTGGCAGCCGCAGTTATAACAAAACATGCCGTCCCTCCTTATTTCTTTTCTTTCTCTTCGGTTTCTTTTATCATTTTCACCAGCAGATCCGCCGCATCGGTCAGATCCTGATTGTAGATGGCTTCTTCAGCGTCTTCCACTTCCAGACTGGGATGAAATTTCTTCAGTTCTTCTTCAAAATTAATCATGGTCCAAAGACTCCTTTATTTCCCCGACAAGATACAGGCTTCCGGCGACATAGAGCCGTTCCCCGGGCTGTCTGTCCCGAAGCTCCTGTCGGAATGCTGTATCAGCTTCTGTATACATTGTAAAATGATGTTCCGGATAATCTGCCAGTAAACCTTTAAGTTCTTCCATGGACACTGACCTTGCCGTGTGCATATGGGTAAATGCAATATGATCAAACAACCCGGAGGTTATGATCCGTCGTATCATATGCCGGCAATCCTTATCCGCAGCCACACCGAACAACAACCTTCTGCCGTCCGTACAGCCGTCCTGCTTCACGGTATCCAAAAATGCCCTGATACCGTCATCATTATGTGCCCCATCCACATACACTTCCGAGAGCACTTCTTCCATGCGCCCCTGCCAGAAACAGTTTTGGATACCCTGCTGAATTTCCGCGACCGTGGGGCATCCCGGTGCAGGCTGCATCTGACTGCCGTTTTCGCCTGTCCCCACCTTACGGTCGGAAAACAGTACTTCGATTGCCCGAACGGCCAATGCAGCATTCTCCATCTGATATCCGGCTATGGTATGCAACATGAGACTAATATAATCATAATACTCAGAACGCAGGGAAAAATCAATGCATTTCTTCCGAAATCCTTGGAAAGTATAGTCCTTTTTCGACACCGGTATCTGTGGGGCACCAAGTTCTGACGCTTTCCGGCAAATTACCTTCGTGGCATCCGCATCCCCGTCCCAATATACCACCGGCACACCGGGTCTTAAGATTCCTGCTTTCTCCGCGGCGATTTTCGCTGTCGTATCCCCCAGATACTGCACATGATCCAGACTGATCCGCGTGATCACGCACAGAACTTTATTGTCAACATAATTCGTCGCATCCAGTCTGCCGCCCAGACCGGTCTCTATGATGCAGTAATCCGGTTTTTCTTTTGCAAAATAATATAGTGCCATGCAAAACAGGTATTCGTAGAAATTCAGTGTGAAATCTTGTTCTTCTTTTATTGGTATATTGTCATTGTGAGAAGTTTCGTTGACTTGACGCAGCTTATCCCAGACAACTGAAAATGCCTGTAAAAATGCGTCCTTTGCTATCATTTTTCCATCAACCACAAACCGTTCGCGCATATCCACCAGGTGCGGAGAAGTAAACATGGCGGTACGATACCCTGCCGCTTCCAGTACGGATCTCATGTATGCGCAGACAGAGCCTTTTCCGTTCGTACCGGCCACGTGAATAATTTTCAGATTCTGTTCGGGATTCCCCAACTGTCTCAAAAACCATCGAAGATCCCTCGTATCCGCAGGATCCTTTTTGACAGTAAAGCGGGGCATATCCTCAAGATATGCCACCGCTTCCTCAAATGTCGTAATATTTGTATTACTGTTTCTTGTAGTATTCATTCTGATTCGCTTTTTGCTTCCTGCTGTCTTGTTTACTACTTCGTGCATACTTACGCATTCTTACTTATGACAACTGTGCCAGACGACTTGTCACCTGTTCCATCATCTGCTCGTATTTTGCCAGCTTTTCTTTCTCCTCGGCGATCTTCGCTTCGGGAGCCTTGGACAGGAATCTCTCATTGGACAGCATTCCCCTGGAACGGGCAAGCTCTCCTTCCAGTCTCTTCTGCTCCTTCTTCAGTCGCTCGATCTCCTGAGCGATGTCTACCAGCTCTGCAAACGGAATATACAGGGTTGCACCGGGGATCACTACGGATACCGCATCGTCTGCGATACCGGTCTTGTCTGCCTGAATCATGATCTCATTCGCATAAGCAAGGCTTGCGAAGAACAGCTTACCTTCCTCGAAGATCTTGCGGATCTCGGCATTTTCGCTGACTACATAGACACTTGCCTTACGGCTGGGCGCTACGTTCATCTCGGTACGGATGTTACGGATACCGCGGACAGCTTCCTTGATGGTTTCGATTGCCTTCTCCTCTGCGGGGAATGCACGGTCTTCGCTGTACTCAGGCCACTTGCTGATCATAATGGATTCTTCTTCGCTCTGAATGGTGCAGAAGATTTCCTCGGTGATGAACGGCATGTACGGATGTAACAGCTTCAATGCGTCGATCAGGACAGTCTTTAAGGTCCACAGTGCTGCATTCTGGCTGACTGTATCGTCACTGTTGTACAGACGGGGTTTTACCATCTCAATATACCAGTCGCAGAACTCATCCCAGATAAAGTCATATACTTTCTGTACGGCAATACCCAGTTCGAAGTGATCCATGTTGTCGGTCACATCTTTTACCAGAGTGTTCAGCTTGGACAGAATCCACTTATCTACCGGCTGCAAATCGCCTGCTGCGGGAGTGGTGATGTCTTTTCCGGTCTTTTCTAATGCCTGCTCCATGTTCATCATGATGAAACGGGAAGCATTCCATACCTTATTTGCAAAGTTACGGCTGTTCTCTACTCTCTCATAGTAGAAACGCATATCGTTGCCCGGTGCATTACCGGTGATCAGGGTCAGACGCAGTGCATCGGCACCGTACTGGCTGATGATCTCTAAGGGATCGATACCGTTGCCCAGAGACTTGGACATCTTACGTCCCTGGCTGTCACGTACCAGTCCGTGGAACAATACGGTCTTGAAAGGTTTCTCTCCCATCTGCTCATATCCGGAGAAGATCATACGGATTACCCAGAAGAAGATGATATCATAGCCGGTTACCAGCACATCCGTAGGATAGAAATACTTCAGATCCTCGGTCTGATCGGGCCATCCTAATGTTTCGAAAGGCCACAGTGCAGATGAGAACCAGGTATCCAGGGTATCGGGATCCTGTGTAAAGTGGGTGCAGCCGCACTTGGGACATACCTTCGGCATCTCCTTGGCTACTACTACCTCGCCGCAGTCATCGCAGTAATAAGCGGGGATTCTGTGTCCCCACCACAGCTGACGGCTGATACACCAGTCACGGATATTGTCCGTCCAGTTGAAGTAGTTTTTCTCCATACGCTCGGGGATCAGCTTGATCTCACCGTTCTTTACCGCTTCTCTTGCGGGTTTGATCAGTTCATCCATTTTTACGAACCACTGGTCTTTTACCATGGGCTCGATGGTGGTCTTACAACGGTCATGGGTACCTACGTTGTGCACGTGATCTTCGATCTTCACCAGCAGTCCCATCTGATCCAGTTCCTCGACGATGGCTTTTCTCGCCTCGTAACGATCCATACCTTCGAATTTGCCGCCGTTTTTATTAATGGTGGCATCATCGTTCAGGATATTGATGATCGGCAGGTTATGGCGCTTGCCGACCTCAAAGTCGTTGGGGTCATGGGCGGGGGTGATCTTAACGACACCGGTACCGAACTCTCTGTCTACATAAGCATCTTCCACGATAGGAATGACACGGTTTACGATGGGCAGTAATACTTTTCTGCCATGCAGGTGGGTATAGCGCTCATCATCCGGATGGATGGCTACTGCGGTATCACCCAACATCGTCTCGGGACGGGTGGTGGCAAAGGTCAGAAATTCCGTGGTGCTGGGATTGCCGTTCTCGTCGATCAGAGGATATTTGATATGCCAGAAATGTCCGGCCTGCTCCTGATACTCTACCTCAGCGTCAGAGATGGAAGTATTACAAACGGGACACCAGTTGACGATACGGGCACCCTTGTAGATGTAGCCTTTTTCGTGCATCTTCACGAATACTTCGGTTACTGCCTTGTTGCAGCCTTCATCCATGGTGAAACGCTCTCTGTCCCAGTCGCAGGAAGAACCCAGTTTTTTAAGCTGCTCGATGATACGTCCGCCGTATTCCTTCTTCCACTCCCAGGCTCTCTCTAAGAACTTTTCGCGTCCCAGGTCATGCTTGTCGATGCCTTCTTCCTTCAGTTTCTGAATGATCTTGACCTCGGTAGCGATACTTGCATGGTCGGTGCCGGGCTGCCACAGTGCATTATAGCCCTGCATTCTCTTGTAACGGATCAGGATATCCTGCATGGTGTTGTCCAGTGCATGACCCATGTGGAGCTGTCCGGTGATATTTGGGGGCGGAATCACGATGGTGAAGGGAGTCTTGCTGTGATCTACCTCCGCATGAAAATACTTTTTGTCAAGCCACTTCTGATACAGTCTGTCTTCTATGCCGCTGGGGTCATAGGTCTTGGCTAATTCTTTGCTCATTTTGTCCTCCTTTTGAATCGTCGCAATAAAAAAGCCCTCTGCCGACTCTCGTCGGCAAAGGGCGTCATTAACGCGGTACCACCTTTGTTCACAGCTTGCGCTGCCTCATGAGACTTCTTACAAAGTCCTATCCGGTAACGGGGATAACTCGTGAAAACTTACGCCCGGATGATTCCGGTCTCAGCCCTCCGGCTTGGAAGCTACCTTCCACACTCCTGTCTTGAAGCAGCCTTCCAGCGCATACATGCAGCCGCTCTCTCTGGTAAGGGGATATGTGTACTCCTCTTCGTCATTGCCTTTGTTTATTGTAGTTATTATCGAAAACTACTAATAAAAAATATAGTACATAGAGTGACCGTTTGTCAAGAGTGTCTCGTGGAACCTTTTTATTTCAGCACAATCTTCTGTCCTACATGGATCAGGTTCGGATTCTTAATGTCCGGATTTGCTGCCAGGATCCGTGCCAGAGCTATATGATTTTTTGCCGCAATGGAAGAAAGTGTATCTCCGGCAACGACCGTATAAGTTCCGTTTGCCACGCCGCCGACAACAGCTCCTGCCGGAGCCTGCTCCGTTACTGTCAGGATATATTCATCACCATGATACAGCAGGAACATTGCAGCTCCGGTATCCGTGATACGGAAAGTGCCTTCCAGTTTCATCGTTCCGGTCTGCTCATCATAATGATACAGGTTAGCATATTTGCCGGCGAACTGTTTTCCGACATTAAAATGAATGTCCATCTTTACAGAATAGAGCACCTTTTCTTTCATTTCGAAGCTCTTGCTGTATAAAGCGTTTGCCAGAACCGCATTCTTGGCACTTGCGGGAATATTGGGATTCTCCGCAAAGGTGATCACTACATTTTTGTCTGTCTTCTTAAGGTCCTTACCACAGATACTTACTGTGATTCCCTTACCGGTATGCAGTGCCAGAACGCCCTTGGTCTTCTTCAGGGTCTGCAGCAACTGTGTTGATACCTGCATGCTGTTGCCGGTGGTAATATCGGTAGTTCCGGCCTGATTAGCAGCTACAGTGTTCAGAACACCGTTCCAGTCTACGTTGTATACAACTTCCGCAGGTGCGGAATCGTTGTCAGAGTCATCGTTGTCCGCGGTCTCCGCCGGGCTGACAAATGCAAAAGTACTGAATTCAGTGACTGCAAAGCTGATGGTTCCGTCTCCGTTATTTCTGGGAGAAATTCTCTCAAAACTACCGTCCGCCTTACAATGGATGATCTCCAGATTCTCTGCTCTCAATCCCTTGGGAATCGGCATGGTGATCAGTACGGGAACCTCCAGTCTGCCGTGCTCTGCCAGTTCATCTCCTACCAGCTTGATCTCGAACTGCAGGTTATTCCAATTATTATACTTGTTACCAAGTTTCACCCGGTTTGTGGGTACAGACACATCCAGTGCCACATTACCGGAGGTTACATTCAGGCCGGCTCCGACTACGGAGATGGCATTGGGATCCATAAAGGTATTTACCTGACTCTGGATATTTTTGGAAACCGTAATATTGTTTTCCTTCACATAATCTTTTTCCAGTGTGCTCATCAGTTCTGCGACACTGCCGTCCTGCTGCATTGCAGCACCGAGTTCTTCCTTATTCTCACTGTCCTTGATGCTTGCCACAGCATCGGTCGCATTGGTGTTGTTACTCATGATGTTCTGCAGAGAGTTCTTGATCTCAGCAGCTTTCTCAGCGGATACTGTGGTTGCGGGAGTGATCGCAGGTTCTGAAGAACTGTCGCTGTTATTATTGCTATACAGCGGTGTCATGTCTAACGGCAGGGAGCTTGCGGTGATTTCTATCACTTCGGAATCATACAGGGAAGACAGGTCACTGTTTGCCACCTCGTCAATATTGCCGCTGATTGCTCTCGCCTGAAGCTTATACTGTCCAAAACCATACTGCGAACTGGAACTATCTATTGACTGTCTGAAATCATAATATGTGATTTTGTCTTGTGTTGCAGTTTTTCCGAATGCATTTATACCGGTACCCACTTGAATCCAGTTGGCACCGTTACTTCCCTGATCATAGTACAGTTCCATAGTGCATCCGATCGCACCATTCAGATTTGTGATTTCAAAGACACCGGGCAGCGTCGCATGTGCTTTTACCACAGGTACATCCAGACTCCGGGAAGGCTTTACATAGGTCTTTGCCTCACTGAGTTCTGAGTCCGGACTGTAACTGAGACCGGCGTCTCTTGCTTCATCCGTCGGATATGCTCTTAAAGTGAATTGATAATCACCGTTTCCATTAATATTAGATAAGAAGTACACTCTGTTGAACTGTGTATAGTCAATTCCATCATGGTTCACACTAAGAGCTGCTCCCACCCCGGTACTGGAGCCATTCTTATACATATCAGCTTCGAAATATTTGATCTGTCCTTTATTCTGGCTATCATCCAGTACAGGCATCCAGCCGTCTCCCCATTTTGCAGTGGGAGTTGCCAGTCTCGAAATCTTCAGCGGTTCACTGGGTTCCGAATACGCACTTGCATAGACATCATATGGGTATTTTTCGCTATCAGAATATATAGCTCTTACCTGAAAAGTATATACACCATTCTTGCTAAGTTCTTCCGGTGCGAGATAGTACTGTGCCCGAGGTATATTGTAGGATTCTCTAATGACTTCGCCATCACACAATATTTTCAAAGCATATCTTACCTCAGAACCGTTTTTGCTTTCCACAGTATTCCATGTGGGACATATGAACCCGCCGTTCTGAGATGCGTTCCAATATAACCCGGTAGGTACATCCAGTTTTTCCGATACAACAGGTGCCTCTACATTACCGTCTGTAACGGTATAAACTGCTGTCTCCGTTGCTTCTGTTGCTGCATTTTCTGCGATTCCCGCTTCGGCAGCCGTTACACCCTGTACCGGGGTCACGATCAATGCCAGTGCCAGAACAGAAGCGATCCATTTGTTCTTTAACATTTGAATTCCTCCTCATAAAAATTTTGTATATTTATACATTATTTTCAGTATACGCTTTTAGCTGACAAAAAGCAACGTTTTTACAAAAAATTCTATTTATTTTACGCTACGCTTACTTTTTCAAACTGGCATGGTAAAAAAAAACTATTCTGGCTCTTTCAAGCAAGCCACTTTTTCTATACACTGATTCCTAACATATCCCACCGAAGAAATGGGAATTATGAAAAAGAAACCAAAAGAGGAGATCATCATTATGGAAAAAAAGAAATCTTACGGCGTATTGATTGCAGGAGCGGTTCTTTTGATTCTGGGAATCATCCTGGCAGTTGTTACCCACAACAGCAGTTATCAGGAATCCGTATCTTACGGCAACGAGTTAAGTGATGTTAAGGCACAGTTAGAGGAAGTGGATGCTTCCATCGAAGCAATTAATGCAGGCACCGCTACCGGAGATCTGGATGCCCTGAATGCTCAGAAAGATGAGTTATCCGCTCAGAAATCCACACTGTCCGATGAAAAGCTTTCCGCAGAACGCCCTTATTCTTACAGCCTGGTGCTTGTATTCTTCGCCATTCTGCTGACGATCAAGGGATTGTATAATGCCATTGCCGGCATTGTTCCCGCGCAGAAAGCAGATGTGAAAAAGCTGGCACAAGCCGGACTGCTTGCAGCACTTTGCTACATCGGATTCGCATTCTTCAAAATCGATATTCCCGTTGGTCCCGAGAAAACCGCATTCCACCTTGGCAACGTATTCTGTGTACTTGCAGCCCTGCTGCTCGGCGGATACTGGGGAGGATTGGCCGGTGCCGTCGGTATGACCATCGCCGATCTGACCACCGCTTATGTGACCAGTGCTCCCAAGACCTTCTTATTAAAATTATGCATCGGTCTGATCGTAGGTCTGGTAGCACACAAGATTTTCAACCTGAGCAAAGAGCATTCCGTAAAATATGTTACCGGCGTAACCGTTTTAGCTTCCGCCTGCGGTATGGCATTCAATGTTGTTGCAGATCCGCTGGTTGGTTACTTCTATAAGATGTATCTGTTAGGAGTACCCCAGGATATCTCCAAAGCGCTTGCCAAGATCAGTACCGTAACCACCGGTGTTAATGCCGTTGTTGCCGTGATCTGTGCTTCCGTTTTCTATATTGCCCTTCGTCCGGCACTGAAGAAAGCAGGATTATTCCATGAACTGTAATTCTATCAATTATGATACTACTACACAAAAAGGCGGGGATGCTGTTCCCCGCCTTGCTATGATTAATGATATTGCCGGTTTCGGGCGTTGCTCCACCACCGTATCACTGCCCGTGATCAGCGTAATGAAGGTACAGGTCTGCCCTGTGCCTACTTCTGTTTTATCGAACCATTTAGGATTTCCTCTGTGTCATTTTGATGATTATACTTCTCATATGAGAGATTATCTTCATGCCTGGAAGGAGCTCGGACTTTCCTTTGACGGACTGTACTGCGGATTCCTGGGCAACGAAGAGCAAATTGATATTGTAAAAGAATTTGTGGAAATGTTTCAACCACCGATGTTTTTATTGGATCCGGTCATGGGTGATCATGGCAAGGCCTACTCTTCCATTACGGAAGCGCATATTCATAAAATGAGAGAACTGCTGCCTCTGGCGGATATCATTACGCCGAATATCACGGAAGCCTGCCTGCTGACGGATACACCTTGGAAGGAAGGGACGTGGACGATGAAGGAACTATCGGGATTGTGTCAAAAGTTAACTGAGTTATGTCAGACAGATTCCGACCTATCCTTATCCGAATCTTCCCATGATACAGCCAATAGTGTTACTGATACTTCTCGTACTGTTTGCGGTCGTACTTCTATCGTTATCACCGGAATACGACAGGGCAACTCTATGGTCAATTTCTTATGGGATGACGGTGTTTACACCACCGTTACCACACCGATCGCCGGAGCTTCCCGTCCCGGTACCGGAGATATCTTTGCGTCCATTCTGGCAGCGGATGCCGTCCGCGGTGAGACTTTGCTTTCCTCAGTACAAAAGGCCGCAAACTTCGTTGGACTATGTATCGCCGGGAGCGAAAAGGCAGGAACTCCTGTGCAGGAAGGCGTAGTGTTCGAGAAATATCTTTCGGCATTGCTGTAACCCACTGTCAACTGTTATTATAATAACAGTTGACAGCAATCTACCAATAAAGCTTCATATCTTTCCTCGCCTCTTCTTCCGGCAAAGCATACTTTTCCTTCAATTTTGAAGCTGTTCTGTCATAATCAATGCCCAATTCTTTACAGGTTGTTATCAAAATCCTGATACCGGATTGTAGGCTCTGCTGAATTCCTTTTTGAATTCCTTTTTGAATTCCTCTGTTTTCTGCTTCGTCTAATAAATCACACACTTTTGTCTCTCCTCCTTTGACTAATTTTATGTTTTCAAGATATCTGTCATCTTCTGTCAATGCATACAGCATTCGCAGTGTCTCTTCCGGATGTTTCAGCACTTGATTCCTCTTCAGCAAGCTTTCTCGATCCGTGAGATAATCCAGCACAATTCTAATATCTCCCTGAAACAAATTTTTTGTTGTCTTATCCAGATATCTCATATCAAAAACATGTAGTTTATTATCACTAATGTATTCTTCCAGTTCTTCAGGCAAAGATCGATTCATCATTTCTCTTATAGATAATGCTGTATTCCAAGGTGTTGTTCCCCAATTCAATACAATACTGATAACAGGATATATTTCAATATTTTCCCCTTCTTGATATTGACTGCGGTAGGCTGCCCCATCATATCCCGCACATCTAAGCACCATCTGCGGATCTATCCTGCTCTGATTCTCTACATTATACAGCGCATATACTTTATCTCGTGACATTTCATACATACTACAGTCTCTAAACTGATTATGCAATTCATTCCTTTTCCCACGATAAATGCTCTCTGTCGGTCCCGGCAACAGGTTTTCCTGCTCTACATTGCCTTTCCCGGCATAAATCAACACATTGATTAATTCTGCAAAAATCTCTTTGCATCCTACAAATAGTTTTTCTGTTTTGTCTTTTTCCCCCATTTATTTTTCCTTTCTCAAAATATATCTATAGAAAAAGACAAAAGCAAAATCATTGCACCATACGTGCTTTTCTCTTAATCTATTCTGTTGTAACAAATGAAATCATGGCGAGACGCCCGAAAAACACTTATGATTCAAACAATATATGAATTGAAATAGAATCGTTCTTGCAAAATAACGATAGCATATTCTTTTCGTAAAGGCAAGAACTTTTTCAAGCAAATAATACGCATAAAAATTAGAGAAAAATCCGCAAGATCCTTACATATGAATCTTGCGGATTCTTTATTGATGTTTTATCTCATTCAAACTGCACACTGACACTTCCCATTGCGCATTCCAGATCCATGCTCTTTGTAGCGTTGTTATTGATCTGCTTCTCCTGCACCACGCCGGCGTAGCTGTCATCACCAACGGTCAGTTCTCCCATGCCGCATCTCAGATCGTAGTTAAAATCCGTCTGTATTCCGGCCAGCTTACACTGCAATTCTCCCATGGAACACTCCCCGGTCAGCTGCTCTGTGACATCACCTTTTAGCTGCAAAGATCCCATACCTACTGTGGCATCTACTGTGCGGCTGCGCAGCTGTTCTACGATCAACTGCCCCATTCCACAGTCAAACACGGACTGATCGGCATTTAACTCATCAAATACCATCTGTCCGGCTCCTACATGTGCCTCAAGATTGTCTGCAAACATTTTCTCTGCTTCAAGGCTTCCGGCACCCAGTTCCAATGTTGCCTGTTCCCACTGATAGTCTGCAGGCACATACAATGTGATGCTTCCATTCCAATTGGCCGTTGTATACTTAGCTGTTCCTCTTACTGTCAGCGTGTTTCCTTCCACATATCCCTGGAATCTGCGCATGCCGGCTGCTTCCACATAGAAATGTGCATCTTCGGATGTCTTCACTTCCACGCTACAGCCGCCGGCTTCCAGCTCCAGTTCCGTTATCACAGCATCTGCGGTTCCCAGATCAAATCTTTCGACATCGCCTTCCTGTATCGGGTAGCCCTCATCGAAGTCCATATTGTCGTCCAGATCATAATGCACATTCCCGGTATTTTCCTGAATCTGTTCTGCGACATTTTCACCCCACCGGTCTACAGAATCTCCCGAGACTCTTCCTCCGGTCACCGCCGACAATACCTCTCCAAAGGAAAAATGTGATGAACCGTGTCCCAAGCTTCCCGTCACTCCCAGGAGTAATCCTAATAGTATAAAAATAAGTGCTGCCATCGCACAGACTTTCATGAATTTTTTCATAATGCCCCTATAACCATGCCTTTCTCAAAACCTGCTGCCTGTAAATGTAAACCTATCGTTCTTACGCCGGCTGTCCCGCCGTTTTCTGCTTCTGTCCCTTTTGGAACAAGCTTCCGATCCAATGACAAATTGCCGGAGTGGCAACGCCTGCCATGGCAACGGTCAACATCAAAAACAACAGTCCGACACCTCCGCAGATCAATCCTGCGCCGATCAGCCCCATTCCCACAAAAGGATTATGGAACAAGCTTATCATTCCGGCAATTACCAGTCCGATCAATACCAGTAAAAGTACGACTGCCGTTATCCCGAACCCAATGATCAGCCCGAACCATCCGGCGATCAGTCCTGCTGCCGTTCCGATACCCGCGGAAGCCACTCCCAGGATCACCGGGGATGCCAAAATACACAACAATATGATCAGAACGATCATTCCAGTGGACATTCCATCCTTTTTCTGCTCGGTCACTGTCTGTGTCTGCGCTGTGCCGTTCTGTGTTGTACCATTCTGTGCTGCACTATTTAGGTTTTCACTCTTCCATGCACTCTGTTCCTGTGTCGCATCACCTGCCCCGGGATCCGCCGAATATGGAATTATCTCCATATAATCTACATCGTCCGGCATATAATGATTCTGTTCATAGCCATTTCCGAAAATATTCTTTTTGACATTTTCTGCCACTCTGGCAGGATTCCCCAATGCTTCAATGACACTCTGCTCATTACCCGGACCTGCATCCTCAAAATATTCATTATAATATTGTATTGCTTTTTCACGTTCTGTGCCGGGCAGATCCTGCAAAAGGCTTTCCAACTGCCTCATAAATTCCTCTCGATTCATCCTATTCTCCCATCCACGCTCTGATCATCAGACATTTAAATCATTTATGCCGCATAGTATTGCTCTGTGGCTATACTATACGGCACGACATAAATAGCGTCAATATAGAGAAACCGTAAGAAATTCTAAAGACTTTCCAAAGACTGTGACGTCTCCTCCAAAAGCTCCTGTCTCACACTGTTTTTATGGATCACAATCGCAGAGATCAAAAGCGTTCCAAAGAAAACTTGCAGCGGAATCCTCTGTACCGTCAGCAGAATCGCCGCCCCCACTGCAAAGCAAATATAGGTAATTCGCGTTCTTCTGGTATGGGGGCGTATCCGGATGGCAGAGCCGGACAAGTATAATACAACCAGCAGCGCCAGCAGTTCCGGGCGCACCGGTGCCAGTCCGATCAATACGCCGAAAGACACTGCAATGGCTTTTCCACCCTTCCCACGATAAAACAGGGAATAGGCATGTCCCAGTACCGGTGCTGCCATGACAAGCGGAAACAGACTGCCTGTGATCAGTCCCATTCGTACCGCTGCATATACCGGAAATGCACCCTTTAGCAAATCTCCCAGCAGGCAAAGGATTCCGATGGGTACTCCCGCATATTTCATTGCATTGGCGGTCCCGGGATTATGGTCGGGGCTGACCTCGGTGACATCGATCCCCTTGATCCATTTCGGCAACGCCCTGCCGAACAATATACTGCCGCATATCCATCCGGCTACTGTCATTCCCAGTTCTCGTATGATCATCCGGTTCTCCTATCTATGTCTTTCTTATTTACCTTTTCGGTATTTGCCCATCTGTATTTTTGTTGTCTGCATTACAGCGTCTATATTTGCATCTTTGGTATATGCTGCTTCTATCACTCAGACTCTATGCTTCTTTTCCCGCATTTCCACCGATGAATTCACAGACAGCCTCCGCTGCGTGAGGTTTCCCGTATTTTTCCCGGCACTCCGACATCCGTGCCTGTGCCGCCGGATCCCGCAAAAGTCCCAATCCGTTTTGTATCAGGGCATCTTCCGTCTCACCGGACACAGACATCCCATGTTCCGTGAAAAAGGCAACATTGCGGTCTTCACATCCCGGAATCGGTTTCGTATGTACCAATGGTACCTTTGCCGCCACCGCCTCTGTGGAAGTCAGTCCGCCGGGCTTGGTAAACAGGATATCCGCCGCTGCCATATAGAGGTGCGCCTCCGTGGTAAAATCCAGCACATGCACCCGCTCTGTGCCGGAATAGGTGGTACGGAGCGATTTTTTTAATGCTTCATTGGTACCGCCCATGATATATAAATGGGTCTCTTCGCCGGTCTGCTCTGTCAGTTTTGCCGCCATGCTCTCCACATGGCCGTATCCCATACTTCCCGTCATCATAAGAATACATTTTTTATCCTGCGGAATCCCCAAGTTTTCCCGTGCTTCCGTTTTGGAAGGAAGATGCAGGAATCTGTCCGATACCGGAATCCCCGTGGCTACCAGCTTTTCCGCAGGGATGCCCCGTTTGATGAATTCCGTCTCCAGTTCTTCATGGGGCACAAAATAATAATCCACTCTGGTTTCTTCCGTAAATGGAATACAGGTATAATCCGTTGCGATAAAATAAGTCTTCACTTCCAGCTTATGTCTGCGTAGCAGATAAGTCATTGCCTCTGCCGGAAACAGGTGTGGCATTATAACGGTATCATACCCATTTTCCGTAATATAATTGCACAGCTTGTCCGCATACAGCGCATTGGCAAAATACACCGGTGACTTTAATCTGGCGGAAGAGATTGCCCTTCCGGCGCGATACGCTCCGGCAAACACCTTTTTCGCCCGGACCGTGCTCCAGATATAGATCCGGCGCCCGTAAGCACTGGCCTTGTCCGAAGCAAAATCCAGTACATCCGCAAGTTCACAGGGAATATTTCGTTTATCAAATTGCTCTTTCACCGCTTTTGCCGCGGAGTTGTGTCCCTCACCGGTTCCGGTGGAAAGTATCAATACCTTCATACAGTCTCCATCTTCCAAAAATACGCGCTATATGCCGGCAGAAGGCTTCCTCCGCCGAAATCATGCTTTTCTCCGGTGATCAGATTCACCGCGGTACCGCACCCTGCATCAAAATGTGCCATGAAATCCGCTCCGTCCGCATTGATTGCCACCATGACTCTCTCATGCTCGGATTTTCTCTCAAAAATGCACTGCTTATTCGTCAGAAGTACCGAACGAAAGGCTCCGTAATTCAATGCTTCCGAATGCTTCTTTGCCTCCGCAAGTTTTGCGATCCAGTCACACAGACCGTTCCATTCCGGCTTGTCAAAACAGGGACGAAGTGCCGGATCCCCGTCCTCTTTCCGGGCTTTGAAGCCCCATTCACTGCCATAGTAGACACAGGGGATGCCGGGCATACCAAAGGCCATGGCATAGATCAACGGCAGATGATTTTCATTATTTAAAATACTTGCTACACGGGTCACGTCATGGTTGTCCACAAAGGAGAGCAGATGTTTTCCCTTATATAAGGTCCAGTTTTCGGGACCGAACTGACGCAGCAGGGAGTGTACGATTTCGAACATGTTCATGCTGTTAAAGCTGCTGTAAAGTCCCTTATAGCACTCATAGTTTGTCGCGGAGTGCAGCATCTGGTCATTCATCAGACGGTTATAATCTCCGTGCAGCATCTCCCCTAACAGGAAGAAGTCCGGTTTATATGCACTCGTCACTTCACGCAGCCTTCTGACAAAATTCTCATCCAGACTGTAAGCCACGTCCAGACGCAGACCGTCAATACCGAACTCATCGATCCATCCCTTGACACTGTCCAGCAAATAATTGACAACGTCCGGATTCTGCAGATTCAGCTTCACCAGATCGAAGCATCCTTCCCATCCTTCATACCAGAGTCCGTCATTATAATTGGAATTGCCGCCAAAATCAATGCGGTAGAACCAGTTCACATAGGGTGAGTTCTCTCTGTTGCGGATCACATCCTGAAACTGTGCAAAACCTCTGCCTACGTGGTTGAACACGCCGTCCAGTACGACCCGGATCCCGGCCGCATGCAATGCATCACAGACCTCTTTGAAATCTTCGTTGGTTCCCAGTCTCACGTCAATCTTCCGATAATCCCTGGTATTGTACCCATGAGAATCCGATTCAAATACCGGTGAAAAATATACTGCATTCACTCCCAGTTTCTGCATATGGGGAATCCAGTCCTCCACACGTTTGATCTCATGTCTCTGTACACCATCATTTTCAAATGGAACTCCGCAGAATCCCATGGGATAGATCTGATAAAACACACTTTCATATGCCCACATTCCGGCCACCATACCTTTCTATCATAATCAGCATAATCAGAATGACCCTCCAACGTCATTGACTGATCCGGTACCGTTTCGTTTTCTTTCTTCGCAACGATCCTTTTGCTATTATACACCATTTTGAACCATCTGTCGTTTTTTCTATGAAAAACCTCGAATAATCCACAAAATCCACAGACTTATCCACATATACACATGTGTCATATGTGGTTATGTGGATTGTCATATTGCATATCAACTCTCGTATCACATCAAAAATCATTGTTTCTGCCACAGCCAGGCATCCCAAAAACGTTCCACCTTTTTAGCTACTGTATCCACAGTCACCGGCTGCACCTGTTCCCACTCTCTCGGAAATAATCTCCTGTAAGAATACTGTTGGAAACGCTCATCCAGCAGGACAATGACCCCCACATCCTCTGCCGTCCGGATCACACGTCCTGCCGCCTGCAATACCTTGTTCATTCCCGGATAACGGTATGAATAATCGAATCCGTTTTCCCCACTTTCATCAAAGTAACCTTTAAGGATCTCCCGCTCACATCCTACCTGCGGCAATCCGGTTCCCACTACAATGACACCGATCAGGCTGTCCTTCTTCAGATCAATGCCCTCTCCGAAGATGCCTCCCAGCACACAGAAACCGATCAGGGTCTGTTCTTCTTCCTCCTCGATCTCCATGCCGATCAGACTTTGCAGGTCACAGTCCTCATTTCCGCGGAAACGATTCAGAAAGTATTCCCGCTCTTCCTCATTCATGGACTCCTGCTGGATGAGGCATTCCTCTTCCTCCGTCATAAAATACTGTTCATAAATCTCATAAATATGGTTCATAAAAGAATAGGATGGGAAAAATACCATATAGTTGCCATGCCGGTTCTTCACGACTTCATGAATATATCTGGCAATATTGTAGTATTCCTCCCTGGATCTCCTGGTGAACTTACTGGTCACATCCCCGGCGATCAATATGGTTCGCTTCTCAGGATCAAACACCGAATGGGCATACACCTCATAATCTTCCTTTTCTCCGCCCAATAGCTTTTTATAGTACTGAATCGGCAGAAAGGTTGCGGAAAACAGGATCGTACTGCGCCCACGATGCATACATTCCTTCAGATTTTCCCCGGGATTGACGCAGAACAATTTAAGTTCAAAGCTGCCATCCTCGCAGACTCTGGTATATTTCACATAATTTTCATCCTGTCTCTCATAAATATCCAGAAAATGGCTGAGTTTGAAATAAAAATCCAACAGCTGCCTGCGTACCTCGGGGCCGGATTTCTCCTGCTCCTCCAGATAGTCACTGATTACTCCGTGCAGCCTGGTCAGCGGCTGTACCAACATATCGATATCTTCCACCAACCGGTAACCGTCACAATCCCGCTTCATGGACAACAGCTGCGCATTGCACTTTTCCAGCAGCTGACTGATCCGCTCCGCATAACCTTCCCGTACAAAAATACTCTTACCGTCTGACTTTTTTAACTTACGTCCCTTGATATATAATGAATCTGTCCCATCGCTCTCCTGAAGCGTCACCACTTGCGGCAATTGATTCGACATCTCTGTCATTTCTAATGTCATTTGACCGGAAACCTCGTCTTTTTGCCGCTTTTTCAACGCTGCCTCTTCCATTTCCGACATGATTGTCTGTTTTATCTCCCGCTTCAGTTCCAGCAGATCTTCCTTTCGCAGAGGAGCACTGTACATCTCCCGTCCCCGCTCTAAGAGATTATGTGCCTCATCGATCAGAAATACATAATTGCCCTGACTGCCGTCTCCAAAGAAACGCTTCAGATAGACATGGGGATCAAAGAGGTAATTGTAATCTCCGATGATACCGTCGGCAAACAGGCTCAGATCCAGCCCGAATTCGAATGGGCATACCTGATGTTTTAGGGCATACGCTTCTATTTTGCTCCTGGTAAAACTTTCTTCATGGGTCAGTAAGTCATAAATAGCATCATTTATCCGGTCAAAATGGCCCTTGGCATAAGGACACTGCACCGGATTACATTCCGTATGGTCCTGAAAGCAGATTTTCTCTTTTGCTGTCAGAATAATGCTCTTAAACCGCAATCCCCTTTCCCGTAACAATGAAAAAGTATCCTCCGCCACTGTCCGGGTAATCGTTTTGGCTGTGAGGTAAAACAGTTTATCCCCCATATCCTTCCCCATGGCCTTTACCGTAGGAAAAATGGTGGATATCGTCTTACCGACTCCTGTCGGAGCCTCCAGGAACAATTTTCTCTTATGATAAATAGTGCGGTACACATAACTGACCAGCTCTTTCTGACCGTCCCGATATTCAAAAGGGAATTGCAGCTCTGCAATGGACTGCTGCCGCAATTCTCTCCACTGCCAGGTGTAATCCGCCCATTTGCGATAATTACCGATCAATGTCTGAAACCAGACTTCCAGCGCTGCGAATTCAAAATCCTCATAAAAATAACGGATATCTTCCGTCTCTATATTACAATAGGTAAGCCGTACCCTGATATAGGGCAGCTCTTTCTGCAGGCTGTACATGTAAGCATAGCATTTCGCCTGCGCAATATGCAGCGGCAGAGGTGCTTTCAGCTTCGCCAGATCCCGATAGGTTCCCTTGATCTCATCGATGGTGGTCTCCCCATTCTGCTCGATGATCCCATCGGCACGTCCCTCCACGATAATGACATAATTCTCTGTGGGATGGGTATATTTCAGTGCCACCTCAGCCTGATATTCCGCACCCATACGCCGCTGGATCATACGATGGATCCTGCTGCCCTCCTGCATGGCATTCTCCGGAGATCCCTGCCTTCTGTCGTCGATGTCGCCACTGCGCAGGATAAACTCTACCAGACTGCGTACCGATATTCTGACCTCTCCTGCCATATGGCTTCACCTCCCTTACTGTTCATGCAGGCTGTGACGCTTCTGGTTTTCAAGTGATTACGGCACTCGTTAAGTCTGCATGAAAGCATTCGTTTTCTCGCTGCTTACAAAAATAAAACTACCCAGGTAAATAGTACTCTATCTTACCTGGGTAGTCAAATCACATTCTGTTGTACCGAAACCTGTCAGCCAATTCACATATCGTGTACTAACATGCGATTGCACACTGTTTCAGCATCTCTTCGAATTTATCATTGTAGCCGTCATAAGATACGGTCAATGGCTTCGTGAAATCCAATCCATACACTCCAAGGAATGATTTGGCATCGATTACGTATCTGTTATAGCATATATCAATATCAAAATCACACTTTGAAGCTACATCAACAAAATGCTTCACGTCTTCAGGTGTCAAACGGATCGTCTTTAACATTTCTGGTTCCTTCCTTTCAATAGTAAAAAACAAAACCCGGAGAGTTCTCTCTCCTTACATCTTAAATCATTACTATTATAGCCAAACAAACCCAAATGTAAAGCTATTTTTTTCTTTAAAAAATCGCGCATTTTAGCCGTTTTTACCACGTTATTATCATTTTCACAATAGATAAGCTTCCTTCGGAAAACCTTTTCGGCGTTTTGTATATTTGTTACGTTACCGCGATAAAATCAAAATCCCAATTTGGCGAATTTTACCGAAATTCCACCATATATTCTTGGAACCTGAGGGGTAGCATATTTTGCTGCAGCTTCCGGTTCTCCCGCTCTTTTATGGCTATTGTATGACAGAAGGAGCGGAAAAGTGCCCGGTAACGCAGCTCTGCCTCAGTCAGTTTCTCCGTCTCCGGTCTTACTTTCTCCCATGCATCCTTCCCCTGCAAGATATACCATGGTCTCCCTGCAGGATGTACTCCGAACAGATATCTTCCGGCATCAAACAGCAGGAAATCTTCCATCGGAAAACGATCTGCAAAATGTACCATTAAAAATGTCAGGATATTATTCTTCGGGCAGATCTTGGAATACAATATCTCACTCTCCAGTTCTTCAAACCGCGCAAATCCCCTCAGATGATCATATTCCCGGCCGGCTCCTCTTGCCAGGCTGAAGGTCTGATTCACATACGTATCCGCCAGTGCATCCAGAAGGTGCCCCGGCTGGGTTTTCTCCGCCAGTCCCCTGGCTATGGTACGATACACAGCCTGCGCTTTCTCCGGTGCCGGTGAAGAAAGTGCCAGACACAGGCTTTCATAATCTTCCTCCCCAAACTTCCTTTTCAGCGTACGAATGACTTTCACAGTCTTCTCCGGATCCGGAGTCACCTCTACAGATTCTGAAAACAGAAGGTTTTCCTCTATTGTCGTAACCATCGTGTCACGGATATCCGCGTGATCCTGATACGTATTATAAATTGCGGTAAATATTCCTTCCAGGGAATCTTCACAATGGTATATCCTCATCTGTTCACCTTCTTCCCATCTCAAATCTGTTAATTTTGCAATCATCTACAGTTCCCCCACCGCAGCAGGCAGGATCTCCTCCTTCTGCACCGGCACGTGAAAGCTTGCATCGTCAAACAAAGTCATCTGACGATAACTCATGCCGTCACTTCCAAACCGGATCCTCTCTCCGGCATCTGTCAGATTCCGCACAATATAATCCTCTTCCAACTTCGTAGGATACATCATTCTCCCATTACACGTAATAAAATAAACCGCCCTCTTTAACACCACTCCAAGCTTTTTCAAATCCGCAAATGTTAAATTGCAGGATCTTCTGGCGCTTAAAATCCTCCGTGCACTCTTCACTCCGATCCCCGGTACACGTAATAGGTTCTCATAAGCTGCTCTGTTGATCTCTACCGGAAAACATTCCAGATGTCTGACCGCCCAGTCTTCCTTCGGATCCAGCATCACATTAAAAAAAGGTCTCTTTTCATCCAACAGTTCCTCCGCACGAAATCCGTAGAAGCGAAGCAGCCAGTCCGCCTGATACAGACGATGCTCTCGTAAAAGCGGCGGGCCTCCGGGAAGTGCCGGCAGACTCTTATCCTCATTTACTTTCACAAAAGCAGAATAAAATACTCTCTTTAACTCAAACTTCTGATATAAATTCTCCGCCACGTTTAATATCTGATAATCCGTCTCCGGTGTCGCGCCTATGATCATCTGCGTCGACTGTCCGCCTCCCACAAAGGTCGGACTTTTCCGGTAGAGGATCAATTCTTCTTTATTTGCATGGATCGTATTCTGAATCTGCCGCATGGGCGTCAGAATATTCTTCCGGTGCTTATTCGGCGCCAGCGTGCGCAGTCCGTCCGCCGTGGGCAATTCCAGATTCACGCTCATACGGTCTGCCAGATATCCCATTTTCTCGATGAGTTCGGCATCCGCACCCGGGATTCCCTTCACATGGACATAGCCGTTAAAATGATACTTATTGCGCAACAGCCAGATCGTGCGGTACAAAAGTTCCATGGTAAAGTCCGGATTCTGTAGGATCCCGGAACTTAAGAACAGTCCTTCAATATAATTCCGCCTGTAAAACTGCATCGTTAACGTACAGATCTCCTCCGGTGTAAACGTAGCTCTGGGCACATCATTCGACTTCCGGTTCAGACAATATTTACAATCATAGATACATTCATTGGTCATGAGAATCTTAAGCAAAGAGATACATCTGCCGTCCGAGGAAAAGCTGTGGCAAATACCCGCAGCCGCACAATTCCCCATATGTTTCCCATCTCCCTTACGATCCACGCCGCTGGAGGTGCAGGCCACATCATACTTCGCCGCATCCGTCAGGATCTCCAGCTTCTGCATCACAGATTGCTCTCCTGCCTGTACTAAATATTCCATACGTTTCCTTCTTCCCCGAAATATCATAAAACTTCTTAAAATAAATAATTTCTTAATAGGCGCTTTTAATAAAAATCTTTTCATATGATAAAAAGCTTATAACTCTTTTCATAATACAAAATTTTTTTACCCAAGATGAATCTCCACAGAAATCATCTTTGCCTGTTCTATTCTCTCGACCAGAACATTTGTTCTGTGTTTATATATAAAATAGCACATATGTTCGATTTTTACAAGTGGTTATTTTTTCCGAAAAAAGGGTTGCAAAATAACGCATTTCGCTGTTAAATAGTATAGGAGAATTTTTTTCTTTTTTTAGTACGTAGCCGCCCGGGCGGCAGAATGAGAGGTCAGTATGTCAAATATTGTCATACCTAAAAATTACAAGTCTTCCCTGAACCTGTATGAGACACAGGTTGCCATCAAGACAGTGAAAGACTTTTTCCAGGGATTATTATCAGAGCGCCTGCACCTGCTGCGCGTATCTGCTCCCTTATTCGTGGATCCCACATCCGGACTGAACGATAACTTAAACGGTGTGGAGCGTCCTGTTAATTTCCATATTGCAGCACAGGGAGACCGTGAAGCAGAGATCGTACAGTCTCTGGCAAAATGGAAGCGTTATGCGCTGCAGAAATACGGTTTCAAGCCCGGTGAGGGTCTCTATACCGATATGAGTGCCATCCGTCAGGATGAAGAGACCGACAACATCCATTCCATCTATGTAGATCAGTGGGACTGGGAGAAGATCATCACCAAGGAAGAGCGGAATCTGGAGACACTGAAAGAAACTGTCCGCACCGTATACAAGGTTCTGCGCAAGACTGAGAAATATATGTCCATTCACTACGATTACATCGAGGAGATCCTTCCTCATGATATTTTCTTCGTAACCACCAGTGAACTGGAAGAAATGTTCCCAGACTACTCTCCGAAGGAGCGGGAATACTACATTGCCAAGGCGAAGGGTGCTGTCTGCATCATGCAGATCGGTGAGACCTTAGAGAATGGCAAGCCTCACGACGGTCGTGCTCCGGACTACGATGACTGGAGTCTGAACGCTGATATCGTGGTATATTATCCTGTTCTGGATATCGCTCTGGAACTGTCCAGCATGGGTATCCGTGTAGACAAGAAAGCATTGCTTGAGCAGTTACAGAAGGCAGGCTGCCCCGAGCGTGCAGAACTTCCTTACCACAAAGCAGTTATCAATGGCGAGCTTCCCTTTACCATCGGCGGTGGTATCGGCCAGTCCCGTATCTGCATGTTCTTCTTAAGAAAAGCACACATCGGTGAAGTACAGTGCTCCCTGTGGTCTGACGAAGTCATGAAGATTGCAGAAGAAAACGGATTACAGCTGTTGTAAAATAACCACAATACGCAAATAACAAGCAAGATTTGTTATAAAAACCCCGGAATACATTAATGTGTACTCCGGGGTTTTTATCATAGTATCTAACGCTTATTCATAAATCACGAATTTCTCATTTTCAAAAGTCTTCTCATATCCGTACGCCTCCATAAAATCCCCGATCAACAAAAGCTTCGGATGATCCACGATCAGGCTGCGCTCTTTTTCCGTAGGCTGCAATGCTTCCAGCGCTGCCTCTCCCGCTTCCAGATATGCGGCATATTTTTTCTCTAACAATACTACCGGACGATACGATGTATCCGCGTCCATCTTATCCTGCATTTTCTGCATGTCCAGTTCTAACTGTCCCATCTGATAGGAATCCAGATCCGGCCAGGGATTGAACGCCGCAGGCATCTGCAGATAATAAGACAATGCCGGAATCTGTCCGTAGAGCAATACCTCTTTTCCGGTAAGTTCCTGTGCATTGACATATTCCGAGATCTCCTGCATCCAGGCGGCACGCTCCTTACTCATCCACACGCCCTTCAAAGTCTCATTATTCGTCACCTGCGCGTTAAGCTCCTGCACGCCGGTACCTTCCGCAAACACAAAGCTTCTTCCAAACAGCACCACCTGTACAAAGAACAACAGGAAAAATCCGCCGAACAGACATTTTGCCGGAATTGCCGACACCCACAGCTTCTTCCACCGAAAGCCCTTTACCGATCTGCAGAACCGCCAGAACTGCCAGAACACATAAGGCAATGCCAGGAACAGATTGTTCATGCTGGGATAGAGCTTATTATTACTGCCAAGAGATGTGATCAGCACAATCAAAAAGATGAGTCCGCTGATCAGCTTCTCTTCCTTCGGTGCAGACGGTGTAAAGATCCGCCAGAGCGCCGTCAGCAGCGTGATCGTAAGGAATGTCACGCCCGGCCAGATAATCGCGCCGTAATTCGTATACTCCTTTGCACAGAATCCCTGTCTGTAGAGCCAGAACACCATCACAGCCGCAATCAACGCACTGCCTGCCCATTCCAGAATCCGCAACGCTTTTTTCGCTGTATCCTTCCCACCGGCGGAACCGATCAGATTCAGTACAGCCGCTGCAATCATTCCGGCTGCCAGGAACACGCACATCCGTATCTCCCAGTACAGATCCTGGAAATACCAGTCAAACATGCCAATGATCATGGACTTAGCCGTGTAATCCGTTGCCACTTCCGTCATGGAAAACAGGCGCATAATGCCGTTCACGTACTCGTCCATGCCATAGCGGATCTGAATATAGCCGAATAATATAAGCAGTGCCGTAAGATACCCTGCCAGACACATACAGGTATCCTGCAATAACTTCCTGCGCAACTTCACGCCTGCCGCTTTTTTCCGTGCTTTCTGCTCGTCCGTCTTTTCCGTGGCGTTTTCCATGGAAAAGTCCATGGACTGCCCGGAATTGCTTACGCCGGATTTTACGGAATCGTTTTCCTCGGGCTTTCCGATATTTCTTTCCGTGATCTGTCGGGAGCTTTGCAAGATTTCCCTGCGTTCTTCCAGATAGCAAATAATCCCGTAAGCCCACACACCCACGATCATAGCCGCCTCCGGCAGATTGGAAAACCTTGCCAGCACATTGCAGCCCAGCGCAATTCCGGCAACGAAAAGCCAGCGCTTCTTTCCACCGGACAATCCCAGATACAGACAGATCGCAGCAATCAGGAAGAAAACATACGTCACATAATTATAAAAAGATCCCGTAGGGCACCAACAGAAGCTGACCGCCGCAAATTCCCCCAGAAATGCGATTCCTACCGGCATGTGCAGCGCTTTCGTACAAAAATAATATCCCAAAAGTGCCAACAGGCTGATGCTCAGTCCGGTATAAAAATTCATGCCGATCAACGTCTTCGCTCCCGGCAGCAGACTGAAGAAATGTCCGATTGCCGTGGTCAGATACGTGGAAAACAGCCACATCGGATCCATATGCTGTGTTCCCATATATTCAAAATTCGCATAACCGTAACCGGTATCCCACAGATCCAGTCCCCAGCCTATATGTCTGAGCGGATACAGCACCAGAACCGCCACGAACACAAATTCCCACAAGCGTTTCTGTTTACAGATCGTTTCCGCACCGTTTTTTATTGTTTTCTTCACGCCGTTACCTCTCTTTTAAACCTGTCATCCACTGCCTGTATTTTCTCTGTCAATGCTCTATAAGGAGACAAGTGCAATAATCCCCGGTGCACCATTCCACACACACTCTTCCGCACAAAATCCACCAAAATACCCAGGCAAAATACAACCACTACTGCAACAACCGTCCAGCCCAATAGCTGCCAGACACCGTGCAGGACATTCGTACCGAACCATTTCTGCCAGGCATAACGCACGCCGAGATTCTCATGCAGCAGATACACGCCCAGCGTATAAGGTGCGATTTTCACGGCAATCTTACTGATTTTTCCTTCCATGGTACTATCTAAAAACAGGCCAAACAGCCCGACCGATGCCACAAACGGAAATACATGATTATATTCATAAGGAATCTTCAGGATCAGTTCCAGGCTGCCGGTCTGCAGATAAAACAGGTGCAAAAGCATGGCTTCTCCGAACGTTCCCACCACACCGATCAGGTACAAAACAAGTGCATGGGATTTTTTTTGCAAAAACGGGATCCCGAATCTCCGAAGATACGCCGCCACGCAGAATACACACAGATACCAGATGCAGTCATATCCCTTGCTGTCCTCTTCCAGCCGAAACGGCAGCACAGATTTCAGGACACAGAACACGACAAACAAAATCACCAGTGCCACCTGAAACTGTTCTTTTGTCATCCGGCGCAGGCCTTCGCCCAGAAGCGGCAGCAGCACATACAAAAATACATACGCCGTCAAAAACCAATAATGCCCCATGGTCACCGGGAACAGCAGTGTCAGATAATAATGCGTGCTGATCTCCGCTGTAGGAACGATTCCCGTCACCACAGCCAGTACACCGATACCTACGGAATACAGCCATACCTGCAGCCACAACTGCAACAATCTGCTGAGTTTAAAGGAACTTTCGCACAAAAAATAGCCGCTGATCATCATATAGACATTCACCGCTACGATGCAAAACGCTTCCAACAGCCATGCAACCGTGTTCTGTGCGGACAGAGGTGCCGTCAGATCCGGCAGCAGACCTCCTTTTCCCAGATAATGCAATACCACTACCATCATCATTGCCACGCACCGCAACACTTCCAGATTCGCCATACGTTTTTGTTTTGCGCGATTTTCCTGCATTCTGTTACCTTCCTTTATCCGATTTTAGAATTAATTTGGAATTATCTTCCAATCTTATTTCCGTTTCTATCTTTGTCTCCAATTTTTATTCTTAATTCTAACTAAAGTGATACCGGATTAGATCTGCTTGTCCTTCTCACTACTAAGCTCTCGTGATTCTGAAAATTTTCCGGTCAGGGCTTACTTCGAATCGATGTCATAATTCCCTCGTATCATTATATTACCCCAACCCCGATTATGTAAAGCAAAAGCGCTCCCATCCCCTCGCTGCACCATCTGCGCTGATACCTGTTTAAGGGATTATTCCGGATATTATTAGGTAATCATTTGGAAATCATTCGGAAACCGTTTTCATAAATATGGTAGAAATTTAGGTAAATCTCTGGTAAAATAAATTACAGCTGTCCACAGCTACGTAATTTTTTGTTCGGAGGTACTTGTTTTGACTAAGAATACAACCAAAAATCCCATTCCCCTTTGGAAAAGGATTCGTTTTAAATTGATCTTCGCCTTTCTTATTCCTGTGATTTTCATCATTGCTCTGGGCGTTGTGTCCTATCAGAAAGCAACGACACAGATCATCGCTACTTACAGAGATTCCGTGGATCAGACCGTCAGCATGATGAACCAGTATCTGACGCTTTCTTTTGATACCGTGCAATCAAGCTATAAGAGCTATATGAACGACGACACCCTGCAAAAATATCTGAACGGCATGTTCGATAACGATGCATCTGCCTCTTTCAATACGCCGAACACCTACGAAGACGACTTTATCAAGGCGGTGACTACCGACGCCCTGATCTCTAATATCTATGTACTGTCCGATAAGGAGAAGACCATCTCCACCACGAAAACCGCGGAGACCGGTCTGTTAAGTGCCTATCTGGAAAGTGCACAGGGACAGATTCTCTCTGCTGACAAAGCAAAATATTACCTGTTCGGCAACCAGTCGGAACTCGATGCCAAATTAGGTACCGACGCATCCAAATACAGCGTCCGCCTCGCCAGATATTTTACCAACGCTCCCGCGATGCTGGTCATTGATTTCAAGCCGTCCGTATTGGAAGACACGCTGTCCTCGTTAGACGGCGGAGAAGGCAGTCTGGTAGGTTTTGTCACCTGCGACGGCACGGAATATCTCTCCTCCCTGTCCGCTCCCACGGAAGGCAGCGCCTTTGTGGGAAAAGATTATGTTACAGAAGCTTTTGCTTCGGAAGAAGCAAGCGGATCCTCCTATGTGGAAGACGACAACTATCTCTTCCTCTACTCTAAGATCGGATCCCGGAATGCCATGATCTGTGCCCTGATCCCACAGGCCAATATCATCGGGCAGACCGCTGAGATTAAAAATATTTCCATGATTCTGGTCATTGCCGCCAGCATTGTCGCTATTTTGCTCGGCTCCGTTCTGGCCGGACAATACGGTGGCTCCATTTACTACTTTATCCGCCGCCTGAAAAAAGTCTCCGCCGGAGACCTGACCATAGAAGTACATTCCAAGCGCAATGATGAGTTCCAGCTGCTAGCGGAAGGCATCTGCGACATGATCAATCATATGAAACTGCTGGTATCCGGTCTGAAAGATGTGAACGAGGAATTGTCCCGGGCAGCTAACGATATGTCCGCAGCTTCACAGCATTTCTTAACGACTTCTCAGGATATCCGGAGCCAGGTCGGCGAAATGCGCCAGGGCATCGAAAAACTGGACGAAGGAAGCGAGGATTGTATGCAGCAGATGGATTCCCTGTCAGGCACGATTGGCAGCGTCTCCACCCATTCCGATCAGATCAGCGAACTGGCTACCGGTACCGCGTCAGCGATCCACACCGGTATCGAATCCGTGGAACATCTGAAGGAAAATACCTCTTCCACCATTCAGATCACTTCCAGCATCGTGGACACGATCGGAAAACTGACCGAAAAATCAAAAGCGATCAGTTCGATTACCGAAGCTATTAACGAAATCGCCGAGCAGACAAACCTCCTGTCCCTGAATGCCTCTATCGAAGCAGCCAGAGCCGGAGAAGCAGGTAAAGGCTTTGCTGTTGTGGCTCAGGAGATTCAGAAGCTGGCTGACCAGTCCCTACGCTCCTCCGGAGAGATCTCCCGTATCATTGAAGAGATCGAGACGACCACCGAAGAAGCCACTCAGGTAGCCCGTCAGGCAGAGAGTATCGTAGACGATCAGAACCGGGCAGTAAACAGCACTACCGATTCCTTCCGTCAGATTGACAATAAAGTGGAAGAACTTTTGAAATCCCTACAGCAGATCAATGACAGCGTGGCCGATATGGAGAACCAACGAAATACCACCCTGTCAGCCATCTCCGGTATCTCCGCAGTATCCGCTGAGACTGCGGCAGGCTCCTCCAACGTGGCAACCGCTGCCGAGAAGCAGTTAACAGCCATTCAGGAACTGGATAAAGCTACCTCCGCCCTGGCAGCCCGTTCCGAAGAACTGACTACATTGTTATCCGGATTTCAGGTATAGCCGACTCTATAGACATCATAACGTAGCCCCGGGATTTATTCCGCCCGGGGCTATATTTCTGCCTTTATATCCGATTTTCATTTTTATTTTCACGCTATACACTGTTTCAAATCTGTGCTATACTATTTTCATCTATCAGATTCTATTTTGACAGGAAATGTGATGCGAAAAAATATAGATAGAGAGGTAATCTTATGAGCAAAAAAAGAGTTGTTGTATCTCTGGGACACGATGCCCTGGGTTATACCACCACAGAACAGTGGGATGCGGTAAAAGTAACCGCGAAGGCACTTGCCGATCTCGTGGAAGCTGATTATCAGCTGACCATCACCCACAGTAACGGTCC
>JBNMHS010000035.1:0-28107 GCA_050872885.1 Acetatifactor sp.
GATAGAGACTGTTCTCCTCAAAAAAGATTAAATCATATTCCGAATCCACCGGTAACAGTATCAGTCTCGTCTGCTCCATCGGCATGGCAACTTCCAGCGTATCCTCCGACAGGATCTGAAGGACACGACTCTGATATACTTTTGTTGCGTTTTCCGCTCCTTTTTCTTCGATTCCACGTTCCAGGGTACGAAGTTCTATTTTCGATCCTTCTTCCACAAATCTGGACAACATAATATGCGTACCTCACTTATTTGGGTTGTTTCATTGCTCCGTTCCTCGTACCTATGATATGTGAGAAGAACGCCGCCATCCCCCGTCTGGGCTGCTGCTCCTCTTTCTCACACAATCTTTCCGCTATCCTCTGATATGCCTGACTGGATTTTGCTCCCGGATTCTGGATGGACACCGGTACCTGCTGCATAACCGCCTGCATTACCTGCGGATCCTGAGGCACACATCCTAAATATGTCATCGGTATTTTCAAATATCTGGTCACTACCGCATTTAATTTGTCAAATAACACCTGGCCTTCCTTGATGTTACTGACTCTGTTCGCCACCATCTTTACCTTTGTAAAATCATCCTGGAATCTCGGATGCCGATATAATGCCTTCAGCAGAGAATAGGAATCCGTAATAGAGGTGGGCTCCGGTGTTGTTACCAGCAATACCTCTCCGCTGGCTACAAGGAATTCCAGCACACTGTCCGATATTCCCGCTCCGGTATCCACAATAATGATATCCGTCAATGCATCCAGTTCCGCCAGATTTTGAATGATGCAGGTCAAAGCGTCCTTACCGAGGTTGGACATTCCCGCGATCCCCGAACCGCCGGAGATAAATCCCACTTCCATGGGGCCCCAGGTAATGATATCGCTGATGCTCTTGCCCTCATAGACCAGATCACACAGATTATGTTTCGGTATTGCACCAAACATGATCTCGATATTTGCCAGACCGAAATCCGCATCCAGAATGATCACCCGTTTTCCCATTTTACGGAATTGAATTGCCAGATTGATGGACATATTGGATTTTCCCACGCCGCCCTTGCCGGAAGTAACGGTAATGACTCTTGCAGTAGGTCTTATTTGGTTATTCGCTTTAATAATCCTTAGCTGTTCCGCCTGATCCATTTTCCCGCGCCTTTCTGTTAAAGCTTTATTCCTTACCTCCAAGGATCTGTTTCACCGTCTTTTGAGGATTGAACATTTCCATATCATCCGGAACGTTCTGTCCGCAGGTCACGTAAGCGATCGGTGCCCCCGTATAAAGCTTCATGTTCAGCAGATTCCCCACTGCCTCTGTTTCATCCAACTTGGTAAAGATCAGCTCATAATCCGCGATCTTTCCGTAGCAGTCTGCGATTTTCTGGAGATCCCTGTATTTTGTAGTTGCGCTCAGGACCAGAAATACCTGATACGTTTCCGGTCTCTTGATGCCGGCAACCATTTCCTTCATCTTCTCCAGCTGTTCCGCATTCTGATGCGATCTCCCCGCCGTATCTATAAAAATATAATCACAATCCCAATAATCATCGATTGCTGCCTGCAGTTCTTCCGGTGTGTAAATTACTCTGAAGGGAGTTTCCAGAATATTTGCATAAGTTCTTAACTGCTCCGCTGCCGCAATACGATAGGTGTCCGCTGTAAGAAGCGCCACCTTCTTTTTCTCTTCCACACAGTATCTGCCTGCCAGCTTTGCTATCGTTGTGGTCTTTCCCACGCCGGTAGGTCCTATAAACAATACGATCCCCGGACCGTCCTCAGAAGGAAGGATTCCTTCCGATTTACCGAACTTTAATACCATTTTCTGATAAATATTTGCCAGAAGATAATCAAACGGAAGATCTGCCTTCTTGGTTTTGGACGCATCCTCAAGAATACTGTTGACATATTTTTCATCCATCTCATTATCCAGCATTTTATTATATAAAAGCCTGATGAACTTATCCTGTTCCGGATTCTGCTCATCCTCGTTTTCCGTCTGTTTCTCGGCACCCTGCTGTTCTTCGGCTTCCTTTTTTTCCTTTTGGATGCCGGAAGTGTTTTCCTTTTCTCCGTCACCTGACTGTCTGTTGTTCAGCTGACTCTCCAGAAGCGTCTGCAGACTATCCAGTTTTTTCTCGATATTTTCCGTGCTGTTTCTGACAGATACCGTCTTGCCCGCACCCGTCTCTCCTAAAACACTCTGTTTGATGCTGCTCACCTGCTGTCTCTGGGGGCTCTCTTCTTCCAATGCCGCAGTGACTTCTATCTGCTTCGGTGAAAGAAAGGAAAACAGGCCTTTCTTTTTTACTTCACGGACATTCATGATCACCAGTCCGTTGCCTAATTCTTTTTTAGCCGCTTCCGTTGCCTCTGCTTCTGTTTTCCCTGTAAATTTCTTAATTATCATACTGTTCCCCATCCCTGTGTCGGTTCACTTTGTTTCTCTTTAAGCTGTGACCATACCCACAGATTGTAATTCCACATTGGATTCCACTTCATTGTAAGACACTACCACCAGATCCGGATAATAGTCTTCCGTCAGGCGCTTAAAGTACATTCTCACGATCGGTGAAGTGATAATGATAGGCGTCTTACCCATATTTTCCAATTTTTTAATTTCTTCGCCTACAGCATTCAGTATCTTCTTGCTTCTGGCGGGGTCAAGATTCAGGAATGCTCCTGTTTCCGTCTGTTTCACACTGCCCATGATCTCCTGCTCCACCTTAGGATCCAGGGTGATCACACTGGTCGTTTCATGGGAAGGGAAATATTTGGTGGAAATAGCACGTTTCAGACTCTGTCTCACATATTCTGTCAGGATATCCGTGTCTCTGGTCGTAGGTGCATAATCTGCCAGTGTCTCCAATATCGTCAGCAGATCCCTGATGGAGATTCCTTCTCTCAGAAGATTCTGCAATACCTTCTGGATCTCACCGAGCCCCAACAGCTTGGGAACCAGTTCATCCACCAGCGAAGGATTGTTTTCCTTGACATTGTTAATAAGATTTTGTACATCCTGTCTGGTAAGCAGTTCAGCAATATGCTGTCTGATGATCTCCGTCAGATGCGTTGCAATGATCGAAGGGGGATCTACTACCGTATAGCCCAGGCTTTCCGCACGCTCTCTCTGTCCTTCCGTGATCCAGATCGCAGGCAGATGGAAAGACGGCTCAAAGGTAGGGATACCTGTGATCTCTTCTTCCACATACCCGGGATTCATTGCCATATAATGGTCAAACAGGATCTCGCCTTCACTGACCTGGATTCCCTTAATTTTGATAATATACTGGTTCGGGTTCAGCTGAATATTATCACGCAGACGGATAATAGGCACTACAGTACCGAGTTCCAGGGCAATCTGGCGTCTGATCATTACAACTCTGTCCAACAGATCGCCGCCCTGGTTCACATCTGCCAGAGGGATAATACCATAACCGAATTCGAGTTCGATCGGATCTACCTGCAGCAGGCTGTTGACATTTTCCGGCTGCCGGATCTCTTCGGCCGCAGCTTCCTCACTGTCAACTTCCTGTTCTATTTTCGCAGTTTCGATCGTACCCTCTATATTTCTCGCCACAATGATAAATACCAGTCCCAGTCCCACGAACAGAATGGTATTTAACTGCGTTACAAATCCCAGAATTGCCAGCATGGCTCCCACAAGATACAAAGCCTTCGGCACTCCGAACAGCTGGCTGACCAGTGTGGTACCGAAGTCCGCATCCTTGCTGCCCTTCGTCACCAGAATACCGGTGGACAATGAGATCAGAAGGGAAGGAATCTGGCTGACCAGACCGTCACCAATGGTCAGTATGGCATATTTATTCAGGGCGGACGTGATATCCATGCCCTGTCTTGTCATTCCCATAATGATACCGCCCACAATATTGATCGTGGTGATCAGAAGACCTGCCACTGCGTCTCCCTTTACATATTTTACGGCACCATCCATGGAACCGAAGAAGCTTGCTTCTTCCTGGATCTTTTCTCTGCGCTTCTTAGCCTCTGCATCCGTAATGGCACCGGTATTCAGATCCGCATCAATAGCCATCTGCTTACCGGGCATAGCATCCAGTGTAAATCTTGCCGTTACCTCAGATACACGTTCGGAACCTTTGTTGATGACCATGAACTGAATCGGGATCAGGATAATAAAGATGATCACACCGATGACCAGGTCACCGCCGCCTACGAATTCGCCGAAGGTCTCTACCACATTACCGGCATTACCGTCCCTTAAGATCAGACGTGTGGAAGATGTATTCAGCGCAATACGGAAAATCGTAGTGAACAACAGCATGGTAGGGAAGAAGGACATATCCAGTACTTCCTTACTGAACATCGTCGCAAAGAGGATCGTCAATGCGACAGATATATTGATCGCCAGTAAAATATCCAGCAGCCAGGAAGGTATCGGCACAATAAACATGATAATGGCAGCCATAATATATATTGCCACGCCGACATCCGCTTTTTTCATTTTCATATGTGCCTTACCTCCTTTCTGTTCTTTCGTAATTCAATATTTTATACTTTACCCTGCAAATGATATACAAATGCCAGCACCTCTGCCACCGCCTGATAGAGCTCCGGCGGTACCGCCTGCCCCACATCCACATTTGCATACAACATTCTGGCCAGTGGTTTATTTTCTACAATTTCTATCTGATGATCCCTGGCAACCTCTTTGATCTTCGCCGCCAGAAAATCTTCTCCCTTGGCAATTACGATCGGAGCATCTGCCACGTCCGGATCATATTTTATGGCAACCGCATAATGGGTAGGGTTCGTAATGACCACATCCGCCTGCGGCAGATTCTGCATCATTCTCCGTTGGGAAGCCTCTCGCATTTTCTGACGGATACGTCCTTTGATCTGCGGATCACCTTCCTGTTGTTTGTATTCTTCCTTAACCTCTTGTTTGGTCATCCGCATATCCCTGCTGAATTTTACCTTCTGATAGATAAAATCCGCCGCGGCAATGATCATGTAGATCAGCGACACACGTATTCCGAGGTCCGTAACGGTCTCCCCGATCAGTGCGATGGCCTGCATAAGGTCCATATCATACAAACTGTACAGCAGCGGCCATTTGCCCTTCAGATAATTATAACATATGTAAATGATCAATCCAATCTTCAAAAGAGATTTGATCAGCTCCACCAGAGAATTCACGGAGATGATCCTTTTGAATCCGGAAATCGGATTCAATTTGGAAAATTTAGGCTGCATCGGTTTACCCGTGGGATGCCATCCGACCTGCACCACATCACTTAAAAAAGCTATCAGGAACCCCACCAGCAGGATCGGAGCCATTATGATCACCGCTTCCAGCATCATATTCTGAAATACCATCTTTACATCCTGTTCCGGCATATTTCCATGCCAGAAAGTTACTACTTCCGGGATCTTTTCATAGATATCAGAAAACACGTTCATGAACTGATAGCCCATATGTCCCACCCATAGCTTCAATACCAGGAACACAGACAAAAGCCCCAGCCCATTGGCAATTTCACGGCTTTTTGCTACCTGACCTTCTTTTCTGGCATCTGTCAGCTTTTTCTCGGTAGCGGGTTCAGTTTTTTCTCCACCCTGTCCTTCTGCGGCAAAGAATTGCAGATTATATTCCAAGCTCACATCATACCTCCGACAAAGGACTCTACCATCTTCTTCATCTCCTGATAGACAAAATCCGCTGCTCCCGGCAGCATTCCCGCGGTCAAAAACATTGCCGTGAGGCCTGCCAGTACCTTCAGCTGAATACCCACCGCAAACATATTCATCTGCGGTGATACCTTGGCCAGCACTCCCAGAATAGCATTCAGAAGTAATGTCACACAAAAAATCGGCAATACAATACGAAAGCCGATCAGAATATAGTCATTCATAAATTCTATCATGGAGTTCAACAGACTGTCCGCACGGAATACCACCCCGTTTACGGGAATCAGTGTAAAACTGTCTGCCAGAGCTCCGAAAAGATACCGGTACATTCCGGATGCGATCAGCATCAGCATAAAGGAATACTGGTATAAAACACCGGTAATACTGGTGCTCTCTTTTGTCGCCGGATCCATCAGGGTTGCCATGGAAAGTCCTGTCTCCATATCTGCTATGGAACCCGCAAAATTTACGATTGCCATACAGATATTGGCTCCAAAGCCGATCAGCAGACCGGCTATTGCTTCCTTCATTACGATCACGGCATATTCCATTACCGTATCAAAAGCAACCGCTTCCACCGGTGTCAGAGTCTGATATAACAGGATCGCCGTAAAAAAGCTGATGCCGATCCTGATCCTGGCCGGTGTATCCGTCATGCCAAAATAAGGCGCAATATATACAAAACAGGATACCCTGACAAAAATCAGCAAAAAATATTCAAGATCATATATAGAAAACGAAAAATCTACCATGAAATCATCCTATTACCGGTGTACATATTGGCTGAAAGTAGACCAGAGTTCTACAGTGTATTCCACCATTGTATTCATCATCCAGCTTCCCAGCAGGACTAATGTCAGGAATATGGCAATGATCTTGGGTACAAATGTCAGTGTCTGCTCCTGAATGGACGTCACAGTCTGAAAAATACTGATGATCAGTCCCACGATCAATGATACCAGCAGAACAGGCAAAGATACCTTGATGATCACATATAACGCATTATTCGTCATTTCCGATACTGCATCAATTGTCATAGTAAGCCTCATACCTTTCAACGACCCGCATATTTCCGGATACGTTCACACGATACCTTATCCCGCGGTTAATAAAACGTCTGTACCAATTGTCCTATGATCAATGCCCATCCGTCTGCAAGAACAAACAACAATATTTTGAAAGGCATGGAAATCGTCGTAGGCGGCAGCATCATCATACCCATACTCATAAGAGTGGACGCCACTACCATATCGATCACAATAAAAGGAATATAAATCATGAAACCGATCCAGAACGCAGTACGCAGTTCACTGATCATAAAGCTGGGAACCAGTACGGAATTGGGGATATCTTCCAGGGTACCGTCCCATTCCTGTCCGGCAATATCCATAAAAAGTTCTACATCTTTCACCTGGGTCTGGGGATACATAAACTCCCGCAGCGGAGCCATTCCTTTTTCCAGGGCTTCGCTCTGATCGATCGTGCCCTCCTCAAAAGGCTGAATAGCTTCCTCATTGATCCGTGTGATCGTAGGTTCCATGATAAAGAATGTCAAAATAAGCGCCAGTCCGATCAGTATCTGATTCGGCGGTGCTGTCTGTGTATTTAATGCAGACCTGGTAAAATGCAGTACAATGATGATTCTGGTAAAAGAAGTCATCATGATAATAAGGGTGGGCGCCAGCGCAATCAAAGTCAGCGTGATCAGAATACGCAATGCACCGTTGATCTGCCCGTTTCCGTTATTATAGGTGATACTGACAGTATTGGCTGTGTTCAACGATCCCACTTCTTCATGCGTGGTAGCCGTTCCCGCGGGATTGATCACGGTAGATACCTCTGTATCTCCTGTCAGATGCCGTTCCGATGCCTGTGCCTTTAAGGGTGTGCAAATACACAATATGCCCACCGTGACCAGCAGGCATACCATAGCAATAGCTCTCTTGATTTTTTTGATTGAATTAATGATCTTTGTCTTCATTCTGTTTCTTAGCCGCACGTTCCAGCAGTTCCCGGAACCCGGAAGTACTTTCCAATGTTGTCTTACCTTTAAGTTGTTCTGCAGGGATCTCGCCCAGAGGCGTTACGGTGTCTTTACAGACCGCAATGGCAAAATAAGTCTCACCGATCCGGACCAGCTGAATATACTTGTTATTTGCGATCCGAACAGTCTCTCTCACTTCAATATTGCCTGCCGCTCCCTGTTGCTTCTGGTATCCTGCGATCCATTTTGTCACCAGTGCGGTTACTGCCAGTACTGCCACAAAAATCAGCAATACGGTAATAAACTGTGCATAACTGTCAGCTTTTCCGGTGAGTATGATCATTAACCCACTACCTTTTTCACAGCTTCAATAACACGCTCTGCCTGGAAAGGTTTTACGATAAAGTCCTTGGCTCCTGCCTGAATGGACTCGATAACCATTGCCTGCTGGCCCATTGCGGAACACATGATAACTTTTGCGCCGCCGTCCAGCTTTCTGATCTCCTTCAGAGCCCGGATGCCGTCCATCTCCGGCATCGTGATATCCATCAGCACCAGATCGGGATTTACCTCTTTGAACTTCTCTACTGCCTTCATTCCGTTCTCTGCTTCTCCTGCAACATTGTAACCGTTCTTGGTCAGAATGTCCTTGATCATCATTCTCATGAACGCTGCATCATCGCAGATTAAAATATTCTTTGCCATTTAATTTTCCTCCATTTATTTGGTCTATTCTCTGGTTTATTTTATAATTTCCGTAATACGGACGCCGAAGCTCTCTTCGATTACAACGACCTCACCCTTGGCAACGAACTTACCGTTTACCAGAACATCAATGGGTTCTCCCGCGATACGATCCAGTTCAATGATCGTACCCGGTGAAAATTCCAGGATCTCGGAAATGGATTTTGTTGTTCTTCCAAGTTCTACCGTTACCTCCAGGGGTACATCCTTGATCAGGCCGATATTTTCCTGACCGCCGGCGCCCATACTGTCATTCGAAAAGCTCTGGAACTGTGCGGGCTGTACATTCACATTCTGCTGCGGCATTCCCGTCATACCCATCTGGTTCATCATGTTCATGCCGTTCATCGGATTCATGCCCATGTTGCCCATCTGGTTCATACCGGCCATCTGGTTATTGCCCATCCCCATCTGACCCATCATCGGGTTCATGCCATTCATACCCATGTTGCCCATCTGGTTCATGCCGTTCATATCCATACCGGGCATCTGGTTCATACCATTCATGCCCATCTGATTCATGCCCATGTTACCCATCTGGTTCATAGCCATAGGATCCGGCTGCTGCATATTCATCTGTGCCATATTGCCGGTGCCTGCATTCATCTGCCCGGCATTGTTCTGCGGCATGGAAGCGGCAGGTGCTGCCGGCTGCTCGGCAGGCTGTGAGGCCGGCTGTTCGGCGGGCCCATTCAGTGCGCCCATCTGTGTGTTGATAAATGTCTCCACCAGTTTACGGGCGAAATCAATGGGATACAGCTGCATGATAGAGCTGTCCACCAGATCATCGATCTGCATACGGAAGGCAATTTTTACAAATGTTCCTCCCAGGAACGGAGATATCTCCTTACCATCCTTTACCTCCGTCAGGTCAAAAAGCGAAGACTCCGGCGGACTGATATCGATCACTGTCTGCAGCAGTGTGGAAAGAGAAGTCGCTGCAGATCCCATCATCTGATTCATAGCCTCGGAGATCGCACTCAAATGCAATTCTCCCAGTTCACCGTCGGTATTCGTACCGTCACCGCCCATCATCAGATCGGTGATGACTTTTACATCGTGCTCTTTCAATACCAGGATGTTGGTACCGTCCAGTCCCTGTGTATATTTGATCTGTATAAATACACAAGGTTTTTCATAAGTATCCAGTAAAGTGTTCCATGTGGCAAGTGTAACCACGGGAGTCGTAATATTTACTTTACGGTTTACCAGTGAATACAACGTTGTAGCCGAGGATCCCATACTGATGTTGGCTACCTCGCCAATCGCATCCTTCTCCACATCGGTCAGTTCTTCTCCGTCACCTACTGCCGGTGCTGCGTCCTGTGTATTTCCACTGTTATTATTTTCAGCCGTGCTGTTCTCCGGCGCCGGATCCGATGCCGTATCACCGCCGTCTGCGGTGTCTGACAGATCCATGCCTTGCAGCAGGGCATTTATCTCATCCTGAGATAACATCCCATCCATCGTTACTCCTCCTCTCTGATCACCGATGTGATCTGAACAGCATACGAGTCTCTCTCAGTACCGGGCAGTGCAGTGAATTTCTTAATATTACCCACATACACCTGCATATCGGTATCGACCCGGGAATCCAGTCTGATACAATCGCCTACCTGCAGATTCAGGAAATCGCTTACCGAAATGGTGCTCTTACCCAATACCGCCTTGATCGGGATATCCACCCTGCGTATCATGGACTCAATGTATTCCTCGTAGTGTTCATCATGATTCTCCTGCATTGTGGAGAACCAGTATTTGGTGTTCAGTTTATCCATCACATCTTCCAGTGTAAAGAAAGGAAGACAGATATTGACCATTCCTTCGACATCCCCAAGCTTCATATTAAGGGTAACTATAGCGATCATATCGCTGGGAGCAATCACCTGTGCAAACTGGGGGTTCGTCTCCAACCGGCTTAATACCGGGGAGATCTCAACAACATTTTTCCAGGGCTCACGCATCAGCTGCGTAAACATTACCAGAACTTTTTGCAGGATCGTAAGCTCTATATCCGAAAAATCCCTGCTTTTTTCCAACGGCTGGCCGCTGCCTCCCAGCATACGATCCAGCATGGCGTAACATAGATTGGTTGCAATCTCTATAATAATATTGCCGTTGAGTGGCGCAAAATTAACAATTCCAAGCACTGACGGATTCGAAAGTGCATTAGAAAACTCACTGAAAGTAACCGTTTCCGAACTCGCCACCGTTACCTGTACATTCTTGCGCAGATATACCGGAAGGTTCGTAGAGATCAGTCGGCTGTAATGCTCAAATATGATCTCCAGGGTTCTCAGATGTTCTTTGGAGAATTTGGTAGGGCGGCTGAAGTCATAGTTCTTGACCTGCTTCTCGTCTTCGCCCTGGATCTGGTCCATATCCAGATCTCCCTCAGACAACTGTTTCAGAAGATTATCAATTTCACTTTGTGAAAGTATATCACTCACAGGCCCTCACCTCCTGTCATCTTAATTTTCTGCCTCATCAGCCGAATTTCACTCCACTGATTGCGACCTTATAGATGAAGTCGGATTGGAACAGATCCTGAATTGATTTCAGGATCTCCTCTTTCAAGCCTTCCATGTCCTCTCTGCACTCATCCTCCGTATGTGCGGAAACCGTAGCCGTAATAGCATCCTTGATCAGATTCTCATAACCGGCCAGTGTATCACTGCTTCCATAGGTCTTGTAATCCTTATGTTTCGTATTGATAGATAAGGATACATCAAACATTATGTAATCCTGCTTTGCTCCTGCCTCACTCTTCAGAGGGATCGTCATGGAATCCGCAATATTATACACCTCTGTATCGGTAAGAGCAACATTGGTAGTTCCCTCTGCACCCGGAACGGTCAGTTCCAGATTCATCGCCGTGGTAATATTGTCTACCAGCTGTGCCGTCTTCTTGTTCGTTCCCACAATGCTCACAAGCATGACACTGGTCAATACGATATTTACCACCAGCAGTGCCAGGATCAATACTGTCATCAGGTTTTTCTTCATTGGTCTTATGCTTCCTTTCCCTCTCCACGCTAATATGTCGTGGAAGGATTATATATTCTGATCTCTACACGCCGGTTCTTGCTGCGCCCCTCTTCTGTGGAGTTGTCGGCAACCGGGGTGCGGTCTCCCATTCCCGCATGTCTTAAATTGGATGCGTCCAGAGATGTGGTCTCTGTTAAATAGTAGAACACGGAAAGTGCTCTGGCACTGCTCAGTTCCTCATTGTCCGCAAACTTTGCACTGCTGATGGGTACATTATCCGTATGACCTTCGATCTCGATTACGGAATCGCTTCCGTAACGTTCCAGGATCACGCCTACCTTATCAAGAACTGTCTTCGACTGGTCTTTCAGGGATGCGCTGCCGGAATCAAACAGCAGAGCGCCTTTCATGGACAGCTGTACATACTGCGCCGTAAAAGATACGCTGACCTGATCCGCCAGGTTGTCTTCCTCCAGGGCTTCCTGTACCGTTTCGGACAATTCTTCATTGCTCTGCAGGTTTTTCTCATTCAAAGCTTCTTCCAGAGCCTCTGCGCTGTCATATTTCTCATAGTTGTCCGAATCCGTCTCGCTGTCTGCATTTCTTCCGGCATTACTGATATATTCATCCAGATCATTCAGCTGACTGACGCCGTTGCTGATCAGAATGCCTTCGCCGATGGCTGTGGATCCCGCATTAAAAATACTGAAAGTACTGTTCGACATAGCCGCTGCCATTTCGCTGTACTTGGTTGCATCGATAGATGACATGGAAAACAGCATAACGAAGAAGCACAGCAGCAAATTCATCAGGTCACTGAACGTGGCCATCCATGCCGGGGATCCAGCCGGTGGATCTTCTGGCTTACGTTTTGCCATTAAGCTTCACCCCCTGCTTCCTCTTCGCCCTCTGCACTTGTTCTGTCCTTCGGAGGAAGGAACGACTTTAATTTTTCTTCAATGACACGAGGGTTCTCACCGGCCTGTATGGACAAAAGGCCCTCGATCATAACTTCCTTCTGCTGCATTTCCACAGCATTATCTGCTTTTAATTTATTTGAAACAGGCGTACAGATCCAGTTTGCCAGCAATGATCCGTACAAGGTAGTGATCAGCGCAACCGCCATTGCAGGACCCAGTGTGGACGGGTCATCCATATGATACAACATATCTACCAGACCGATCAGGGTACCGATCATACCCCAGGCAGGACCCATGGCCGCCAGTGTATCCCAGAAACCGATCGTATCTTTATGTCTTCCCTCTACACTTACAAGCTCTGTCTCCATGATTGCACGTACCAGTTCGGGATCCGTACCGTCGACGATCAGAAGGATGCCCTTCTTCAGGAAAGGTTCCTCCAGATCTGCCGCTGCTTCTTCCAGAGACAGAAGACCTTCCTTACGTGCCACGTTGGAAAGCTCTATGATCTTGCCGATCATCTCGGAAGTATTCAGTGCAGGTGCCTTAAAGATCAGTGTAAAAGATTTCAGACCCGCTATGTAATTCTGTAAGCTCATAGACATGAGGGTACAGGAAAAAGCTCCGCCGAACGTAATGATTGCCGAAGCCGGATCCAGATATTCTCCGAATCCTCCGACGCCCGCAGAACTTATAATACCGAATACCAACATGAATAACGCTAATAATATACCAGCTAAAGATGCTATATCCACTTGAATCACCTGACATTCTGCAATTACTTTGCAAAAATATCCTTTCTATACAATATTACAAGATTTTTTATTTCTTGTCTACTTTCTTTTACAATAATTTTCTTACCGGTGGTAAGTGTAAGCACCGTATCCGGGGTCTCTTCCACCAGTTCAATCAGGTCCGGATTCACCAGTACCTTGACCCCATTGATCTTTGTGACTTCTATCATACCGTTTTCTCCTTCTCCGTCATTCGAATTTTTTCTACATTTTATGCATTTCAGTCTATTTCCGTGTTTTCTTATATAGTACTTTTTTCCCTTGATCTTTTATACACATAAAAGGGACAGGTATTTATCCTATCCCTTTATGTAGTCAAATTATTTTTTACAACTTATTAACGCTTCAGGTTGGTCAGTTCTTCCAACAGGGTATCGGATACGGTAATGATACGGCTGTTTGCCTGGAAGCCTCTCTGGGTCGTGATCATCTCGGTAAACTCGGAAGACAGGTCTACATTACTCATCTCCAGCTGACCGGTGGACATATATCCGCCGCCGGCAGTAATATCCACACCGATACCGTCAAACTCACCGGAGTTCAGCGTTGCGGAGTAGAGGTTGTCTCCCTGCTTCTCCAGGCCGGAAGCATTGGCAAATGCCGCCGTAGCGATCTGCCCGAGCAGTTTGGTCATACCGTTGTCATAGCTTGCATAGATCATACCATCTTTCTGAATGGATACGCCGATCATATCACCCAGGCGGCGGCCGGTTCCCAGACCATCCAGATCGCCGCTGGTAGCGCCGATGGTGGAAGTTCCCTTGTTGTCGTAGTTGTTACATTCCGACAGGTCGATGGAGATATCGGAGAAATTGCCTCCGAGCTGTGAAAATGCCGCTCTGACGCTCAGGTTCGTGGTAGAACCGCCAACGCTCTCCAGTTTACCGGTATCTTTATTGAAAGCTACGGTAGTTCCGTCGAAATAACGGCCTTCCATGGTAATGGCACTGCCATCCGCCGGGAGCATCTGTGGAGCCTGTCCGGATCTCATATTTCCGAGCAGATCCTGCATAGTCAACGGTGTCGTATTGTCTGCGCTGCTGGTAATATACAGATTCAGGAATTCATCGGTAGAACCTTCATAACCGTAAGCAGCTGCAATGGCATCCAGTGCTTCCTGTTGTGCCTGTGCCGCTGCCGCATCTGCGGAAGTATCGATCAGAGTTCCGTCCGCATTGAAGATCGTCGCAAGGTCAGCCACATTGGTTGTTCCATCCTTAGTCTGTAATGTTGTACCGTTCCAGGCATAAGCATCGGTATTCAGCTGTACCTTGGTCTCTAATTTCTGCTGGGTACGGTTTCCGAAATCCAGTGCGGAGATGTCGATCTCTGCTCCGGTGGAATCCAGCAGTTTCGTCAGTTCCATACTATAAACATTGGTGTTCGGTTCGCCGGACTGCTTAAAGGTGAATTTTGCGGTGTAGCTGTAGCCTCTGGCATCGAAGAAGTTCAGGTTTACGGACTTACCGCTGGCGCTGGTCACATCCTTGTCGTTTTCATCCAGGATACCGGAGATATTCGCCTGTGTGGTAGCCTCGGGAGGATACGTCATGTTCGCAGCACTCATGATACGCAGTGCAGTCACGGTGTCCTGTTTGATGTTACCGGTGGTCTCATCCACACCCCATCCCATGACATTATAACCGGTACTGGTCATCGCCAGGTTGCCGGCACCGTCAACGTAGAAAGAGCCGTCTCTGGTGAAGAAATTCTCGGAACCGTTGCTGACTACGAAGAAGTTGTCACCGGTGATCATGATATCAAAAGGATTACCGGTAGACTGTGCAGAACCCTGTGTGGTAATGGCAGTATTGATAGCGCCTGCCTTAACGCCCAGACCGATCTGCTTGGCATTGGTACCGCCGACACCTGTGGTAGCGTTGGCACCGCTGGCCTTCTGCGTGGTCTGGCTCATCAGTTCACTGAATGTCATGGAACTGGATTTGTAAGCTGTTGTGTTGACGTTGGCAATATTATTACCGATTACGTCCATTCTGGTCTGGTGTGTCTTTAATCCGGCTACACCAGAATACAATGATCTCATCATAGTACTTGTTCCTCCTGTATTCGGAACCGTTCTCTTTCTCTGTCATTCGAAAGAGTTTAACCTCCATATCGGTCCGGTCTACATTATTACGGCTCCGTTAATATTTGTAAATACATTTTCTTGCGTTTCTCTGCTGTCCATCGCAGTGACTACGGTTTTATTGGGTACATTCACAATAAATGCCAGATCGTCCACGATTACCAGCGAGTCCCTGATGCCCTTCTGTCCCGCTTTTCGCGCTCCGTCGTTCAAGCGTTCCAGCTGATCGCCCGTCAGTTCGATACCTCTGTCTGCCAACCGCACGGTAGCATGTTTGGAGAATTTCAATTCCTCTGTTCCGGATACATTCTGTTCCCGGCTCTTATTTTGCAGAATTTCCTGGAAAGATACCAGATTCTCCTGTGCCGCTTTTACGGTCTTCCGACTGTTGTTTAAGTACTGATTTGCCAGCTGGTCAATGGACAGAAAATTATTTTTCTGAATATCCATATCCAAACGCCCCTCTGTATCAGCCGATTACTGCTCTATACGCTCTCTGTACTGTCTGTCTCTTCTGTTTCTCCGTCTTCCTTTTTGCTCTCGGAATCTTTCCCGGCCGCCTCTTCTGCCGCCTTACGGATCTCCTTCATACGTTCGATGTACTTGTTCAGGCTGGTTACGGTATCTTTTGCCAGGAAGGATTTCTCATAATCGTTCATTTCATTATATTCCTTCTCCAGCTCATCAATCGTCTCTCCGTCACTTTGATCGATGCCGTTCACATTGGGAAGCTTATTCATCTTTACAGTGAAGTTATAAGCCTTGTTGTACGCATTCAGATAATCTGTATCTACCACGGAATCCAGATCATCAATGGAATACTTCTGCTCATTGATATAAAGGTAAGCTTTATTATTCTCGTAGGAAACATAATCCACCCTGCCCTGTACCAGCTTGGTATCTCCGGAAGATGTGGTGGTCTTGATGTAGACCTCCTTGCCTACCAGTGCACTTGCTCTCTGCAGATCCATACTGTTGGACATATTCTGCATCTGTTCTACCTGTGAGAACTGTGCATACTGTGCTATGTACTCGGTGTTGGAAGTAGGTTCCAGCGGATCCTGATACTTCATCTGTGCTACCAGCAGCTGTAAGAACGCTTCCTTATCCATTCCGTCACTGCTTGTTTTTGTGGAATTTTTAACGGAAGTCTGTGAAGCTGTCTCTACGATCTTGCCGTTTTCCACGGGTGCAACCAATGCCATTTCCTTTTCTCCTTTCTGTTATGTTTTACGCGGTAAAGTCCACTGTATTACCGTTTGCGGACATCATATCCGCTGCGATACGGTCTTCTTCGGTCTGAGGTTCCTCATGAAGTGCCGTGTCATTCAGGTTGATCCTTCGGGTACGCTTTCTGCTCACACCTGCTTCATTTTCCTGATTGCTGCCACTGCCTCTTCCCTGTTCCAGATTCTGCTCGAACTGATGGGTCTGTACGGTGACCTCGATAGCTTCCACCTTGACGCCCTGCTCTGCAAAGCTTTCTTTCAGCTGTACCATCTGGCTCTCCAGCGCTGCCTTGACTGTTTCGTTCTGTGTGATGAAGTTAGCCGTAACCACGCCGTTCTTGGATGCCACCTGCACATGAAGTGTTCCCAGGCTCTGCGGATGAAGCCGCATTTCCAGATCAGAACTATCTGCCTTAACAGATACTTTCATGTAATCCATGATCTGCCGCATAATGTCCTGTGTATCTGTGGCCTGTGCTGCATCAGCCTGTGCTGCCTGCTGTAAGCCGGAAAGGAAACTGTCCTGCTTCAGGTTCTGTAAAAGAAGATTCCCCTGCTGTCCGCCGGATGCATTTTCATGTTTATTTCCGGAATCCTTTGTCTTTTCTTCCTGTGTGCTCTGTACCGGAACCGTTTCTTCTGTCTGCGTTTCCTGCTCTGCCGCCGGTATCTGTCCTGCATTGTCCACCGGTTTTGCTATAGCATCGGCGTCCTCATCTTCCACTTCCACCGTGATCACCGGTTCCGTCACTGTCTCCTGTGCGGCCTGCGGTATGATCTCCTGCCATTTTTCGGGAGTAACCTGCAGTTCTTCCTGTGCCTGTCCGGTCAGTTCCTTTTGCAGATCCAATATCCCTTTGACATCATTGTAAAGATTTTCATCGGTAATCAATGCAAAAGAGTCCTGCGCTCCGCTGACTGTCATAAGCAGTTCGGACAACTTTGCCGGGTCCGTCAGATCCATTTCCGTCATTCCCAGATCATCCATCACACCCTGCAGCTCTTCTTCGCTGACGGGAAATGTATCTGTGATCTGTTGGATCAGATTCTGCACTACCGTTCCCACAACTTCCTGAATTTTCTCAAGATCCCCGGTATCCGGGCTGTCGTCTGCCACCGTCTTGTCTTCCCCGGAAACGTCCTTCACGTTGTCGCGCTGCTTTCCACTGTTTCGCAGTGATTCGCCGCGTCTGACATCATTGCGTCCCGCCTGTGTACGATCGCTGTTTGCCGTATCGGCCGCCTGCGCATTGTCCCGGGCGTCATTCCGGGTCTTGTTCCATACCGCCTGAAAGCCGGTCCCGGCATTCTGCTTTGCCGCAGTGACCATATCTGCCATCTGCACATTGACGATGCTGTTGCTTCCCACATTTTTAATTGCTGTTCCTGCCATTTTTCCTCCTTTCCCAGGTCTCTGTTGTGTCTTACGGCACATATGACCTGTAATGATACTACATACTTTTTATCGGATCTTTCATCCTGTTTCTTAAGACTCCGGATCCATAATTTTCGTGATCTTCGCCGCCACCTGGGAGTCCATTGCCCCGAGGATCTTTCCTCTGTCCTCCGCACTCATAACCTTCAGAATTCTTGCCGCAAGATCCAGGTTGTTGGTCATCTGTTCAAAAATAGCCGCTGCCTGTTTGGGCTTCATGGCAGAATATGCTGCCGCATAGTCCTGCACTTCCTGGCTCTCTTCCAGCTGGGTTACTACCTGCTTATAAATATATTCCGCAGTTGCGGGATCCATGGATTCATAGTATTTCTTATATTCCTCTGCTCCGGGTCCTTTATCGGAATAGACCACTTCATCATAAAATTCCTTCTGAATACGCTGGAATTCTACCTGCTGCTTTTCAAATTCCTGCAGTCTGAGTACTTCCGCTTTCAATTGTTCCAGTTCGTCATCCTTGGATGTGGAAGCATTCTGCGCCTGTTCGAGCTGCAGTTCCAGACTCTTGATCTGGTCTACGGCCTCCTGCAGACTGGTATATCCGCCATATGCATCGGGATCCGTCGTCTCTGTAACGGAATTCCCCGGAAGTATCTTATTCAATACCGGGACATCTTTCAGTATCGGTGTCACAACCGAGCTTCCGAACCCACCGATATCCAGTTTGATAATGACACAGATCACGGCGATCCACAGCAGTACGATCAGTATGGTTGCCCCAAAAGTAAGCAGGCTGTTGCCTTCGTTTCCGTCTTCCAGTTCATCTTCCTGTTTTGCTATTTCTTTCGCACGACGCTTTGCTTCTTTTCGTTGTGCACGTTGTTCCGTTTTTAATTTTTTCTTTTCTTCCGCCAGCTGTTTTCTCTCGTTATCCGCTGTGGTTTCTTCCGGAGTTTTTTCTCTTGCCATATGTTTCTCCTATTCTCCGTCTACCGGGACTTCTGACCGTAAGTATAGCTGGTCAGTTCATCTATTGCTTTGCCTTCCGCGTGGTTTTCTTCCTGCAGAAATGCTTCAAATGCTTTTTCTCTCAATGTTTCATGCATTTTTCTCTCTTTTATGGCATCCGCCATCCGTTCTCTGGCAGCCTCCACATTTCCTTTTGCTTTTTCCACCCGGATCTCCTGCGCTGCCACAATGCTGTCCATTTTCAGAAGTGCTTCCTTATTTTCCTCTATGGCACGCAGATCCAGTTTTCCTTTCAATAATCCCGCCGATTGTTCCTCATACTCTCTCCGGCGTGCTTTCAGGCGCTCCAGATGCTCCGTTTCCACATTCAAAGCAGTCATTGCCATACCGAATTCCTGTTTTGCCTGTGTTTCCATCTTTTCCTTGATATTCAGGATATTTTGCAGTGAATATCTGAATCTGGCCATTTATCTCACTCCTGATCCGTAAATAATCCTTCCAGCATCTGCACGCTTTCTTCGAAGGTGAATTTTTCCTCTGTACTCTGACACAGGAAACCGTTCACCGCGTCTATCTTGGAAATCGCATAATCAATATTGGGATTGCTTCCCTGCTTGTAAGCTCCGATATTGATCAGATCCTCTGCCTCATTATAAGTAGCCAGCACATTTTTCAGTTTGTTGGCCGCCTGTTTGTGATCTCTTGTGGCAATCTGGCTCATACATCTGGAGATGCTCTGCAGGATATCGATTGCCGGGTAATGGTTCTTATGTCCCAGCTTTCTGTCCAGCATAATATGACCGTCGAGAATACTTCTGGCGGTATCTGTGATAGGCTCATTAAAATCATCGCCGTCTACCAGTACCGTATACAGTCCGGTAATAGAACCAACGGCGGCTCTTCCCGCACGTTCCAACAGCTTTGGCATCTCGGAATACACACTGGGGGGATATCCTCTGGTCACAGGCGGTTCTCCGCTGGCCAGGCCGATCTCACGCTGCGCCATGGAAAAACGTGTCAGGGAGTCCATCATCAGAAGGACATCCTTGCCCTGATCTCTGAAGTATTCCGCAATAGCGGTAGCCGTCTTGGCTGCCTTGTTACGTTCCAGTGCCGGTCGGTCGGAAGTAGCCACGACCACGACGGATCTGCGCATGCCTTCCTCCCCCAGATCTCTCTCGATAAATTCCCGCACTTCTCTGCCACGCTCGCCGATCAGTGCAATGACATTAATATCTGCTTTGGTATTACGTGCAAACATACCCATCAGAGTGGATTTGCCCACACCGGAACCGGCAAAGATACCGATTCTCTGTCCCTTACCGACCGTGATCATACCGTCTACCGCTTTGACGCCCAGGGGCAGTACCTGATCGATAATAGCACGGGACATTGGGTCCGGCGGAGCCGCTTCTACCGGGTAGGCGGCTCCGGAGATCATCTCACCGTCAATCGGCACTCCCAGTCCGTTCACAGTCTTCTCCAGCAGTTTTTCGCTTACCGTAACTTTCAGAGGGTCTCCTGTGTTTTCCACCACGCAGCCCAATCCGATACCGTCCACGGAATCATAGGGCATAAGCAATGTCTTCTTGTCGCGGAATCCCACGACCCCTGTCATGATAGGCTTTGCGCCCTCCGCCTCCGGCAGGATTCTGCACAGGTCTCCCAGTCGCGAATCCGGTCCGGCGGACTCTATGGTCAGTCCTACCACATTAACTACTTTGCCCAGTTTCCGGTAAAAGCCCTTTTCTGCCAGTTTGTTGTATTTTTCAAAATCAATGTTCTTAATGACCATTTATCAGCCTTCGTAGGATAATAGTTTTAATTTCTGCCGCAGTTCTGACAGCTGTGTCCCCAGTCCGCAGTCGAAAATACCGCTTTCGGTCTCAATAAGACATTCTCCCTTGCCCAGGGTAATATCCTCTATGATCTCAACCGTGCTGTTAGGAGAGGCTGCTCCTGCCATGATCTGTTTTTTCTGCATGCTGACATACGGATAATCATCTTTGGACACATGTATGAGGAAACTCCTGTTATCTTCCGTTTTCCTCATGGTGGAAGAAATCAGATAGCACAATACTTCTCTGTAGGAATGCAGATCCACATGGAAAATGTGCTCGTAAATACCTGTAATGGTATCCACGAACTTCGGCTCCAGTTCATCGATCATCTTCTGGTACTCCGCATCCAGTCCTGCTTCTTTTTGCCGATATTCTGCCGCCCTCTGTGCCTCCGCACGGTCAGCCTCTGCTTTTGCTTCCTGCTGTCCCTGTCTTCTGGCCTGCTCTAAGACATCCGCTTTTTCCGCTTCCGCCTGTGCTCTGGCATCCTGCAGTATGCTCTCTGCCTGTGTCCTGGCATCCTCCAGGATCTTCTGTGCCTCTGCTTCGGCTTCTTCTCGCAGCTTCTGCCAGTCTTCTCCCGCCTTGATCACATTTCCCGAAGTCTGTGAGTCTCCCTCACTGCCTTCGTTGTCTGCTACCAGTGCTTCCACCTTATCCGCAGCCAGTCCGGAGACAAATCCGGTTCCTTCTTCCTGCTGCATTTTTGCAGAAAGCTCCCGAATCCTTTTCTCCACCAGATGATTCATGTCGATAACCCTGGTATCGTCTTCCACAAGCTTCGTAAATCCGCATTTTAAAAGATTACTAGACAACGATCTCGTCACCTCCGCCTCTGGAAATGATGATCTCTCCGGAATCCTCCAGTTTACGGATAATATTTACGATCTTTTGCTGTGCTTCCTCTACATCCTTCATACGTACAGGACCCATAAACTCCATATCTTCCTTGATCATAACAACCAGACGTTTGGACAGATTGTTGAAGATAGCATTCTGTACCTGTTCGTTTGCGCCCTTCAGCGCTGTTGCCAGGTCATTATTGTCCACATCACGCAGCACACGCTGGATCGCCTTGTCGTCCAGAAGCAGCACATCCTCGAAGACAAACATCTTCTTGCGGATCTCGTCTGCCAGTTCCGGCTCTTCGATCTCCAATGTTTCCATAATGTGTTTCTCGGTACCACGGTCTACGGTATTCAGGATCTCCACCACAGCATCCACGCCGCCGATGATCGTGTAATCCTGGTTCACCAGGCTTGCCAGCTTGGACTCCAGCACCTTCTCCACTTCCTTGATGACGTCAGGGCTGGTACGATCCATGACCGCAATACGTCTGGCCACCTCTGCCTGACTGTCAGGCGGCAGTGCGGAGATGATCATCGCTGCCTGTCCCGGAGACAGATAAGACAGGATCAGGGCAATGGTCTGGGGATGCTCATCCTGGATAAAGTTGATCAGCTGGCTGGCATCCGTCTTACGCACAAATTCGAAAGGCTTTACCTGCAAGGATGCTGTCAGCTTGCCGATAACGTCCATTGCCTTGTCGGAACCCAATGCTTTCTCCAGCAGTTCCTTCGCATAATTGATACCGCCCTCGGCGATATACTGCTGTGCCAGGCACACCTCGTAGAACTCATTGATAACTTCTTCCTTGACCTGGGGAGTCACGCTTCTGGTATTGGCGATCTCCAGAGTCAGTTCTTCGATCTCTTCTTCTTTTAAGTGTTTAAAAATTCCGGCGGATCGCTCCGGTCCCAGAGAGATCAGAAGAATCGCAGCTTTCTGTAATCCCGATATTCCGCCTTCTGCTTTTGTCCTTGCCATATTTACTCCGTTTCTTAGTTCCAGTCCTCATTTAACCAGTTCCGCAGCAATGCCGCAGCGGATTCCGGATTTTCGTCCACGAATTTTTCAATCATCTTACGTGTCTCGGACTTGGATTCCACATCAATATCTTCCAGTTCTGCCTCAGGAGTGGACTGCAGCATATTCTCCACAGATACCTCTTCCTCCTGCTGTACCGCCTGTCTGGTACGCATGCTGTGTAATACTACAAATACCAGCAGACCGAGGATCAGCACCAGCATAATTATGCTCAGCACATTCTGGGCAGTGATCGGGCTGCTTTCCTTATCATAAAAGATAGGACTTTCGTACGCAATGATCGTAATATTATCCTGACTGATACCGGTAGCATTGGCTACCAGGCTGTACATATCCTGATCTACATCGACCTTGGTATCCGCACTGTTCTGGGACTTGTATTCTTCCCAGCTGGTACCGTCCAAAAGTCCCTGTCTTCTGACATCCTCGTAGTAAATCTCTTTATAGGTAATTGCCGCAATTGATATGGAAGAATTGCTGTAATTGATGCCTCCCGCCGGCGTCACCGTATCCGTAATGGACTCGTTCGGCAGATAATCCCTGCTGGTCTCGGAGGTAGATGACGAGCTGTTATTGCTGTCCGGGGATACATATGTCGTATTACCACTCTCACCGTTTGAGGTAGTACCCGGTACTCCGCCGCCGTCGTTGGTATTCTCACTCTCATAAGTCTCCTCATGGGAAAGCATACCTTCGTCTCTGCCGGAGTTCGCATAATACTCTTTTACAGTCTCTTTATAATCGGAAAAATCCATGCTCAGATGACTGGTAACCGCCGCATCATTATACTGTTTTGTACCAAGCAATACCTTCTTCACCTGATTGGCGATCATGGATTCTGCCTGGTTCTGCAATTCCTGCATGGAATTGGCAATGCCTGCGGAGGTATAATCATCGCCGCCCGCAAACAGCAGATTGGAGTCTGTGTCCATGATCGTAATATTGGCTGTGGTATCGTTACGAAGCCAGGTAGCCACACATTTTGCCAGTGCCGCTGCATTGGTCGAGGTAAATGTGCCGTCCAGCTCCAGCTGGATAAATGCGGAGGCCTCTTCGTTCTGTGCTGCCAGGGTTCCGTTATCTTTCGGGAAACTCAGGTGAACCTTCGCGGATTTCACCGCACTCTGTGCCTCGATTGTCTGTGTGAGATATTCTTGCAGATAGGAATTGTAAAGTCTTTCCTTATCGGTAGCAGTCGTGGACATACTGTTGCCCAGATAATCATTCAAGTCCAATGCATCCGGGACATAGCCCGCGGAACCCAGTGCCAGATTCGCCGCGCTCTGCTGGCTGCTCTCTACATCGATCTTCAGTCCGTCATTGGATTCTCTGTGTGTAATCCCCGCGCTGTCGAGAGTATCTATGATCTCAGATGCCTGTGCCGTCGTCTCGCAGCTGATCAGCCGTACGTACTGTGGTTTGGTCATCACATACATGATGATTGCAAACGCAACAACCACGACAGCCACAGCTCCGATGATAATGCTTTTCTGTCTTGTAGTGAACTTATTCCACCATTCCAGTATTTTTGCAGGTATTTCTTTTAATTTGTCTGCCATTGCAGCTCTCTCCTCTTACGTCAAGAATAAAAAGGTATGCCTTTAGATCTGGATCTGCATCAGTTCCTTGTAAGCATCCATCACCTTATCACGGATAGCTACGGTATACTGTAACGCAGTCGAAGCCTTTTCCATGGCAATGGTGAGATCATGGGTATTATCCGTCTCACCCAGCGCAAAACGGATCTTCTCATTCTCGGCATCCGAGAGATAACTGTTGGTGGTCTTCACATTGTCGATTGCTGTATTCAGAAAAGCTTCGAACATGGTGCCTTCTGCCTTTTTCTCCTTCTCCGCCAGCATTCCCGTCAGAGATGTGGGTGATACTGTGGCAGTACCGTTTACACTGTTCAAAGCTGTAATTGCTGAAATATCCATTTTAATAAACCATGTCCTTCCTTACATGTATTCCGGTTCCGTGATCTGCGTAAAACCGGTAACAGGGATCCGTCAGATTACTGACCGATCTCCAGTCCTTTTAATGCCATGGACTTACTGGCACCGAATGCCGTAGAATTAGCCTCATAAGATCTGCTGGCATCGATCAGATCCGTCATTTCCTGAACGATATTCACGTTAGGATATGTCACATAGCCGTTCTCATCCGCATCGGGATGGGAAGGATCATATACCATGTTCATCTCTGTCGTAGTATCTTCAAAGATCTGGCTTACCTTTACACCGCTGCCCGAGTAGCTGCTGCTCACATTGTGCAGTACCTGGCTGAAGGTCTGCTGAGGATTTTTCTCCTGGAAAGTAACGATCTTCCTTCTGTAGGGGGTGCCATCCTCGGTTCTGGTCGTATTGGCATTGGCAACATTCTCAGAGATCACATCCATACGCAGTCTCTGTGCAGTAAGACCCGATGCCGTAACATCAAATGCTGAAAACATACTCATATACTAATTCCTCACTTCATCACTGTCTGTAAATTGGTAAATTCCTGATTAATGCTGCTGATCAGACCCTGATATTTCAACTGGTTCTCTGCCAGCATCACATTCTCGTTCTCAATATCCACATTATTGCCGTCCAGGCGGTAAGAATAATTGGCATAGTCCACATAAGCCCTGCCCCGCAGTCTGCTCAGGTTGACATTTGCCACCTTATCGTCCATAGACTGATATCTGTTATTACCGAGAGCCTGCTGCAATACTGACTCAAAGGCTACATCCTGTCTCTTATATCCCGGTGTATCCACATTGGCAATGTTATTGGAAATCGCTTCATTCCGCTGCCAGGCGGCATCCGCTGCCCGGTCCAGAACATTGATATAATCAAATGCGTTTGTCTGTACCATATTACCTCACATTCTGCGGTCTTCCGACAACAGTGCCCAAAAACCGCTTTCTACCATATACTCATTCTATTCTATTATAAAGTATTTCGACAAAAACACAATAGGAAAATAAACGCTCTCAACATAAATATAAAGAAAAGAGACTATTTTCCGCAATAGTCTCTTCTTCCTAAATTTTACTTATTCCTGCATTTCCTTACATTTCCGGTCAGTTTCTGCCATTCTGGCGCTTCAGTTCTTCGATCTCGTCAAACACAGCATCGTTCAGGACTTTAATATAGGTTCCTTTCATACCGGAAGACCGGGACTCGATAACACCGGCACTCTCGAACTTCCGCAGTGCATTGACGATCACGGATCTCGTAATGCCGACTCTGTCAGCGATCTTGCTGGCTACCAGAATCCCCTCCATACCGTTAAGTTCATCAAAAATATGGGTGATAGCCTCCATCTCCGAGAAGGAAAGGGTACTGACCGCAGATTTCACCACGGCCACCTTACGGCTCTCTTCCGCACTCTCTTCATTCACTGCCCTCAGCATTTCCAGACCTACGACCGTAGTGCCGTACTCACAGAGGATAATATCATCAATGTCGTATTGTTCATCGCATTTGTAAATAAAGAGGGTACCCAGCCGTTCTCCCGCAATTTCGATGGGAGTAATGATAGCCTGGAATTTTCTCGTATCAATATTCTCGAAACCGAGCGTCTCGAGATTGACGTTCTCCTTCGTGGATAATACACCCAGCAGTCTCTCGTTCAGCATCGGATCAATAAATCCGCCGATATTGTCGTCCAAAAGTTCTGTAATCGGCTCGATGCCGTCGGATTTTCCCACGCCGAGGACTTTTCCCTTCCGGCTGATCACCAGAACATTGGAATTCAGAATTTCCCGCATCACTTTACAGATGTCGCTGAATACTACTTTGCTGGAATTGTTATTGTGTAATAATTTCCCGATTTTACGTGTTTTGTCCAACAGCTGTACGCTACTCATCTATCTTCCTCCGTCTACACATACTACGAAACCACCAGATGTTATGCACATTGTAGCACATGTAAATTCAGATTACAATGGAAATAGCGTTAATTTATGAGAAAATTCTGACAGTATATGAAACTACTTCTCTTCCGTCGGTTTATTTTTCACATAGCCGCACTGTTCATCCATGCAGACCAGTTTATTTCCCTTTTCCAGCAGCAATTTGCCGCAACGGGGACATTTTTCCCCCGAAGGCTTCTGCCATACCATAAAATCGCACTCCGGATTATCGATACAGCCGTAATATTTTCTGCCTTTTTTGGTTTTTTTCATTACAATATCCTTACCGCATTTCGGGCAGGCTACACCGATCTTCTCAAAATAAGGCTTGGTATTGCGGCACTCCGGGAAGCCGGGACAGGCCAGGAATCTGCCGTGAGGGCCGTATTTGATCACCATACGTCTGCCGCACAATTCGCAGACTTCATCGGATTCTTCATCCGCAATAGTCACCTCTGCCAGTTCCTTCTCCGCATTTTTTACCGCCTCATCCAGATCCGGATAGAAATTGGCCACGATGGTCTTCCATTTTACCGTGCCCTCTTCCACACCGTCCAGTAGTGCTTCCATGTTGGCGGTGAAATTCACGTCCACGATGGACGGGAATGCTTCTTTCATCATATTGTTGACTACTTCACCCAGTTCCGTAACGTAGAGATTACGGTTCTCCTTCGCAATGTATCTTCTGGCCAGGATCGTCGTGATGGTCGGTGCATAGGTACTGGGACGTCCGATGCCCAGCTCTTCCATGGCACGAACCAGGCTTGCTTCTGTATAGTGTGCGGGCGGCTGTGTAAAATGCTGCTTCGGATCAAAGCTCTGGAATTCCAGAACACTGTTCTCATCCAGATTGCTGCCCAGCACATTTTCCTCTTCCTTGTCATCCTCCTGGGTATAGACGCTCATGAAACCGTCAAAACGCATTCTGGAAGTTGCCAGGGTAAAGACCTGATCCTTTGCCAGGATCTTCACTGAGGTAGTATCATACTGTGCTGCACTCATGCGGCTTGCCACAAAACGCTTCCAGATCAGCTGATACAGCCGGAACAGGTCTCTGGGCAGCTGCTCCTTGATGGCCACGGGCATCCGGTTCAGATCTGTGGGTCTGATTGCTTCGTGGGCATCCTGGATTTTCTGGCTGCTCTTCTTCTCCGTCGCTGCCGCTGTCTTATATTTTTCTCCGTAATGGGCATCGATAAATTCCGCTGCCTGCGCCTCTGCTTCTTCGGATACACGTGTGGAATCGGTACGCAGGTAAGTGATCAGTCCGACCGTACCTTCTCCTTTGATATCCACGCCTTCATATAACTGCTGTGCCAGACGCATGGTCTTCTGGGTAGAGAAGTTCAGTACCTTGCTGGCTTCCTGCTGCAGGGTAGAAGTCGTAAAGGGCAGAGGAGCTTTTTTCAAACGTTCTCCATGACGTACTTCCGTCACTTCATATTTTGCGTCCTTCAGGGAATTCATGATCTTATCTGCTTCTTCCTTGTTGCTGATTCCCTGCTTTTTCTGAGTGGTGCCGTAATATTTTGCACAAATGGGCTTCTTCTCACCCTTGACTTTCAGATTTACATCCAGGGACCAGTATTCCTCCGGAATAAATGCATTGATCTCGTCTTCTCTGTCACAAATGATTCTGAGCGCTACGGACTGTACCCGGCCGGCACTTAAGCCTCTCTTGATCTTTGCCCACAGAAGCGGTGAGATCCGATAA
>JBNMHS010000036.1:0-26597 GCA_050872885.1 Acetatifactor sp.
TAAAGCCATTTTCTCATTCCTCCTATGAATTATTCTTTTCTGGGATCGATAATCTTAACAGCGTCATCAACACGACCGTACTGTCCGCAGGATTTCTCATAAGCAGTAGTCGGATCGTCACCCTTCTTGATGAAGTCTGTCATCTTACCAAGGTTAACGAACTTGTAACCAATGATCTCATTATCTGCATCAAGGGCGATTCCGGTTACATAACCTTCTGCCATTTCCAGATAACGGGGACCCTTCTTCAGAGTACCGTACATGGTACCAACCTGGCTTCTTAAGCCCTTACCGAGGTCTTCCAGACCTGCACCGATAGGCAGACCTTCCTCAGAGAATGCACTCTGGGTACGACCGTAAACGATCTGTAAGAACAGCTCTCTCATAGCGGTGTTGATTGCATCACATACGAGGTCAGTATTTAAAGCTTCCATAACGGTCAGACCGGGCAGGATCTCAGCAGCCATAGCTGCGGAATGAGTCATACCGGAACATCCTACGGTCTCAACCAGAGCTTCCTGGATGATACCTTCCTTAACGTTCAGGGTCAGCTTACATGCACCCTGCTGAGGTGCACACCAGCCCACACCGTGAGTCAGACCGGAAATATCCTTAACTTCTTTTGCCTGCACCCATTTTGCCTCTTCGGGAATGGGAGCACAACCATGATGTACGCCCTGTGCAACGGGACACATTTCTTCAACTTCTTTTGAATAAATCATGTGAAATCTCCTTTCAATATGTACTTATAATACTATTGATAAAATAATATCATAATGGTCGTGTTCATTCTCTCATATTTCCTTTAAAAAATCTAGGGGTTTTTGACAATTTTTTTCATTAGTTTCCATGAAAAAACACCATATCTTCCTGCAAATGCACGAAAATATGGTGTCAGTTGATTATTGAAAATCAATTATCAGTTTTTACCAGCTCTTAATGAAAGTATCGATATAGTTGTCCAGACACTTTTTGATAACCTCGATAGCTTCTTCTCTGTTACCTTTTTCATTCACAGCGGTCGTCTTATTCTCCAGTGCCTTATATACCGTGAAGAAATGCTCCATCTCATCCACCACATGTGTGGGCAGTTCGGAAATATCATGGTAGCAGTTGTAGTTCGGATCATTAAACGGAACCGCAATGATCTTCTCGTCATTTTTGCCGTTATCCAGCATGGAAATTACGCCGATGGGATAGGCTCTTACCAGCGTCATGGGCTGTACCGGTTCGGAACACAGCAAAAGTACATCCAGCGGGTCACCGTCATCACCGTAGGTTCTGGGAATAAAACCATAGTTTGCGGGATAATGGGTAGATGTATGCAGGATACGGTCCAGGATCAGAAGTCCTGTTTCCTTGTCCAGCTCATATTTGTTCTTGCTTCCCTTGGAAATCTCAATGACACAGACAAAGTCTGTGGGGGTAACTCTTTTGGTACTCATTGTGTGCCAAATGCTTCCGTTTACTTCTTTCATAATTTCTCTCCTCTTCTCCTCTATAGTTATTTCCGATTACCATAAAATAATCGGAGAATACGCAAAAATATCCGCCCGGTTATCCGCGGATCTGTCCGTTGCCGTGGATCTTGTATTTATAGGAAGTCAGTTCTTTCAATCCCATAGGTCCTCTGGCATGCAGTTTCTGTGTACTGATGCCGATCTCAGCACCGAATCCGAATTCAAAACCATCGGTAAAACGGGTAGATGCATTCACATAAACACATGCCGCATCCACTTCATTTAAGAATTTTTCAGCAGTCTCCGTATTTTCCGTCACGATACATTCAGAATGTTTTGTATTATACCGGTTGATATGTGCAATTGCCTCTTCCACACTGTCTACAGTTTTAATGGATAAAATATAATCCAGATACTCTGTTCCGTAATCTTCTTCCGTGGCAGGAACGCAATCCGGTAAAATCTCACGTGTGCGTTCATCTCCGCGGAGTTCCACATTCTTTATCTTTAATGCCTCTGCCATCCTTGGAAGGAATCTGTCACGAACTTCTCTGTGAACTACCAGTGACTCACAGGCATTGCAGACACCGATACGCTGTGTTTTGGCATTCATTAATATCTTTACCGCCATATCGACATCCGCATCCTTGTCCACATAGACATGGCAGTTGCCGGTACCCGTCTCAATCACGGGAATCGTGCTGTTCTCCACCACGCTGCGGATCAGTCCGGCGCCGCCTCTGGGGATCAGGACATCCACATATTCTTTCATCTTCATGAACTGTGCGGTAACGGCACGGTCGGTATCCTCGATCAACTGCACTGCGGTACGCGGCATCCCACAGGATTCCAACGCATCCTGCAATACTTTTACGATCGCTATGTTGGAATGAATGGCATCACTGCCGCCCTTTAAGATCACGGCATTCCCTGTCTTAAAACACAATCCGAAAGCATCCGCGGTCACATTGGGACGGGCCTCATAGATGATACCGATCACGCCAAGCGGCACTCTGACCTTGTCGATCTTCAGCCCGTTGGGACGCTCAAAATGCTCTATCGTCTCACCGATGCAGTCCGGAAGCGCTGCAATCTGATTCAGGCCTTCCGCAATCTGCGAGATCCGTTCAGAAGTAAGCTTTAACCGGTCAAGAAGTCCCGGATTCATACCGTTTTTTCTGCCGTTTTCCAGGTCCTGTGCATTCGCCGCCAGAATCTCTTCCTGTCTGTCGCACAGATAATTTGCTGCCGTCTTAAGCGCCGTATTTTTTTCTTCTGTCGTAAGCTTCTGCAACACATATTTCGTATCGCAGGCATTTCTTCCCAGTTCTAAAAGCTCTGCCATCTTCATTTCGCCTTTCCAAAACAAATGCCTTCAAAATCCGGCATACCATTCTGACATTATACCAAAATCACCTGATAGGGTTTTATATCGGTCTCTTCTGTCGGCACTTTCTCCACCTGCTGACAGCGAAATCCGATGCCGATACTTCGCAATCTGAGTGCTTCCTTATCATTCAGATACCGGTCATAGAATCCGCCGCCGTATCCCATACGATTGCCGAGCGGATCAAAGGCACTTCCCGGCATCAGGAGCAGACATTTCCTACAGCTTTCCGGATCAAAATAATAGCACTCCGTATCTCCCGCCGGTTCCCTGATGCCTTTATAGCCGGTCTGCAATTCCTCCAGAGAAAAGATACGGTAAAACTGCATTTCCTCCTTATCTTCCACTTTGGGAACATAAACCTTTTTACCGTCTTTCAGTGCATTCACAAGGATCTCCGTCGTACAGATCTCGCTTCCGTAACTGACAAAGCCTAAAACCGTATCTGAAAGATAATACCACTGATGCCCCAGAATACGTTCCGTAATCAGAAGCTTTCCTCTGTTTCTCTCCTGCTCTGTCAGTGCCTCTCTTCGTGCCAGCACTTCTTTTCGAAGTTGTTTTTTCTGCTCTTTTATCATTTCTTTTTCTTCTTGTAGGAAGGTTTCAGTTTTTCGATGGTTCCATCAGGCCGCTCGATCTCGATATTATCCAGCTGAGCCTTCATATTTCTTTTAATGCTGTCTACGTATTCCTGACGTAAGATGGACTGTTCCAGTTTTTCCTCATCCGTCAGTCCTTCGTTCTGGGATTTATGATAAAGCTCATTGATGCGCTTTATTCTTTCATCCATATTCATAATGTTTTCCTGCCTTTCCGTTGTACCTGCCTTTGCCTGCCGCTTAATTTTTATGCAGATTCTGGACAAATTCCGGCAGATCAAAGCTGTCATCCTTATGCGCAACGAACAGTGTGCCTTCGTTTTCTCCGTTTAAGAGTCTGTGCAGGACACCGATATCCTTGCTGTTTGCGATGATCATGTCTACATTTGAACTTGTGGCGATTCTGGCAGCGATCATTTTCGTATTCATGCCGCCGGTGCCGACATTGCTTCCGGTGGTGGCTTTTCCCATGTTCATAAATTCATCGGTAAGTTCGTCTACCTGCTCAATGAACCTGGCATCCGGATTCTGTCTCGGATCATCGGTATAGAGGCCGTCAATATCCGATAACAGGATCAGCAGGTCCGCATCGATCAAAGCCGCCACGATTGCTGACAAAGTATCATTATCACCGATCTCGATTTCGTAAGTAGCTACAGTATCATTCTCGTTTACTACCGGTATCGCTCCCATTTTCAAAAGCTGTGTAAACGTGTTGTGTGCATTATATCTGTTGAGATTATCAACAATGGTATTTTTCGTCATCAGTATCTGTGCAGCGATATGATTATATTCCGCAAAAAGCTTCTGATAGGTCATCATCAGCCGTGCCTGACCGATGGCTGAGCAGGCCTGTTTTACCGCCATGGCTTCCGCCTGTGTCTGCCCCTCTGTGGTCTTAAGATTCACCGCTTTTTTACCGACTGCGATTGCACCGGAAGTCACCAGTACGACTTCCTTCCCCTGGTTGCTGATATCGCACAGCTCTCTTACCAGCTTCTCCAGACGGATATAATCCAGATCTCCCGTCTCGGCATGCTGTAAGGAGGAAGAACCGATCTTAATGACGATTCTCTTCTTATCCTTAATTTGTTCCCTTATGTTATTCACGTGATTACCCTTCTCTTCCCTTCTGCTCTGAATAGTTGAATCATATAACATTTTTCGCTGTACGTCAACGCTGTAGTGGAGCAAACTGTGATGCGATCTGCTCTGCCACACGGATGCCGTCCATGGCAGCGGAAGTGATTCCTCCGGCATATCCGGCTCCCTCTCCGCAGGGATAACAGCCGCGGATCGCAGACTGCAGTGCCTCATCCCGCTCGATCCGCACCGGCGAAGATGTCCGGCTCTCCACGCCGGTCAGGATCGCCTGCGGCGATGCAAAACCGTGAATCTGTCTGTCAAAGCTGTCCATTCCCTCCACAAAGGCCCGGTTGCATTCTGCCGGAAGGATGTCTGTGAGATCAGCCCATTCATAAGCTCCCTTACAACAGGGCTCCAAAGTTTCCCAGCCGGCTGTTTTCTCCGCATCCGGCTGCGGTGTCACTTCTTTCGTCACTTTCTCTCTGAAATCTCCGTATCGCTGCACCGGCAGCCTGCCGTCACATAATTCATAGGCTCTCCGCTCCAGGCCACGCTGGAATTCGATCCCGGCCAGCGGATGTTCCGAACCATAATCCGCCGGAGTCACAGCCACGATAATGGCACTATTGGCATTGTTCCCGTCGCGTCCGCTGTAACTCATGCCGTTTACCGCCAGTCTTCCCGGCTCCGAAGATGCATTGACTACATAGCCGCCCGGACACATACAGAATGAATATACACCTCTGCCGGTACTTGTTTTCGCAGTTACTTTATATGCCGCCGCACCCAGACCCTTTACCTTTTCCGCACCATACTGGCTTACGTTGATCAGTTTCTGCGGATGCTCCACCCGGAAGCCTACCGCAAAAGGCTTTGCCGACATGGGAAACTGTTTCTCATACAACATGGAAAAGGTATCTCTGGCGCTGTGTCCGGGAGCCAGCACTACCTGTTCGCAGGGGATATCTTCCGTATCATTCACCCTGACACCGGTGACCCGTCCGTTCTCTGTAAAGATCTCCGTCACCCGGCTGTGAAAACGGACTTCTCCGCCCAGCCGAAGGATCTCTTCCCGCATGCTCTTTACGACTTTGCTCAGGACATCCGTGCCGATATGGGGCTTGGCCTGATAAATGATTGCAGGATCCGCACCATGTTTTACAAAAGTTTTCAGCACTTCCGTATTTCGGCCGTACTTATCTTTTACCAGCGTATTTAACTTACCGTCCGAAAAAGTTCCCGCACCGCCTTCTCCGAACTGTACATTGGAATCCGGCTTCAATTTTCCGGTCTTCCAGAACGCTTCCACATCCGCCTGTCTGGCATCCACATCCGCACCGCGCTCCAGGATGATGGGTGCATAACCGTGCTGAGCCAGATAATACCCGCAGAAAAGTCCGGCAGGGCCCATTCCGATGATCACCGTGGGATGCTTTTGTTTCTCCGTGCCTCCCACAGGGAAACGATATTCCGTCTGCTCTGTCAGCTGTACATTTGCTTTTCCCAGTCTGCGGCAGGCATCCTTATATACTTTTTCTTCCTTTTTCACTGTAACATTCACACTGTAGCTGTAGAAAAGTTCCGGTTTTTTACGGGCATCCAGTGACTGTCTTACGATCTGCAGTTCCAGGATATCCGTCTCCGGGATCCTCAGGCTCTGTGCCGTCTTATGTATAAGCTGCTCTCCGGTATGATCTGCCGGTAGCTTCAGCTGATTCAGTCTGATCATATTTTTCTTACCTTTCCGTAACCTGCAAGCTTTATTCTCACGATTTCACCGCTGCATGATATCCTGCCAGATATCCGCTGCTCCAGGCCCATTGCAGATTGTATCCGCCGCACCGTCCGTCCACATCCAGGACTTCTCCCGCAAAATACACACCGGGGCAGATCTTAGATTCCATGGTCGGCTCTACTTCCCTGACGTCAACACCTCCTGCAGATACCTGGGCGTTCTCATACGGATTGCTCTCCGTGATATGCAGTCTGAAGGACCGGCAGAGGCCGTAGAAATTATGTATTTTCTCCTCCGGGATCTCCTGCATGGGAGTCGCCGGGCGGATCCCCGCCATCTTCAACAGTGCCAGAGTCAGCTTTTTATGTAATATTCCGGTAAAGAACTCTTCCGCTGTCCGGTCGCCCTGCAAAAGCTTCCGGCCTGCCTGTAATTCTTCATAGGTCTCCTGTGATAACTCCGGCAAAAAATCGATTTGTGCCACAATGTCCTGCTTTTCCCGCAGCAGATAATTGACTGTGCGGCTGAGCTGAAAAACAGGGATTCCGGAGATGCCGTAATCCGTCAGCTGCAATTCCCCACGCTCCCTGCAGATCTCGCTGCCACCGCACAGGATCCGGATCTCGCTGTCTGCCCGGACACCAGCAATGCCTTTTAACACTTCCGTCTCCTGACAGCGCAGCTGCACCAGTGCAGGCACCGAAGGAATACAGGTATGTCCCAGTTTCCTGGCAATTTTGAATCCACTGCCGTCCGAACCGGTGGACGGTGCCGCTTTTCCCCCGCATGTCACGATCACAGCATCAAACTGCCTGCTCATATTTCCGTCGCTGACCTGAAGCTTCCCGGAAGCCAGCCTTTCGATCCCGGTGATCTTACACTGATACAGGATCTCCACTCCCAGTGCCTGCAATTCGTAACGCAGTACATCCAGTACTGCAGCCGCCTGCTCACAGACCGGATAGAGATAGCCGTTTTTCTCTTTCACCATAAGTCCAATACTCTGAAAAAAGCGTATGGTATCTTCGGTATCAAAACGCTCCAGCACCGATCCGATCCATTCCGGCTCACCGCCGTGGTAACATTCCACGGTGATGAACCGGTTTCCCAGATTACATTTTCCGTTTCCCGTCTGTAATATTTTCTTGCCCACGCGGTCATTGCGTTCCAGGATCGTCACCTGTGCACCTTCTTTTGCTGCGGTAATGGCCGCCATCATTCCGGCAGCTCCGCCGCCGATCACACCAATCTGTTTCTTCATCTGCATCACCTTTGTCTTTTCTATGACGAATAGGTCTCTAAAAAATCATATAATGTTTCTTCATCCGGAACGTACAGCATGTCCATGATCTGCAGCTGTATCTGTTCCGGTAATTTTTCCGGCGAAATTCCGGTATTGATATATATTGTAGACCGGTCCTCCAGATATACCACTACTTCATTGGCAAACACCGCCAGGTAAAAGCTCTCACTGGGCTGGACATAGCGGTAATCCATACGTACCACGACTCTTTCCCGTGAGAAAGATAATACTTCCAGTCCCACGAATCCACGCTCGATCTCTGATAACGGCGGGTGCGCCGCATAAATCTCCATGGTCTCCAGAAAGCTTTCTCTGTTCATGCCGATATATTTATGCGGTAGTTTCCATGATGTCTCCACGGAGGTATTACGCACAATATCCGTCTCTTCCAGCACATATTCGGTATCCGCACAGAGAGTCTCCCCTGAGGCGGCTGCCGCAACACTTTCTTCCCGGTCCGTCTCCTCTTTCTCCGGTGATGAGAGTGCTCTCTCGTTCCCATCCTGCCATTGTCCCGGATAAAAGAACTGCATCCCCCACGCTCCCAGGAAAATTCCCAGTCCCAAAAACAAGACCGGAATCACAAAAAAGTAACTGATACGTCTTACAAATTTCATACTGCCTCACATCCATGGTGTCAATGTTGACTCTTTGTATCAGTATCAGTTATTTTATCGAAAATATACATCCGTAAAAAAGTTTTAGAACAGCCGGAGCGCTTTTCCGAACATACGCAGGAATTTACCGCCGGGAACATAATTCAGATCCTGCCCCCGGAAACTGCGCAGCATCAAAAGCAAAAACCAGTAGACGCCCCCGGTGATCACCAGTTCCAACAGTACCGTTACCACCGCTCCCAGATGCGGCAGGCATATCTTCTCCAGCCCAAAAGCCAGCAAACCGCAGGCGCAGCAGCTTCCGGCGGGAATAGCCAGTGTCCGGAGCAGATCCGGCCAGGTCTTCATTCGAAGACAGGTGAGAACACACAAAGCGACCGCTCCCGCCGCTGTCCCCAGTACAAGACTCAGTGTCAATGCAGTTGTCGTATTACCTGCATTCATAAGGATCAACAGTGCGACGATGCTCACGATATCCAGAAGTCCATATCCTGCCAGAAGCAGGTGCTTTTCACCCCGGATCTCCAATATCTCCGAAAAATAGAACAACAGTAAAATCCACAGAACCAGTGAGGACCCCATGGTAAACATTCCCGTAAGTGCCGTTCCCGCAGACTGATCAAGCGCCCGGGTAAGCGCTGCCGCCAGCACAGCGATCCATGCTGTGAAGAAGAATCCGTGTACCACCACGCCCTGTATACCTGCCTGAAGCGCGGTTTTGGCATATCTTTCCTCTTTTTTACGAATATGGCTTCCGGTTCTGGCCACTCCCGGCAGGATCCCGATGCTAAAGACACTTACTACCGGCAATATTACCGACAGATATCTGCCGGCAAAGATACCGTAAACAGCCACAGAGGAATAAATATCCCCTGACTTTTGCTGGAAGAAAATCAAACCGATCCATAACGGCAGCAGCAAAAGCAGATCCCTGAGAATATCTCCTCCCATAGGAATAAGCAATGTTCTCAGCTGTGCAAAAAAGGAATCTGTTCCCTTCATGCCGCTTTCCGTTTCTCTTCTGCCGGACATACTGCCACGGTAAATGACAAAAACAAATAATAACACCAGTACTTCCGAGAAAAGCATTCCCAATGCAATTCCCATGGCACCGTACATGGAGGTAAAATCCGTTCTCTTTAACAGGAGACTCACCTTTTCACCGTAGCTTCGCAAAATCCCCTGAAATAACAGTCCCAGTCCCAGATAAAATACCTGACGCAGCACAGAAGATACCGCCGAAGGCAGTTCCGAGCCTTCGCTCTGAAAGTATCCTAAAAACACAGACTGGATGCATCTCAGAAAAAGCATCGGACTTAAGATCCACAGGATCATACTTCCGTAGGGCACCAAAAAGACCTTATCCAGGATCACCCAGCCAAGACTCATGCATAGGAGCGTTCCAAGGAGTCCTTCCGCGATCTGAAAAAGCATCATATTTTTCCGCATTCTGGAAACATTCCGATACTGTCCCTTAGCACTTCTCCCTCTGAGCATTCTCCCCATCCGGTCCGGCAGATTTTTCCCGGTAAGTACCCAGAACAGGGCAAATACCAGAATAGCTGCCGTCAGATATCCAAGGCCGTTATCTCCGATGCTTTTACCGAACACCCAGATGTTTATACCTGTCAGGATATAGGAAAAGCTCTGTATTTGTCTTCTTTTTACTTCCACCTGATTCATGTAAGCTACCTTTACGTGTATGACACGCCCTTTTTAATCTCTTGTAATTCCAAGGGATGCGAGGACTTGCTCCTGCTTTGCCTCCATTACCTTTGCTTCCTCCTCTTCCATGTGATCGTATCCACACAGATGAAGCATACTGTGAGCTACCAGAAAAGCGAACTCTCTCTTCCGGCTGTGTCCATAGCTTTCCGCCTGCTCCTTCACCCGGTCCACGGAGATGATAATATCGCCGAGGATCAATTCTCCGGTATCCGGATCAAAATAATCCGCTTCCCTGTCCTCGGAGATCTCGAAATTCCCGGGCGCATCAAAATCCAGATTGGGAAAAGACAATACGTCTGTTTCCCGGTCGATGTTGCGGTATTCCTTGTTATAGGCATGGATGCCGTCATTATCCGTCAGCAGGACATTCAGCTGGATCTCATAGGGGCAGCCTTCCATATCCAGCACAGCTGTTGCCACCTGCTCTACGGTCTCCTCTATGGGAAAGCTGTTTTCCCCGTCTGAAAATGTCTCTTCGGTCTCATTTTCAACGTAAAAAGTCATAGTATAATTTCTCCTCCTTAAATATCTTCTGCATCCGGTTCCAGTCCCGTAAAGACAGATCACATTCACTGAAAATGCCCTTCTCCCGGATCCGTTCGAAGATCCTGTCAATGACCTGTTCATAATCCGGCTTTTTCTCCGGTTCCTTCTTAAGCAGTAAAAGGATCGCACTGACCACTGCATCGGAACAATACAGCACTGCCGTCTCGACCTTTTTGTATTTTTTCGTTCCTTTATATTCTTCCAGGATCTCTAACGTACCTGCCGGAAACTCCATTCCCGGTGTCTCCTGCATGAGATCCCAGCCCTTTCTGTGATATAATCCGGCGCATTTCAGTGCATCCGTGTCCAGTTCCAGCTTGTTTGCGATCCGTTCGCAGAAATATGCTGTATGTACACAAAGAAAATATTCAGAGCGGTCCTCTTCCCTGTATTTTACCAGCACCTGATTCTCCGTATCATTCAGTTCCAGATATTTTACACGATCCCGGAATACCACGGTCCCCGAAAAAATCTTCAGTATCCCCAGCAGCAGGATTCCCGACACGATCAGGTTCGCTGCCGGTACCAGGAACTGTTCCAGGCTCAAATGCTCATTGGCAAGTAATACCACATTGGCAGTCTCGCATACCAGCAGACACAACAGGGACAGAAAAAGCGGAATCCCGATGGCAAATTCCTGTTCCAGGTGCTGGAACAGGCAGGCGGCAAAAACACCGCTGATAAAATACAAAAAGAAAATACCGACAGCCTGTCCCCATAATGTAGCGGTCATAAGGAACACACCGGAAAAGACGATTCCCACCGACAGATTGCCAAACAGTGACAATACGACAAAGACCGCCAGAAACGGCCAGCCTCCCGCCGGAAGGAACGCACAGGCTAAAGAAAACAGCAGGCTGCACCATACAGCGATCCAGAATCGCATCAGGTGTTCCCCGTTATCGTAATCCAGATGTGCATCCACCGCTTCCCTGCGCAGGAAAAATCCCGCCACTGCGAGTCCCAGCGCTGTCATCACAGCATCCCGCAGCGCATTCTCTACAGATAACTGTTTTCCAAAAAGTCCCAGTCCGTAGACTGCGATTCCTCCGATCAGTACCGTAAGGATCTCCGGCAGCAGAAGCACCGAAAACCTGTTTTTCTCTTTGCTCTTCATATTTATCTGTTTCCTTTATCCGGATGTCTGTTGATTCTCGGGCTTCTTTTACTTTTTATGGTCCGGGCCTCGTAATCATCGTAAGCTTTTACGATCTTCTGTACCAGCGGATGTCTTACCACATCCTTGCTGGTCAGATTGCAGAAAGCAATATCATCAATATTTTTCAGAACCTTCGTTGCCACATCCAGACCTGATTTTGCTCCCACGGGAAGGTCCTTCTGGGACGAGTCACCGGTTACGATCACCTTCGAGCCGAATCCGATACGGGTCAGGAACATTTTCATCTGTGCCGGCGTGGTATTCTGTGCTTCATCCAGAATAATATAGGCATTGTCTAATGTACGGCCTCTCATGTAGGCAAGCGGTGCTACCTCGATCAATCCTTTTTCCATGTTTTTGGCAAAGCTTTCCGCTCCCATGATCTGGTACAGGGCATCATACAGGGGCCGCAGATACGGATCCACCTTGCTCTGAAGATCTCCCGGCAGAAATCCGAGTTTTTCACCGGCTTCGATGGCCGGTCTGGTCAGGATAATACGGCTGACTTCGTTATTTTTAAAAGCGGTGATTGCCATAGCCATTGCCAGATATGTCTTACCGGTACCGGCGGGTCCCAGTCCGAATACGATCATATTCCTGCGGATAGCGTCGACATAGGCCTTCTGTCCCAGGGTCTTCGGTTTGATCGGTTTTCCGCTGATGGTATGACAGATGCAGTCGGCATCCATCTCCATCAGTTTTTCCTCCTGATCTTCCTTCCCCATCTCAATGGCGTAATCCACACTCTGTTCCTCGATCTCATTACCATGATCCGACAATGCAGTCAGCTGCTTCAGCACTCTGGAAGCCTTCGAAACATTTTCTTCCTCACCGGTGATCATTACACTTCCGTTGCGGTCTACGATAGTAACCTGAAAATCCTGTTCCAACTTCTTAACGTAAGCATCCTGCATGCCAAATATCTTCTGCATCTGTTCTGTATCCATTTCCAGACGGACTGCTGTCACACTCATCTATGTCTTAATCCTCATTTCTGTCCAAATCTTCTGTTCCGGTGTCCTCTGTACGGGAATCCACCGGTCTGCCCGCCGCCTCACGCATCAGAAATTCTCCGTGCACACTCCAGCCGGCGTGTTTCGTTTCTATTTTAACATCTTTCGAGATTATTTGTACCCCTTTTTCATCTAAAGTTTCAAGAAAATCCATGATTTTTTTCTGTAAAACCGTTTTTGCTTCCGACGTCGTATAACAATATTCGGTTTTCTGATACTCTCTGTAAGTGATCCTGCCGATAGTACAGGGAATCCTCAGATACTCCAGGACTTTGACGGAACACGTCTCCAGAACGCTGTCATATTGCAAAAAAGAAACTTTTCTTTCGGGTCTCCATTCCCGGTCGCCGAAATGCAGAAAATAACATTGTTTCTGTCTCCCGGTATATCTTTTCCTGACATAATCCGCCGCAAGATACGCGTGAAAAGTTCCGGTGTGCTCTATCACAATATCCGCATCCGACGTTACCGGACGATATTCCCTGACCGTTCCATCCTCCGCATAAATAGGGATTCTGCCCTCTACCAGCAGATCTCCCTTTGCCACTTTGCTGCCGACAGATACCTTGGGAACACCGCAGCGGACGATCATATCCGTAATAACACCGTCATACTCTGCCACAAGATCTTTTCCGGTGTCTGTTGTATCCCGGGCTTCCTTCGGGATCGGCATATCGTTTTCCTTTACCTCGATTACAAGTCTGGTTCCGTCCAGGCGTCCGGAAGTCCATGTGACCTGTGAAAATTTCCGTCTGATCTGCTTTTCCAGTTCTCCGATATCCAGCCCATTTCTCCGCATACCGGTGTGCACACCTTCCTGCTCCAGAAATGCAAAAAAGACGTCGTCCGTCACCTGACAGTTGCCGGTGACCTGAATGTCCCATACAAACAAAGATGAGATCAGCCAGAAAGCCACCGCAAGGAACAGGCCTGCCAGGAACGCCTTCCTCCGGAGCATTCCGGGCACAAAAAAAGGTAGTCCATATCTTTCCAATATGACTACCCTGACTTTAGTCTTTCTGGCGACAGGCCGCAGTGAGTAAAAAGACTGCAGACTGACGCACATGGTATATACGTCTTCCTGTTTTTCTATATTCCACAGCAAGATTCCTTTTTTGCTGCATAAATTGATAAATCGCTGCGGTGCAAAGCCCCATACCCGAATCTTTACATAACCCTGCAGTCGTTTGATCCATTCCGTCATGCTGCTATCCTCTCATAAAAATACTCAATTCTTCCGGTAACCGCCACAGAAAAATATTCCTGCCGCCGTTACCGTTACTCGCGCAAATACCGTAATGCACTGATATTTCCGCTGATCTTCATATCTTCATTGGTATAATAGTCGATAGAAAGTCTCGTTCCCTCCAGGCATACCTGGCATGTCTTGGCCTGCAACAGGATCCGTTCCCCGGTATACTCCAGAATCCCCCGGTAATTCTCGATCCAGACCTCGGAATTTCCCGTCAGGGTCACCCGGAGTGCTCCCATACAGACATCCTTGGGCAGCTGCAATGACTCGATCCATTTTTCTTTTTTCGATTGCGGTCTCTTCATTTTCATATAAAACTATATGAAAACAGACTACAGAATATGTTACTGCAGGATTCCCTTGATCAGAGGTTCCGCCTCCGGCTGTCTGTCGGTGATCATATAGGCATTTAAGAATTTTTCCTTTGCCGTTTCCAGCCGGCCGGCATCATTTGCATGAAGATAGCCCAGTACCTCACCCTTTTTCACCGCATCGCCCTTTTTCTTTTCTAAGAGAATGCCAACAGACAGGTCGATCACACTTTCCTTCGTCTCTCTGCCTCCTCCCAACAGTAAAGAGCAGATTCCGATGTCCTCACACGCGATTTTTTCCACGAAGCCGTCTCTGTCTGCACAGACCGGGACCACCATGGAAGCCTTCGGCAGGAGTTGGGTATCTGTTACCGCCGCAGGATCACCGCCCTGTGCCTCTACGAATTCTGCCAGTTTCCGTAAGGCACTGCCGTCTTCGATTACTTTTGTAAGCATCTCTCTGGCCTGCCCGACGCTCTCTGCCCTGCCTCCGGCCAGCAGCATCTGACTCCCCAGCACCATACACAGTTCCCTGAAATCTTCCGGACCTTCTCCCCTCAGGGTAGCAATGGCTTCCTTTACTTCCAGCGCATTGCCCACGGCACGTCCCAGTGGCTGATCCATATCAGAGATCACGGCAACGGTCTTACGGCCGGCATTCCTGCCGATCTTCACCATTTCTTCCGCCAGGGCAAAAGCATCCTCTTCTCGCTTCATAAAAGCACCGCTTCCGGTTTTGACATCCAGTACGATAGCATCCGCACCGGCTGCCAGTTTTTTACTCATAATGGAGCTGGCAATCAGAGACATATTGTCTACCGTAGCCGTCACATCCCGCAGGGCATACAGCTTTTTATCCGCCGGTGCCAGATCTGCGGTCTGTCCCATAATGGCAATACCGATCCTGTTCACATTTTCAATAAACTGTTCTGTGGTCAGTGACGTGGAAAAACCGGGAAAACTCTCCAGCTTGTCGATAGTCCCGCCGGTATGTCCCAGCCCTCTGCCGCTCATCTTCGCTACCGGGATCCCACAGGCAGCCACCATAGGAGTCAGGGCAAGGGAGGTCTTATCTCCCACACCTCCGGTACTGTGTTTGTCCACCTTGCAGCCATGGATACCGGACAGATCCAGCATTTCGCCGCTGTGCGCCATAGCCATGGTCAGTTCACAGGTCTCCGCTTCCGTCATCTTCTGAAAATAAATTGCCATCATCAGCGCAGACACCTGGTAATCCGGGATCTCACCTCCGGTATAGCCTTCAATAAAAAAGTGGATCTCTTCCCCGGAAAGTTCTCCACCGTTTCTTTTTTTCATGATGATATCATACATTCTCATAGGCAAACCTCCTGTCGGCAGTTGGCATGCGCCTTATACTCCGACCTTTTTGCAGATGTCGTTGACGCAACATTTTTCACAATACGGATGCGTTCTGGCCGTGCAGATCTCTCTTCCGTGACATACCAGTCTGTGGCAGAAATCACTGCCTTCTTCCGCCGGGATGATCTTCCACAGCTCTTTTTCCACTTTGGCCGGTTCTTTGATCCCGTCCACCAGCCCCATGCGGTTCACCAGCCGGATGCAATGCGTATCTGTCACAATGGCGGGCTTGCCGAAGACATCTCCCATCACAAGGTTGGCACTTTTTCTGCCGACTCCGGGAAGGGATAACAATTCGTCAAAATCATCCGGCACTTTCCCATGATATTTATCCCGCAGGATCTTCATGCAGGCACTGATATCTCTGGCCTTGCTGTGTCCCAGACCGCAGGGCTTTACAATCGCCTCGATCTCTTCCACAGGCGCTTCTGCCAGCGCATCGACATCGGGAAATTTCTCATATAGCTTTTCTACCACAATATTTACTCTGGCATCCGTACACTGTGCCGCCAGCCTGACACTGACCAACAGTTTCCATGCCTGATCGTAGTCCAGCGTACATCCTGCATCCGGGTATTCTTTTTTCAGTCGTTCTATAATTTCTAAAGCTCGTTGTTTCTTTGTCATATATTTCACTTATGATAAGGCTCATGCTGGATGATCCTGAATGCACGGTAGATTTGTTCACACAGGATCACTCTCATCAACTGGTGGGGAAATGTCATCTTAGAAAAACTGAGTGCCAGATCCGATCTTTTGCAGACTTCCGGATGCAGCCCCAGGGAACCGCCGATGACAAAACAGATATGACTCTTTCCTCTCACGGAACAATCTTCGATCCAGGAGGCCAGTTCTTCGGAAGAGTACATTTTTCCTGCAATCTCCAAAGTAACGATAAAAGCATCCTGCGGCAATTTCGCCAGAATACGGCCGCCTTCTTTTTCACGGATCTGATCTTCCTGTGCCGTACTTGCTCCGTCCGGAGTCATCTCATCCGCAACTTCGATGATCTGAAGCTTTGTATATCGTCCAAGCCTTTTACTGTATTCCTCTATGGCATCCCGGAAAAACTTTTCCTTAATTTTTCCCACACATACAATGGTTATTTTCATCATGATTCCGGCTCTCCGTCATCCGGGAAAATCTGCTCATAGATTTTCGTATCGATCAGATTTTCCAGCATCTGCTGGTCCAGATTCATAAACTGATGGTTCATCTGGCTGCGGATGACTTCGAAACGTTTATAATACAATGCTTCCGCCGGTGTATCATTTGCATTTTCTATCTGCTCATCAATTTTTTCCGCCGTCAGATTTTCCTCACTCCAGGAAAGCAGTGTATCTACCAAAGAGTTTTCCGACTCTGCCTTTTTCTCGAAAATCTTTGCATTCCGCATCGATACGACCCCCATAACGATAAACAGAATAAATACCGCACTCATGACTCCGTAAAACATATAGGGATTGCCGATATTAAGCGGCAGCACACCTGTGATTCCGAGAATCATGACAGCCATTCCGAGAATACCTACAACCAGCAGAACCCATGCGGAAGATCTGTTTTCTTCTGCCTTCGCACCGCTGTTAATATAGGTCAGCCCACCTTGTGAGGAAGCAGCCTTAAGAAGATTACCGTCTGCCACATGTTCTGCATTATGATCGGTCTCTGCATCGGTATCATCTCCGGGCATAAGGAATTCATCCACAGCAGCTTCTTCCTCGGCAGCGTTCTCCTTGCGGTCCTTCTCCTGCTGTTCTAAGAATACTCTTGCTATGGTCTTGGCCTGTTTTTCATCCTTTGCATCCACAAAAAGCTCATAAACCTGTTCTGTTTCGTCAAAGCCGATTCGGCTCTTCTGTATGCCGTTATATGTAAGGAAATCCTTCAGTTTCTCCATCTCGTCCTGTTCTCCGAACAGCACGGATGTCCAATCCGTCAGTTCCTCCTCACTTACCAGAGTCTCTCCGCAGTCGGGACATATCGTAATTCCCTCCCGATATTCGTTTTTACATTTCGGACACCATGCCATATGCCAACACCATCCTTAATACTCGTAATCCAGGCAGGCTCTTTGGCCTGCCACGGATCCAATATATTCTTTTGCTGCCAGATGATCCGGATGCACCTGATATGCAGCCAGCGCCTCTGTGTTTGTAAATTCAGAGATCAATGCTACGTCACGGTTACTGCTCTCCAGTTCATTAATGATCACTTCCACCTTCACTGCGCCCGGAACCTTGTCTTTAATAGGCTCCAAAAGTGCCTTGATCTTCTCGGCGGCTGCTCTCTTTTCCTGAGAGGTCAAATTACCTTCCAGGCTCCACATAACAATATGTCTTACCATGCGTTTTCTCCATTTCACCCTGCAATATCGCAGGGACAAGGGGTGTTATTTTGCGCTCAGATACTCGTCAATACCCTTGGCAGCAGCCTTACCTGCTCCCATAGCCAGAATAACGGTAGCAGCTCCGGTTACGGCATCTCCTCCGGCATAGACACCTTCCTTCGTAGTCTTGCCGTTGTTCTCATCAGCAATGATGCACTTCCACTTATTGGTATCCAGTCCCTTTGTCGTAGAAGAGATCAGAGGATTCGGTGATGTGCCCAGAGACATGATCACGGTATCCAGATCCATTACGAATTCGGAACCCGGTACTTCTACGGGACGACGTCTGCCGCTCTCATCCGGCTCGCCCAGTTCCATGCGGATGCATTTCATACCGGTTACCCAGCCCTTATCATCAGACAGGATCTCTACCGGATTGGTCAGCAGATCAAAGATAATGCCTTCCTCTTTTGCATGATGTACTTCTTCCACTCTGGCAGGAAGCTCTTCTTCGCTTCTGCGGTATACAATGTGTACCTCAGCGCCCAGACGAAGTGCGGTTCTCGCAGCATCCATAGCTACGTTTCCGCCGCCGACCACGGCTACCTTTTTACCATGCATGATAGGGGTTCTTGAATCAGGATCAAATGCCTTCATCAGGTTGCTTCTGGTCAGATATTCATTGGCTGAGAATACACCGTTGGCATTCTCTCCGGGGATACCCATGAACTTCGGAAGTCCTGCACCGGAACCGATAAATACCGCCTGGAAGCCTTCCTCGTCCATCAGCTGATCGATGGTCACGGATTTGCCTACTACCACGTTGGTCTCAATATGAACGCCGAGAGATTTTACGTTCTCGATCTCTTTTGCCACAACAGCACTCTTGGGAAGACGGAACTCGGGGATACCGTATACCAGTACGCCGCCTGCCTCATGCAGTGCCTCGAAAATAGTCACATCATATCCCAACTTTGCCAGATCTCCGGCACAGGTCAGTCCTGCGGGGCCGGAACCGATGACCGCTACTTTTTTACCGTTTTTCTGTGCTGCGGGAGTGGGCTTGATACCGTTCTCTCTTGCCCAGTCAGCCACGAAACGCTCCAGTTTACCGATAGAGATAGGATCTCCCTTGAAACCGCGGATACATTTGCCTTCACACTGGCTCTCCTGAGGACATACACGTCCGCAGACAGCGGGAAGTGCGCTGGACTCGCTGATGATACGATAAGCTTCTTCGATATTACCGTTCTTTACCTGCTCGATAAACTGTGGGATCTGGATAGATACGGGGCATCCTTTTACGCACTGTGCATTTTTGCAGTTAATGCAGCGGCAGGCCTCCTCCATTGCTTCTTCTTTGTTATATCCGAGACATACTTCTTTAAAATTCGTAGCACGTTCTTTTGCATCCTGCTCTCTGACAGGAACTCTCTTTAATACATCCATTTTATTTAACCATGCCTTTCTGATTTATCGTGTTCAATCTCTTACTGCGAGATTACTGACAATTGCCGCAGCCGCCGTGATGGGTATCTCCCTCTTCCAGTGCAAGCATTGCGCGTCCTTCAGCCGTCTTATAGATCTGCTGACGTCTCATTGCCTCATCAAAGTTGACTTCATGTCCGTCAAACTCCGGTCCGTCGACACAGGCAAACTTAACTTTTCCGCCAACGGTCACACGACATGCTCCGCACATTCCCGTTCCGTCTACCATGATTGGATTCAGGCTGACAATGGTGGGAATCTCCAGTTCTTTGGTCAGGAGACAAACAAATTTCATCATGATCATAGGTCCGATTGCCACACACAGATCGTACTTTTTGCCCTCAGCCACCAGGTCCTTGATGGTCTGGGTCACCATACCGCTCCGTCCGTAAGAACCGTCGTCTGTAGTTACATACAGATTTCCTGCCACAGCTTCCATTTCTTTCTCCAGGATCAGCAGGTCTTTGGTCTTGCTGCCCACGATAACATCAGCATCGACTCCGTGCTCATGCAGCCATTTCACCTGAGGATATACAGGAGCCGCACCGACACCGCCGGCTACGAAAAGGATTTTTTTCGCCTTCACCTCATCAAGAGGCTGCTCCACCAGTTCGGAAGGACATCCCAAAGGACCTACAAAATCATGGAAATACTCTCCTTCTTCTAACTGTGCCATCAGCTTTGTTCCTGCACCGACTGTCTGGAACACGATGGTAATGGTTCCCTTCTCTCTGTTGTAATCACAGATGGTCAGAGGAATACGTTCACCCTCACTGTCCATTCTTACGATGACAAACTGACCGGGTTCACAGGTCTTTGCCACTCTGTTTGCTTCTACCTCCATCAGATAGATGTTGGTTGTCAGCTCTTGCTTTTTTACGATCTTATACATTTCTCTTTTCCGTCCCTTCTGTTAGGATTTATTTCTAAACAGCCACCAGATTAAATCGGCGGCCGCTTTCGTCCACCTGCAATTTATATAATTGTCTGTTATAGGCATTGACGGCGAATAAATTACCTGTTTTGGTAAGCGTTCCGTCTTCCCCTCTGTATATTTCGGCAATTACATAAAAATCGTCCACTTTGTTTATATTGGTTACATACTGGTACTGATACAGATATGCTGCTCCGGATTCATCGAAGCTGCCGGACTCATCCGATATTTTCCCGCTCTGTATGCTATAAGCGATCACATCCCGCACAGCCTCATCCGGCATAAATTCCGTATTCATAACCAGATTATAACTCTTTTCTACGATCTCACTCTTTCGTCCATCCGCGATCCGGATAAACCGGAATACCGTTTTGCCTAACGGCATAGGGATCGGACCGGTATATACAGCAGAATTCTGTGTAGGATCAGAACCGTCTGTCGTATAATAGACATCTTCACCGTCAGATACTTCAATATTGATTGGGAACTCGTAATCCCCACTGACTGTGGTAACATCCGGGGCACTTAATTCCTCGATCTCAATATGATAATTTTTTGTGACCACTTTACTGCTGATGCCATTCTCATTGATATAGATTGCTTTTACGCAATAATCGCCGCTTTCCAGCAAGATCGGTGCCGTATACAGGGAACTGTTTTCCCCCGGCTCGCTTCCGTCCATGGTATAGTAAATCTTTCCGCTTCCGAAAGTGGTCAGCTTCAATGGCTGAATACTGGTATAATAGCCTTCCTGAAGGCTGAACTCCGGCTCCATTGCCATGTAGCTCTGATACTTACTCATAATGTTTATATTACCGCAGTTCTGCAAAAGATCATTGATCGTTTTATAATCTTCTCTTGCGGCATAAATTGCGATCAGCTTTCCATAGGCGCTTTCCAGCTGCTCTGTGGTCGCATCCGGATCTGTAACGATCTCACGAAGTAAATATTCATATTCGATCTTATTATTCTTCTGGAAGAAGATATCTGCCAGTTCGAATTTAAAGGTCAGATTCTCCGGATCTATTTCCAATGCTCTTTCATAACACGTAATCGCCTGGTCATATTCTTCTTCGGCTACATATTCTTTGGCGCATTTTACCTGATATTCAGCAGAATGGTAATGCGAATAGGAAATCCCGAAACCGGTACACACAACCGCTACAACTGCAAGCACCAGTGCCAGCACGATAAATTTCCATCGGAAAGGATGTCCGGCGGTATGATTTTCCGGCAGGTTGTCCCAATCCTGCAGTTCCGGAGCATCCTGTGCGGTGTCCGCCTCCCGATCCGTTTCCGGTTCTGTTTCCGGTTCCATTTCTTTGGCGATATCACTCAGTGTCTGCTCCATGTTGTATTCTATTTCCGGTTCAAAATCAGGAACAATATGGATGTCTTCCCCGCAATGCTCACAGTAAAGCATCCCTTCTTTCATCTCCGCCCCGCAATTCGGACACTTCATACGGATTATCCTCTTGCTGCCTGTAACGAAACAGATTCCAGACAGTTATTCATAAGCATTGCTATGGTCATGGGACCTACGCCGCCGGGAACAGGTGTGATAGCGCTGCATACAGGCTCTACACTATCAAAATCCACATCACCGCACAGCTTATTCTGCTCATTGCGATGAATTCCGACGTCGATTACAACGGCACCTTCTTTTACATATTCAGCTGTGATCATCTTCGGTCTGCCTACGGCAACTACCAGAATATCAGCCCTTTTTGTTACTTCCTTCAGATCCTTTGTACGACTGTGGGCTACGGTAACCGTGCCGTTTTCACGAAGCAGCAGTAATGCCATCGGTTTGCCGACAATATTACTTCTGCCTACGACCACACATTCCTTCCCTGCGATCTCAATTCCGGATCTCTTGAGAAGCTGTATTACTCCCGCCGGCGTACAGGAGACGAAACCGGGCTTGCCGATACATAAGGCTCCCACATTCTGCGGATGGAACCCATCCACATCCTTTAAAGGCGAGATCTCATCCAGCACCTTTTCTTCATCAATATGTGCCGGCAGCGGTAACTGTACCAGGATACCGTTTACATCCGGCCTGTTGTTTAATTCACCGATCAGCTCCAATAATTCTCTCTCCGTTGTTTCTTCCGGAAGTTCATAGGCAAGCGAACGAATCCCGACATATTCACAGGCCTTCTTTTTATTGCGCACATATACGCCGGAAGCAGGATCTGCGCCCACCTGGATTACAGCAAGTGTTACCTCACACCCCTGCTCTTTCAGTTTCGCGACTTTTTCCCGGACTTCTTCTTTAATCTGTGCGGAAATTGCCTTTCCGTCTATTAACTGTGCCATAGGACACTTTCCTCCTTATCAGAACAATCCAACGATTCTTCCTGTATCGTCTACGTCAATATTATAGGCAGCAGGTGCCTTGGGCAGTCCGGGCATGGTCATGACCGCACCGGTAAGAACTACAACAAATCCGGCTCCGGCGGAAACATATACTTCCCTGACATTTAATTCAAAACCGGAAGGTCTGCCGAGTAATGTAGGATCATCCGACAGAGAATACTGATTCTTCGCCATGCACACGGGGAGACTTCCAAATCCGAGTTCTGTCAGTCTCTTTAACTGTTTTACAGCCGCAGGGGCAAAGTTGACACTGTCCGCTCCGTAGATCTCCTGCGCGATCTTCGTAATCTTTTCCTTCAGGGAAAGATCATCTTCATAAAGAACATGGAAGTTATTTTCCTTTTCTTCCATTGCCTTTAATACTTTTTCGGCTAAAGCAATACCGCCTTCGCCGCCCTTCTCCCACACTTCGGAGAGCGCGAACTCACAGCCTCTTGATTCACAGAAATCCTTTACAAAAGCAGTCTCTGCGGCACTGTCCGTAATAAAGGAATTCAGGGTAACCACTACGGGCACACCGTATTTCTGCAGATTTTCAATATGTTTTTCCAGATTCACAATACCTTTTTTCAGGGCATCCAGATTTTCGGCGCCCAGGTCTGCCTTTGCCACACCGCCATTATATTTCAGTGCACGGATCGTTGCTACCAGCACCACGGCATCGGGCTTAAGTCCTGCCTTGCGGCACTTGATATCGAAGAACTTTTCAGCACCCAGGTCTGCACCGAATCCGGCCTCTGTAATACAGTAATCAGCCATTTTCAGAGCCGCCTTGGTCGCTCTCACGGAATTGCATCCATGCGCGATATTGGCAAAGGGACCTCCGTGTACCAATGCCGGAGTATGCTCCAGTGTCTGGATCAGGTTCGGCTTAATCGCATCTTTTAACAGTGCTGCCATTGCACCGACAGCTTTTAACTGTCCTGCGGTAACAGGCTCTCCCTGGTAATTATAAGCTACAACGATCTTGGACAGACGATCTTTCAAGTCCTTCATGTCATCTGCCAGGCACAGAATTGCCATGATCTCACTGGCAACCGTGATCACAAAATGATCCTCTCTTACAAATCCGTCCGTCTTGTTACCGAGACCTACTACGATGTTACGCAGCACACGGTCATTCATATCTTCACAACGTTTCCATACGATCTGTCTGGTATCGATCCCCAGTTCGTTTCCCTGCTGGATATGATTGTCCAACAATGCTGCCAACAGATTATTTGCAGAGGTAATCGCATGAAAATCACCGGTAAAATGCAGGTTCAGTTCCTCCATCGGTACCACCTGGGCATAACCGCCGCCGGCTGCACCACCCTTAATGCCGAAACAAGGTCCCAGGGAGGGCTCTCTTAAGGCAATGACTGCCTTTTTCCCCATTCTTCCGAAAGCTTCGCCCAAGCCCACTGTTGTCGTGGTCTTGCCTTCTCCCGCGGGAGTGGGATTGATAGCCGTTACCAGGATCAGCTTTCCGTTGGGACGATCCGCGATTTTTCCTAAAAACTCTTCGGAAAGCTTTGCCTTATACTTTCCGTACAGTTCGAGATCATCCGCTTCCATTCCGATTCTTGCCGCTACTTCCGTAATAGGCTCCATTACTGCTTCCTGTGCGATTTCAATATCTGTTTTCATGTAATTTCCTCCGTTTATTCAGACAGTTCAAACATCAGATTTCCTCTAACAACTGTTCAAACTGTTCCATACTCATAAGTACTTTTCGGGGCTTTGTGCCCTCTTCCTCTCCGACCACACCATATTCACACAGTTGATCCATGATTCTGGCTGCCCGGTTGAATCCGATCTTCAATACACGCTGTAACATACCGATGGATGCCTTGTCCTTATCAATAATAAAGCGTGCCGCCTCTTCAAAATATTCGTCCCTGTCATTTCCGCCACCGGATCCGCTTCCGGAACTTCCTCCCGATGTACCGATATTTTTGATCTTTTCTTCAATGTCTTCCGCATAGGTATTGCCTAACGTCTGATTTTTAAGGAAATCCACGACATCCGATACTTCCTTATCGGATACAAAGGCCCCCTGTACACGTGCCGGTTTGGAATAGCCCTGGGGATAAAAGAGCATATCGCCTTTTCCCAAAAGTTTTTCCGCACCGTTCATATCCAGAATCGTACGGGAATCGACACCACTGGACACGGAAAATGCCACACGGCTGGGCATATTGGCTTTGATCAGACCGGTAATGACATCCACACTGGGTCGCTGCGTTGCAATGATCAGATGAATACCCGCTGCTCTTGCCAGCTGTGCCAGCCGGCAGATGGATTCTTCCACTTCACCGGGACATACCATCATCAGATCCGCAAGCTCATCCACGATAATGACGATCTGCGGCATCTTCTTCGGAGGTGTCTCACCCTCCGGTACAGATATTGTCTCTATTTTTTTATTATATCCCTTCAGGTCACGGACATTATAATCCGCAAACTTCCGGTAACGGTCTTCCATCTCACTGACACCCCAGTGAAGAGCGGCAGACGCTTTTTTAGGATCTGTCACAACCGGGATCAGCAGATGAGGGATTCCGTTATACACGCTCAGTTCCACTACCTTGGGGTCGACCATGATCAGCTTGACATCATCCGGATGCGCTTTATATAAAATACTCATGATCAGGGTATTGATACATACGGATTTACCGGAACCGGTCGCACCGGCGATCAGCATATGGGGCATTTTCGCAATATCCGCCACAACGGTTTTACCGGCGATATCTTTTCCGACCGCAAATGCAATATTCGAAGGGAACTCCTGAAACTCTTTGCTCTCCAGCAGATCCCGTAACGCCACCGTCATATTCTCTTTGTTCGGTACTTCGATACCGATCGCTGCCTTTCCGGGAATCGGTGCTTCAATACGAATATCCGTTGCGGCCAGGTTCAGTTTGATATCATCTGCCAGACCTACGATCTTAGATACTTTTACACCCTGCTCCGGCTGCAATTCATACCGGGTAACACTGGGTCCCTGGCTGATATCGGTGATCGTCACCTTTACTCCGAAGGTATTCAGTGTCTGCTGCAGGCGCATGGCTGTCTCTTTTAATTCTCTGGAAGAATCTCCGGCAGCAGCTTTTCCTTTTTGGAGAAGACTGAGCGGAGGAATATGATATTCTGCCGGAGGCTGTTTTGCCGCTCTGGCAATATCCTTATGTATCTTATCTTCCTCAAGGGAATTCCCCTTGGGCGGTTCCGGGGGCGTGATCTTCGGTCTGACACGGTTCTCGGTATGCGCAGCCTGATCGGTGGGTATCTGCTCATTCCCGCTGGTCGCTGCCGGCTGCTCATATGCTGTGGCCACGGGAGGTTCCGGAATATCCTCTTTATGAATCCGGATTGCTTCGGCCTGCGGTGTCAGAAGTGCTGCTTCTTCCTGCCAGGACTCCCTGCGCTCGAAGGGTTTCTTAAAGGTTGCGGCACTATTCACTTCCTCCACAGGAATATCTTCATAAGAAGTATCCTGCACTGCTTCCTGCATTGTCACCTGATGCATTCCCGTTACCCTGATATTATCAAAGTCGTCGGAAGTCACCTTTGTCTCTTCTACAACAGGTACCGGCTGTTCCTCTTCATCATAAACGATTTCATGAATATCTTCCCTTCGGCCGTTATTCCGGATATCCTGCTTTTTCAATGAGGTATCCATCATGACACCGGTAACTTTTTTCTCTCTTCTCGGGACAGCGTTCAGTATCTGTTCATTTTCCTTTTCTTCCGCACGAAGTCTGCGCTCTTCCTCACGGATACGCCGCTCTTCTTCCCGGATTCGACGGGCCTCTTCCCTCTGAGAGGTACGTTCTTCCTGTTCCTGTCTGCGGATTTCGGCATTTTCACGGCGTCTTATCGCATCCTCCCTGGAATATTCACGGA
>JBNMHS010000037.1:0-26371 GCA_050872885.1 Acetatifactor sp.
GTATACTTTAATTTTTAAAAATATATAATATATTCTGACTTATTGAGTTTTTGGTGGAAAAGAAATAGAAATGACGATATAATTAACCCAAAAGTTCTCGAAAGGAAAAAACGTCAAATGCAGGAAAACATACATGGCGGCGATATATACAGCAGACAGATACAACTTGATTTTTCCGTAAATGTAAATCCGCTTGGCGTTCCGGAGGCGGTGACACAGGCGCTTCACGCAGCGGTGGATCATGTGGGAGAGTATCCGGACATTACCGCCGGGAAACTATCGCAGGCAGTGAGTAGGATGCTGTCGAAGCGATATGGCTGTGAGATTCCCGAGGAGTATCTGCTGTTCGGCAACGGTGCCTCGGAAGTTTTCATGGCAATCGTGCATGGGCTGCTGTCGGTGGAAAAACCGGGAAATACGGGGCAACCGGAACAACAGCAGGAACAGTGGAAACAGATCGTGATTCCAGTGCCGTCATTTTATGGGTATGAGCATGCGGCGAAAGCAGTAAGCAGCCGGATAAAATACGTTTCATTAAAACAAGCTTTTATGACAGAGAATCCGCAAAAAAATTTTACACAAAAAGATTCTGAATGTGTGAATCAGCTGTTGGAGCAATTACCTGACGATGTAGATTTGCTTTTCCTGGCAAATCCAAACAACCCGACGGGGAGCCTTTGGAGGAAAGCAGATTTAAAAAATCTGTTGGAGCACTGCCGCAGGAAAAATATTACGGTAGTGTTGGATGAATGTTTTATAGAATTTTGCGAGAAGGATCCTACACAGCCGTTGTCAATGGTTAAAGAAATTGAAAACTATCAGAACCTGATCATAGTCCGGGCATTTACCAAGATTTTCGCCATCCCCGGAGTAAGGCTGGGATATCTGGTGTGCAGCAATCACACCCTTTTAGAAAAAATACAAAAGCAGCTGCCGGAATGGAATCTGTCAGTATTTGCCCAGATGGCTGGCGTGGCATGTGTCACAGACTGCGAAAAATATCTGCAAGATACTGTGGAATATGTGGAAACAGAGAGGATATTTTTACGAAATGGCTTAGAAAAACTGGGGATTCATGTGGTATCTGGGGAAGCGAATTTTCTGCTGCTTCAGACGGAACAGCCGATTTATGAAAAACTGCTTCAGAGAGGTATTCTGATCCGTGATTGTGAGAATTTCCGTGGACTTGGAAAAGGTTATTACAGGATTGCGGTGAAGAGACATGCAGAGAATGAAGCGCTATTGCGTGAGTTGGAGATGTAAAAGATCAATAAGACGGAAGGAAGTACCTGAATGAACCATACTTTCGAGAGAGAAAACATCGAATATGTATTGCCGGAAGAGATCGAGAAGCGAAGCTTCGAGATCATTGCCGCAGAACTGTCAGAGCGTGGAATCGTGTTGCCTAAGGAACAGGATCTTGTCACGCGCAGGGTAATCCATACCAGTGCGGATTTTGATTATGCCAAGACACTCACGTATTCTGAGAATGCAGTGGAGATTGCCAAGACCTTACTGAAAAACGGTGCGGATATCGTGACGGATACGAACATGGCGCTGGCGGGAATCAATAAGACGGTATTGGCGTCCTTCGGCGGCGAAGCGCACTGCTATATGGCGGACAGCGAGGTGGCGGCTCTGGCAAAAGAACGTAGGACAACGAGAGCGGCGATCAGCATGGAGCTTGCCGCAAAACGGGAAAAACCGGTGATCTTCGCTGTGGGAAATGCGCCTACCGCACTGATACAGATCTATGATATGATGCAGGAGAGCGCCTGGCGTCCGGCATTTGTCATTGGGGTACCAGTGGGCTTCGTCAATGTGGAAGCTGCCAAGGAACTGATCCTTCAGACGGATGTGCCATATATCATCAACCGTGGCAGAAAAGGCGGCAGTAATGTGGCGGCGGCAATCTGCAATGCCCTGTTGTATGAATTGCGGAAGGAATGTCAGAGGTAGGCAAAACATAATAGATATAAGCAGTTAAACGTTGATAAGCAGATATAAGTGCATGGCGTACGTTATAAGAGAAACAGTAAGGTAATAAAACGTAAATGGCAGGAAAAGGTACGGTTAGAAAAGGTACAGGATCATAGCGAGGAGAGAATAATGCGATATGGTTTCACCACAGGCAGCTGTGCGGCAGCAGCGGCCAAAGCAGCCGCCTATATGCTCTTAAGCGGCAGAAAAAAAACAGAGATCACCATAGAGACGCCAAAGGGAATCCCTTACACCGCGCAGATTCTTGAGATCAGCCGGAGCGAGCGCGAGGTCAGCTGCGCTGTGGAAAAGGATGGTGGGGACGACCCGGATATCACTTCGGGAGCGCTGATTTTCGCCAAGGTTGCGAATGAGGAAAATGAGCTGTCACGGCATGCACAGGTTATCATCGACGGTGGGCAGGGTGTCGGCCGTGTAACGAAACCGGGACTGGATCAGCCGGTAGGCAACGCCGCCATCAATCATGTACCCCGTGAGATGATCGAACGCGAAGTATTGCAGGTATGTCAGGTGATGGATTACAGGGGAAACCTGTTTGTGGAAATTTCCGTCCCGGAAGGGGAAAAACTGGCGAAGAAGACCTTCAATCCGAGACTCGGAATCGTAGGCGGTATCTCTATCCTGGGAACCAGTGGTATCGTGGAACCCATGAGTACCCAGGCCATTCTGGATACGATCCGTGTGGAACTGCGGCAACAGCGGGCACTTGGGCGCGAGGAAGTGGTGATCTCACCGGGCAATTACGGACTGGACTTTTTGAAAAATACGTATCATTACGACTTAGATAAAAGTGTGAAATGCAGTAACTTTATCGGACTGACCATTGATATGGCAGTGGAAGAAGGCTTCAAACGCCTGCTCCTGGCAGGACATATCGGCAAACTGATCAAGGTAGCCGGCGGTATCATGAACACCCATTCCAGAGAGGCGGACTGCCGTATGGAACTGTTGACTGCATTTGCTGTAAAATGTGGGGTAAATGCAAAAAATGCAGGAAAAATACTGGAATGCGTCACGACGGAAGAAGCAGTGCGTATTTTGCAGGAGTGTGGGAAACGGCAGGAAGTCATGGATTATGCCATGGAACGCATTTTGTTTTATCTGGACAAACGGGCGCAGGGAAAACTTGCGATAGAATGTATTATGTATGCGAATGAATTCGGAGCATTGGCGAAGAGTAAGGAGGCAGAAGCATGGTTTACTTTGTTGGCGCAGGAAGCGGCGCAGCAGATCTGATCACAGTGAGAGGCATGAGATTATTGCAGCAGGCGGACGTTATCATTTACGCAGGCTCACTGGTGAATCCGGAACTGTTGCAATATGCGAAAACGGACTGTGAGATTCACAACAGTGCAAAACTGACGCTGGAAGAAGTATTGCAGATCATGCAGGAAGCGGAAGAACAAGGGAAAATGCTGGTGCGTCTGCATACCGGAGAACCCAGCATCTACGGTGCGGTACGGGAACAGATGGATGCGCTTGAAGAGCTTGGAATCTCTTATGAGAGCTGCCCCGGCGTCAGTGCCTGCTTCGGTGCGGCGGCGTCCCTGAATCTGGAATATACCCTGCCGGATGTCTCCCAGACGCTGATCATTACGCGAATGGAAGGGAAGACCAAGGTACCGGAAAAGGAAAGCATTGAGAGCCTGGCAGCGCATCAGGCATCTATGGCGATTTACTTAAGTACCGGAATGTTAGAGGAATTAAGCCGCAGACTGATCGCAGGCGGTTATCCGGAGGACAGTCCGGCGGCACTGGTCTATAAGGCAACCTGGCCGGAGGAAGAAGCCTATGTGTGTACGGTAGGGACTTTGGCGCAGGTCGCAGCAAAACACGGAATCACCAAGACGGCGCTGGTAATCGTGGGCGACGTAATCACCCATGGTCATTATCAGAAGTCCAGACTGTATGCGGCGGATTTTTCCACAGAGTTTCGTGCGGCGAAAACTGCTCCTGAACAGGACCGATAACGGAACGAAGATATTAGTTCTAAGCGGAAACGAAATCGGTAGTTAGAGAAAAGTCCGGAGCATAATTCGTGTCAGAATGAAAACATGATATAAAATAAAATGCAGAATACGGATGAGGTAGAGAGGAACGGCAGCAAGCGTGAAAATCAGTGTCATCAGTTTTACAAAACAGGGACAGATGCTTGCAGAGCGGATCAGAGAGTACATGGGCGAAGAGGACGAGATCACGGTCTATACGAAATGCTCTTCTCAAAATGCGCAGGAATCGCAAGCAACGATTAACCGGGCAAATCGCACGGAACAGGAAACAAACACAGCGGAAACAGCAGTGTTACAGAAAAACATGACAGAGGAAAGCGTGACGGTATCGAAGAACCCGGATACAATAGCGGTAACAACGAGCCTGTCGGTATGGACGGGAGAGCAGATGGCAGCCCATCGAGCGTTGGTATTTATCGGTGCCTGCGGTATTGCAGTCCGTGCGATTGCTCCCTGGATCACGGATAAGCTTCACGACAGTCCGGTGATCGTCATGGATGAGCAGGGGCAGCATGTGATCCCTGTGCTGTCAGGACATGTAGGCGGAGCCAACGAACTTGCATTCCGGCTGTCGGAAGCCATCGGGGCTATTCCCGTGCTCACAACGGCTACCGATCTGCATGGCAGTTTTGCCGTAGATCTGTTTGCAAAAAAGAATGACCTGTGGATCTACAACAAAGAAGGCATTGCAAAAGTATCTGCCAAAGTGCTGGCAGGGGAAAAGATTACGATGTGCGTCCGGACAGGACATATCGAAACCTGTGAAAACATCCCGGACGGAATCAGGTTATGCGAGTATCCGCCCCAAAAGCCGGTGGATGTCCTTGTTACTGAGAATAATTCTGGCAGTGACACAGTGGAACGAGATTCATTAGAACAAAAATCCAGGTCTCCCCTATCGGTGTCGATGGAACAGCTACAGTCTGATGTATATAGTAAAGCACAGCTCATTCTGCACCCGAAAAAATATGTCCTCGGCGTCGGCTGTAAAAAAGGAACGGACAGTGCAAAACTGGAAGATTACCTGCAAAGTATTTTGGAACAGCAGGGAATCTCCATAGAGGAGATTGCAGCGCTTGCTTCCATTGATGTGAAAAAAGACGAAGTATGCCTGTTGAAATTCAGTGAAAAGCACAGAATCCCGTTTAAGACATACTCTGCGCAGGAATTACAGGCAGTCCCCGGAGAATTTCACAGTTCTGCTTTTGTGAAAAATACGGTGGGTGTGGATAATGTCTGCGAACGGGCGGCAATCTGTGCAGCGGGAGACAGAGGACATCTGATAGTAACGAAGCAGGCGAATGACGGCATGACTGTGGCAATCGCTGAGAAAATATGGAAAGTAGTATTTTGATAGAAATGAGGATTTTCATGAGCAACAGAATCTATATCATAGGAATGGGTCCCGGCAGGGAAGAAATGATGACGGGAGAGGCAATCGCAGCTTTGGAACAGTCGGATGTGATCGTCGGTTATACTGTATATATCAAACTGCTGGGAGAGCGCTTCGCAGGGAAAAAACTGCTGACGACCCCCATGAAGCAGGAGACAGAACGGTGCGAACTGTGTTTCCGGGAGGCAGAGGCAGGGCAGCAGGTGGCACTGATCTGCAGTGGGGATGCCGGCATCTATGGACTGGCTTCCCTGATGTATGAACTGGGTGCGGAGCACCCTGAGACGGAACTGGTTGTGATCCCGGGGATTACAGCTGCCAGCAGCGGCGCGGCTGTCCTGGGAGCACCGTTAAATCATGATTTCTGCGTGATCAGTTTAAGCGACCTGTTGACACCCTGGGAGAAGATCGAGAAGCGGCTGCGTGCTGCCGCAATGGGAGATTTTGCAATGGCAATCTACAATCCTTCCAGCCATAAACGAAAGGATTATTTGCAGAGAGCCTGTGATATTTTATTGGAGCAGATCGAGGGGGAACGCCCCTGCGGATATGTGGAAAATATCGGACGGGAAGGAACGCAGGCCTTTACCTGTACGCTGCGTGAACTAAGAGACCGTGAAGTCAATATGTTCACGACGGTATTCATCGGCAATTCCCAGACGAAGATCATAAACGGCAAACTGGTTACAAAGCGCGGATACCCTGCGGAACAAAGCATATAAATGCAGGTGTAAAAAGCATGGCGTATGAAACCGGAGTATGTAAAATCAGAGATAGATAAGCAGAGGATAAAGGTCATGAAGAAAATCGTAATATTTGCGGGAACCACAGAAGGCAGAAGATTATCGGAAGTACTCTCGGAGTCCGGAATCAGACATACCGTGTGTGTGGCGACGGAATACGGTGAGATCGTGATGCAGGAACAGACAGAGCCTGCTTCCCGGAACGGACAGTCGCTGGTATTGATTCATCGGGGCAGAATGGACGAGGAACAGATGCGAGTCTTTTTGCGGGATGGTGCCTATGATATCGTAGTGGATGCGACACACCCGTATGCCAAGATCGTGACGGAAAATATTCGCAGTGCTATAGCTTCTCTGAGGGACGAGACCAAGATTCGTTATCTGCGTCTGCAGCGCAAAATCGACAGTAAAACGGAAAATTCAGATAATTTTAGTAATCTCCGATATTTTGAAACGAACGAAGCATGTGCAAAAGCGCTGGAGGCGGTGGAAGGCAATATTTTACTGACCACCGGCAGCAAGGAACTGGCTGTCTATTGTGCTCCCGGCAAATTAAACGACAGGCTGTATGTGCGGATTCTGCCGGGCAGAGAAAGCCTGGAGCTTTGCATGGAACAGGGAATCAAAGGCCGACAGATCCTGGCATTACAGGGACCGTTTTCGGTGGAGATGAATCTGGCGATATTGAAGCAATACGACATCCGGCATCTGGTGACGAAGAACAGCGGACGCGTCGGCGGTTACCGGGAGAAGCTGGAAGCTGCAGAGAGGATGGGGATTCCTGTCTATGTGATCGAACCGGAAAATGCGGAAGCCAACATCGCAAAAGACAGCTTTTCCTTCGAAGAGATCTGCCGGGAACTGGAACTGCTTTGCGGCGGTACATTATCGTCATCGGAAACAGCAGAACTTAAGATCAGCCTGGCGGGGATCGGCATGGGCAGTACGGACGGCATGACGATAGAGGTACGGCAGGCCATAGAGGATGCAGACATTCTGCTGGGGGCTGACCGGATGATCCGGGGATATACGCCTGGAATAGAAAAAAAGCCTTATTATACTGCGGCACAGATCCTGCCCTATTTGTCGCAACTGCAAAAAGAGAACATTACAGCGGATATTTCAAATAAAATAATACATGTCGTGATCCTGTTCTCCGGGGATACCGGATTCTACAGCGGATGTGCGAAGCTGTACCGGGCATTGCAGGAGGCAATCGATATGGGAGAGATTCGGGGGCAGGTGCGGATCCTGCCGGGACTTTCCTCTGTGGCTTATCTGGCATCCCGTGTGGGAGTAAGCTATGAAGATGCAGCAGTTTTAAGTATGCATGGAAAGAGACTGCATCAATTGGGAACATGCGTGAAACAGCAGGAAAAGACGTTTTTACTGACTTCGGGCAGAAAAGACATCGAAGAGATCGGGCGGATCCTGGCAGAGGCAGAACTGACGGACTGCAAAGTGATCGCAGGCTATCAGTTATCTTATCCGGAAGAAAAGCTGCTCACTCTGACACCAAAACAGTGCATGGAGCAGGTCGATGCGTCCCTGGAGGAAGGCCTGTATACCTGCCTGATCAGGAATCCGAAGCCACAGTCCGGGAGACTGACGCATGGAAGAGCGGATGCCTGTTTCCTACGGGATGATCCGGAGGATGCCGGAACACTTCGCAGGACTCCGATGACAAAAGAAGAGGTTCGTGAGGTCAGCATCTGTAAGCTGCACCTGACCCAAAACGCTGTGGTCTACGATATCGGCAGCGGCACAGGTTCTGTGGCAATAGAGATCGCCGGACTGTCCGCCGGGGTAAACGTCTATGCGATAGAGAGAAAACCGGAAGCAGTGAAACTGCTCTATAAGAACCGGCAGCATTTTGGCATGGACAATATAAAGATCATTGAGGCGTATGCACCGGACGGGCTGGAAGACTTGCCGACACCGACCCATGCCTTTATCGGCGGCAGCGGCGGCAATTTAAAAGAGATACTGAAAACATTATACCGGAAGAATCCGCGAATGCGCGTCGTTATCAATGCCATCAGCATGGAGACCATTGTGGAACTGAAGGAAACGGTGGAAAGTTTCCCGGTGGAAGAAGCGGAGATCGTGCAGATGCAGGTGAGCCGGGTAAAGAAGATCGGAAGTTATCATATGCCGCAGGCTGAGAATCCGGTGTGGATCTGTTCGTTCACGTTTTGTGAGAATGTAAATTGATAGAATAAGGCAGTGATATAATAAACAGTACCGGACAGCATTGATACCTTGGCAGTATGGGAATCGGAAGCAATGGTGCCGCAGGAAGGAAACGCATAAGGAGCAGAAAACATGGACAACTCCAACTCACAGGAAAAGAAAATACGACGTATCATGATCGCCGCCCCCAAAAGCGGCAGCGGCAAGACCACCATTACCTGCGCCCTGCTGCAAATACTGAAAGAGCAGGGGGAAAATATCTCGTCCTGTAAGTGCGGACCGGATTATATCGATCCCATGTTCCACAGACAGGTGCTGGGAGTGCCGGCGAGGAATCTGGATACTTTTTTTACCGGAGAAGAGCAGACGAAAGAGTTGTTCCTTCAGGGGCGAAGTGACGGAGATCTGGTAGTCATGGAAGGCGTCATGGGGCTGTATGACGGTCTGGGCGGTATCCGTGAAGAAGGTTCCTCCTATCATCTGGCAAAAGTAACGAACACCCCAATCATACTGGCAGTGGATGCGAAGGGTATGGGAAAATCTGTGATCCCGTTAGTTGCAGGGTTCCTTGCCTATGACGAAGCACATCTGATCAAGGGTGTGATCTTCAATCGTATGTCTGCGGCATATTATGAAATCCTGAAGCCCCTGGCGGAAGAAGAACTCGGAATCGAAGTGCTGGGATATTTTCCGGAAAATAAGACCTTACAGATCGCCAGCAGACATCTGGGACTTTTGTTGCCGAATGAACTGGAAGATCTAAAGGGACAGATTCAGACAGCGGCACAGAAGCTGCAGGAGACAGTGGATATCCGGGGAGTGCTTCAAATCGCCGAGAATGCGGAGCTGATGGAGGCGGATAACCGCAAGAAGGAGCAGACGTCCCGGAAACCTACAGGTATGGACGGCAACCGTAATATAACAATACCGCCTACGGAGGGTAACAGCATTGAGGGTACAAGCAGATTTGTGGAAGAAGGCGTGTGCCAATCTGCAAAACAATCCATAGAAAAACCTCGTATTGCCGTAGCCCGTGACGAAGCCTTTTGCTTTTACTACGAAGAGAACCTCCGTATGCTCGAACAGGCCGGGGCAGAGCTTGTATTTTTCTCTCCACTCCATGACACTGTATTGCCCGAAAATATTCACGGATTGTTGCTGGGAGGCGGATATCCGGAGATCTATGCGAAACAGCTTTCCCAAAATGTCACTATGCGTACAGCAGTAAAAGAAGTGGTTTTAAACGGTCTTCCCACGGTAGCGGAGTGCGGCGGTTTTATGTATTTGCATACGACACTCACAGACAGAGAGGGACATTCCTATCCGATGGCGGGCGTCCTGCCCGGGAAATGCTTCGATACAGGGAAACTTGTGCGCTTCGGATATATCGAACTGGAAGAAAAATGCGGACATTTCCTGCCGCAGGGCAGCAGGATCCGCGGGCATGAATTCCACTATTACGACAGCGAAGACAATGGGGCGGATTGCACGGCTTATAAACCGACAACCGGCCGTAATTATGCATGCATTCATACAGGGGAAAACTGCTGGTACGGATTTCCACACCTGTATTATCCGTCTTGCCCGGAGTTTGCATGGAAATTTGTGGAGAAAGCGGAAAAATATATGTAGAAAAGAACCTTGTCATGTGACCGAGAATGAAACAAAATGTAGAGGCGGAGATTTATTTACATATGCAAAAAAGAAAGTATAGATTCACATATATATTGAGTGTAGCAGTTCTGCTCGGAATAGCATTGTTCTGTGTTTATCACATTGGGGATTATTTTTGGCAATTACATACGGCAAAACAGAATGCGGAACAACTTCAGAACATTGCGGTTATTACTGATGAAAAAGAATCCGTGAATGTGTTAACCGGAATAGAGAATCAGCAAGAGGATGTGGAGCAATCGGATAAAGATATTCCGAAGGCAATAGATTTTACAGCTTTGCACAAGATAAGCAGGAATGCGGTAGCCTGGATTTATGTACCGGATACCTGTATTAACTATGTAATAGCCCAAGGGGATGACGACAGCTATTATCTGGATCATATGTTAAACGGTGAATATTCTACAAGCGGTACTGTTTTCATGGATTCCCATAATGCATCGGATTTCACAGACTGGAATACGATCATATACGGACACCATATGAAAAACGGAACAATGTTTGCTGCACTCGAAAACTACAAGGAGCAGGATTATTATGAAAATCATCCGGTAATATACCTTTACACTCAGCAATATTGTTACGAGGTAGAAGTGGTAGCGGCGGTGCTGGCAGAACCGACAGACAAGATATATACGATCTCCGGTTCCGAGGAGGACAAAGAAGAGATATTACAGGAATTACAGGAAAAAAGTTATATTAAGACGAAGATTAAAACGGATAAAGACGATAATATTGTTACATTGTCTACTTGTGCGTATGATTTTGAGGATGCACGTTTTGTAGTGGTGGGAAGGATAAAAGGGAATGTTTGATCGTCAGTCGATACATATTGCATTGCTTATGTGGGGATGCATTTTCTGCCTGATTGCGGCAGTGTGCATGTTTATGAGTAAAAATTTTGACAGGGAGAAACGAAAATGGATGCTGTACATGCAGCTGTCCGGTGCAATATTACTGTGCAGTGATGCTATTTCCTGGGCGTTTCGCGGTTATCCCGGGACGATAGGATATTGGCTTGTACGGATAAGCAATTTTTTTGTGTTTTTCTTCAGTGATGTCATAATGGTGGTATATCACGGTTATGTGTGTTGTTATTTGTTCGCGGGAAATAGAGAAAAAGAGCCCTTGAAGAGAGTAAAACTCGGGTATATGATCGCTCTGATGGGAATGTTTCTTGTGGTGTTATCTCAGTTCACAAACCTGTATTATTATATTGATGCGCAGAATCTGTATCACAGGAATCCGGCATATCTGTTGGCATCCCTGATTCCTATGTGCGGTATGGTCATTGATATGACGATGCTGATACAATACCGAAGGAATGTGAGTCATGAGATTTTAGTATCTATGATTTCTTATATGATATTGCCGTTTGCGGCGATGATCATACAGATATTTTACTATGGCATTTCGTTGATCAATATAGCAATCAGCATCTCTATTATCCTGATGTTTGTATCTGCAATGGTAGAACAGAATAGGGAATTGGCAAGGCATCAGGAAGAGGCGGCAGAACTCAGAGTGTCTTTGATGTTGTCTCAGATCAAACCGCATTTTATCTATAATGCATTAACTGTAATTCAGAGATTATGCGTTAAGGATCCCAAAATGGCACAGGAAACGGTTGGAGAATTTGCAACTTATCTGAGAGGAAACCTGGATGCGCTGGATCGCAAGACAACAATACCTTTCGAAAAGGAGCTGGAGCATACACAGTGCTACCTGGCAATTGAGAAAAAAAGGTTCGGAGACCGGGTCAATGTGGAGTATGACATCCGGACAGAAGATTTTATGATACCGGCATTAACCTTGCAGCCATTGGTAGAAAATGCGGTGAAGCACGGTCTCTGCAAAAAGGAAAACGGCGGTACGGTAGTAATTCATACAGAACGGATGAAGGATACCGTATATGTGATTGTCTCTGACAATGGTGTGGGATTTGATTGTACCGGGAAATGTGGAAAAGAGCATGTGGGAATTCGAAATGTAAAAAGCCGTGTACAGAGTATGTGCGGCGGAACCCTGGAAATAAAGAGCGAGCCGGGGGAAGGAACGACTGCGGTCATTGCATTGCCGCAGAGGGAAAACAAAAAAGATGATTGCTAAAAAGGAAAGATAGTATGAGAATATTGACAGCAGATGATGAACCTTTGGCATTGGAAGAATTGGTAAGCGCTATACAGAATGCAAACAACGAAGCTGAGATAGTGGCTTTTGACAGTCCCACCAAAATATTGGAGTATATCAAAGAGCATAGTGTAGATGTGGCTTTTTTAGATATTGAGATGGGAAGTATGTCGGGAATAGACCTGGCAAAAAAAATCAAAATTGGATATCCGAAAGTCAACATTATTTTTGTTACCGGTTATGATCAGTATATGCATACTGCTATCCGCATGAGAGCCAGTGGGTATTTGCTAAAGCCGGTGCAGGCAGCGGAAGTAAAGGAAGAGTTGGAAAATTTACGTAATCCGCTTTTAACGGTAGGAGAGAAGCACTTATATGCAAGATGTTTTGGAACATTTGATGTATTTGTGGATGGAGAAAGTCTTAATTTTGAGAGGAAAAAGACAAAAGAACTTCTGGCTTATCTGATTGACCGGCGAGGAAGTACCGTGACAAGCGGAGAACTCCGGGCTGTGTTGTGGAATGATGCGGAAACGGATGAAAACACGATGACTTATTTATCAAAAACCAAAAAAGATTTGATTCAAACATTGCAGCATGCAGGGGTAAAAGATTGTCTGAATTTTTCCTGGGGAAAATATTCCGTAGATCCCGATAAGATATCATGTGACTATTATGATTACCTGAACGGTAAGGCGGAAGGTGTACGTGCTTACAACGGAGAATATATGTCACAGTATAGTTGGGGAGAAGTACAAAATGTGCTGCTTCAGGACAAAATGTAAAATTAAAATGTTGTCAGAGAGACCGGGATACAGAAATATCCCGGTCTTTTGATAAAAAGCAAGGTTTTGGCAAGGATAGTGGAGTATAATAATATTTCCAAAACGAAAATTGCGTATTCTATATAATTACAAAAGAAAAGGAGAGAAGTACTTTGAGAAGGATTAAAGAAGAAACGATTCATACACTTGCCCGAATCGGAAGAAAACACCGTATGTTAAGATATCCGATTCTGGCATTATTGGTGGTATTTGTATTTATTTATAATCTGTTTTTATATGGATTTATACATTTCAAGATGCGAGAACGTCTGGCAAGAGGACTGGCTATGGCTATGACAGTGATATTGATATTTACCAGTGTAAATATTACGGCGTTTGCAATGTCAGGGGACTTGGGACAGGGGGAAAACTATGAGGAATCCGGTGATCCTGTAAACGAATCAGAGGCAGAGGAGAACGTAGCTCCGGAGGATCAGGAAGAGAGCATAACCCCGGAAGCACCGGAAAATTCGGAAGAAGGCATAACCCCGGAAAATCCGGAACAGAACATAACTCCGGAAGCACCGGAGAACACCGAAGAGAGTGCAGTTCCGGGAGAAAGTGAAACCCCGGAGGAAACTACAACACCGGAAAGTACAGTATCCGATGGCAATGCGCAGGTATTATCGGAAACTGTTATTGCATTGCAGCAGCGAATCGATGCTTTGCCTTCTGTGGAAGAATTCATCGCGTTGGCAGACGGTACATATGCAGAGGAGAGTCTCTGGAATGAGGCACAGATGACAATCTACTATGAGCTGCAGGAGATTGTCGATATCTATGATGGCCTGTCGGAAGAAGAACAGGCACAAGTGGATATTACGAAACTGTTGGTATTATTTGAGTATATTAATTCTGCGGTGATGCCGCTGGAAAATGCCGGTGTGCATTATGAACCGATTACAATCTCCGCAAGTTCGCTAAACGGTAATGCTATCTGGGGTGCAACGGAGAGTAAGAGCGGTGTAGCATTGGATAACTATGCCCATTTTTATGTAAAATCCAGATACGATGATGGTGGATTGCCTGTAGATGGCAAGATTACGATGCCTGTTAGTGGGGTGACATATCAATTGGCAACCGGAGATGATCCCGGCAAGGCATATGATGGAAATGACTGTATTAGATTGACTGCCGGAACAACTACTAAAACTATGGATTTAGAAACCATAGGTGTTTATCAGAATATTTATGTATTTGCTACAGCCGGTGGACCGGGTGGAAGTAATTATGCTAAATTCAGTGTAACATTGAAATATACGGATGGTACTTCGGATGAAACAACATATAAATTATATGATTGGTATGGGTTAAATTCAGTAGATAATGTCGAAAAATATTATGATGTAAAGCGAATAAATATCGGAGAAACATCACCAAGTGGCTCTACAGGTACTACAGACGGTCCGGTAATTCACTCAGCAGCGATAGCGGTAGATAAGGGGAAATTACTTGAATCGATCACTTTTACGATAAAAGGAATAAATGAAAATGCAGATATTCCGAATAACCTTTACTGCTGTATCTTTGCAGTAACAGGAGCTACCCCCGCGGGCGTTCCGGATAAGCCGGTGGCAATACAGGCAACGAAACTGGAAGGAGATACCACAGGAAAATTTACAGCTAACTGGAATGCAGTGAACGAAGCCAACGGTTATTGCCTGGATGTTTCGACAGATCGTCAGTTTAAAAGCTTTGTCGGGGAATATAATAATTTCAATGTTGGAAATGTACTTAACTATAGCGTATCTCAGAATATTGATAATAATACCGTCTACTACTACAGAGTCCGTGCGGTAAACAGTAACGGTCAGAGTCTTAGTTCCAACCGCATCGCAACAGATCTGCCGCTCTGGATCAGACAGGCATTAAATGATGGAGATCAGAGCAAGGTAAGCTATGATGCTGAGACGAATACCATTACTTTTAGCGAGGATGTTACTTTAAAGGATACCATTATTCTGCCGACAGGTGATGAGACGATCATTGATTTAAACAGTAACACAGTGACAGCACCTACGGGTAAGTCTGCAATCGCCGCATCGGGTTCTGATACGAAACTGGAAGTGCGAGGCAGCAGCGAGGGAAACAGGCAGGGAACGTTAATCGCAGGATCTTCAGAAAATGGCGGTAATGGTTCCCCGGCAATTGATTTCGGCAAGGCGGACAGTAACAGTACGATCACTGTGTCAGGAAGTTATATCAAAGGCGGCGACGGGACAACAGCAGAAGATGGAACGGCAGGAGTCGGTGGCGCTGGAATCGCGGCAGGCTCCGGTGTAAATATTGAAGTAGGAGAGAAGGCAGAAGTCATCGGCGGAAATGGCGGCAATGCGCAAAACGGTACCGGCGGCACCGGCGGTGCGGGCATCAGTGGAGGAAATGTATCCGTCGCCCAAAACGGAACTGTTACCGGCGGAAACGGTGGTAATTCAGCAAGTGGTACCGGTGGTACCGGAGGAAACGGTGTGGAAGACAGTGCCAACATAAATACCAACGGAAGTGTCTCCGGTGGAAACGGAGGCAATTCGACAAACGGAAACGGTGGAAACGGAGGTACCGGTGTCAGTGGTATTGATGACGACAATGTCGCCAACAACGGTAATGTCACCGGAGGAAACGGCGGTAACGGAACTACCGGTGTGGGAATCGGAGGAGAAGCCGGAACGAGTGAGGGTCAAACGGGCTCCGGAAATGTCGGAAGCCTGATTCATGGGCATACATGGGTATATGAAGCAGACGGAGCGGGAACGGTTATCGCATATTGTACAGCGACAGAAAAGGCGGAGGAATGCCAGTATCAGGGAAAGAAAAATGCCTTAAAATTTGCAATCACTGCGGAAAATGCAATATACGACGGAAAGGCTCATACTGCCCGAATCAGCGAAAATCAAATCACAGAAGTGACAGGAGTAAAGCCGGGAGAGATTACTTACTATTCTGACAATGGTGTAGAGACAGAACCGAAAAATGCCGGTACCTATACTGCAAAGGTAACGTTGGGAGGCAAAACGGCGCAGACTACCTATCAAATTACAAAAGCATCACAGAATGTAACGGTGTCTATGACGGATTATACTTACGGAGATACTGCTGCGGTTCCAAGCATTACCGGTGCATTGGATAATCCGAAGGTGACATATTATTATAATATGACTGACAGCAACAGTGACGGAATAGAATGGAAAAATATTACACCGACGACATTATCTGCCGGAGAGTATTATCTCTATGCAGTACTGAGTGCCACTGACAATTGTCTGGAAACTACTACTGCAACAGTAAAATTCACAGTACTTCGCCGTACTGCGGAAATCCTTTGGGGAGATTGTAACTTTTCCTACAATGGCAAAGCCCAGGTTCCTGCTGCGACTGTTAAAAATCTGATCGGAGATGATAAGTGTACGGTGACCGTATCCGGAGCACGGAAAGATACCAATAAGAAGACCGGAGAGGAGAGCTATACGGCAACAGCAATAGCTCTGAGCAATCCGAATTATGTACTTCCGACAAATGGTGTGGTAACACAATTTACGATAGCGGCGTTGGAACTTGGAAATTCAGGAGATCTTGTGGACGCAAATTTAGGTGCAGACGGTGAGATTCATGTATCAGTAAGGAATCCTTTTGGAAAAAATGATGAAAAATTGATACAGGATACGGATTATAAGATTACAAAAGAAGAGACTGAAAGTGACTATACGATTACAATCGAAGGAACAGGAAACTACGTGTTTAAAGTGATCAGGAAAATTACGAAGCCGCAGGGAAAAGGCAATATCACTACAAGCGTAGTGACAGAACCTGCAGTGGAAAAAATGAATCCTGTATTAAACCCCGTATCTGAATCGAATGCCAAGAAAACATTGATCGATTCCATAAAAGATCAGTCATTAAAGCAGCGTTTGGAAAATGCAAGTACGGATCTGAATTATAAGGCTTTACTTTATCTGGAAGTAAAACAGGTGGACAGTGTACTCACGACAGAGGAAAAGAAACTGATTACAGACAGTATTGCTGCCACTAAAGTACTTCCGGCGCAGGCAGTAGTCGGAAAATATATTGACCTGTCTCTGTACCTGTCATACACAATCAGTGACAACAGCAGTGTGTTGGAAACCGGGACGGAGAAGATCACTGATACCTCTGACGAAAAGCTGGGAATCGGTGAGGGATATAAACAGGTAATCAGCCTGACCATACCTGAGGAACTACTGATCAGCGACAGCAGCATTGTGAGAACATATTACATTATCCGCGCACACGAAGATGGAAACGGTACAGTAACCGTGGAAGTGTTGAATACCGTCAGGGATGGAGATGTACTTACTTTTGCAACGGACAAGTTCTCTACCTATGCCATTGCTTACGCGGATCAGAAAAAGCAGGAGAGTAAAGATAATTCCGAAAAGAAGGAGGAAAGCGGAAACCGTCAAAGTGATCAAAATGTCAAAAATGACGGCGCAAACCATTCCGTGCAGGAAAACACGCAGAACACACAGTCTGTAAGTGCACCTAAGACCGGTGATGACAGTCATTTGATGATATGGATCGTACTGTTGGCATTATCTGTGATAGGCATGGCAGGCATTGTGGTAACAAGTTGTCACAGGAGGAAATCGTAAATAACTTTGTTCCAAAGTGTACAGGTTACTGAGAGATACAAAATCGTTATGCACAACACACATGTGTAGAAATGAGAACTAAAATAACGAGGAAAAGACGGGAACGGAAGATATCCGGGCCCGTCTTTTTTATGAATTTCAGAGAAAAATTCTCAACTTGCAAAAAAGTTGTGTTATAATCATACTATCTTTTCACAGAAGGCAGTGTTGAGAATCTTTATATGAAAAATCCGCACGCAATAGGTGTATATACAAGGAATATGAAATCCTGAAAGCGTGCATGGAATGGAAAGGTACGGTAATCACTATGGAAAAATCAAAGGTATATTTTACAGATTTCAGAACCCGTCTGGGAGAGGGACTGCCCACGAAATTAAAGCGTCTGATGAAGGCGGCGGGGATAGAAAATATTGATATGGATCATAAATTTGTTGCTATTAAGATGCATTTCGGTGAGCTTGGCAACTTAGGGTATCTGCGTCCCAACTATGCGAAAGCCGTGGTAGATCTGGTGAAGGAAATGGGAGGAATCCCTTTTCTGACTGACTGCAATACGCTGTATCCCGGCAGTCGTAAGAATGCGATCGAGCATATATATTGTGCCTGGGAGAACGGTTTTACACCGCTGACCGTCGGCTGTCCCGTGATCATCGGTGACGGTCTGAAGGGAACAGATGATATCGAGGTACCGGTAGCCGGCGGCGAATATGTGAAAAATGCAAAGATCGGCCGTGCCATCATGGATGCGGATATTTTTATTTCCCTGAATCATTTTAAGGGACATGAGATGGCAGGATTCGGCGGAGCCATTAAAAATATCGGCATGGGCTGCGGTTCCAGAGCCGGCAAGATGGAACAGCATGCAGCAGGAAAGCCGGAGATCGATGAGAACCTGTGCCGCGGCTGTAAGCGTTGTATGAGAGAATGCGCCAACAGCGGTCTGGTATATGATGAAACGACACACAAGATGCATATCGATCATGAGAAGTGTCTGGGCTGCGGACGCTGTATCGGTGCCTGCAATTTTGATGCGATCCACAGCGGTTATGATGCGGCAACGAAGGACTTCAACTGCAAGATGGCAGAGTATGCCAAGGCTGTTGTCGACGGCAGACCGAATTTCCATATCTCTCTGGTCGTGGATGTCTCTCCGAACTGTGACTGTCACAGTGAGAATGATGTGCCGATCCTGCCGAATATCGGAATGTTTGCTTCCTTTGATCCGCTGGCACTGGATCAGGCCTGCGTGGATGCCTGCCTGAAGCAGACACCGCTGCCGAATACCCAGCTGACGGATGCTATGGCGGAGGAAGGTTTCTGTGATCACCACGATCATTTTGAAAATACGACGCCCAACGCGGAGTACAAGACCTGCCTGGAACATGCGGAGAAGATCGGTATCGGCAGCAGAGAGTATGAGCTGGTTATAATGAAATAAGCAGAGTTTCGAGGGGCAAATCCCGGAGAAACCTGTTATGGATATATGAGCGCAAGAGAGCCAGGGTATCGGCGTAATTGACGAATGGCTCACGGAAAGGAAGAAACTATGCGTCCCATGGTAAGCATCATTGTTCCGGTGTACAACGCGGAGCAATATTTACGACGCTGTGTCGACAGCATTTTGAATCAGGAATATACAGATTTTGAATTATTACTGGTCAATGACGGCAGCACCGACGCTTCCGGTGATATCTGCGAGGAATACGGGGACAAGGATCCCAGAGTCATCGTGATCCAGAAAGAAAATACCGGTGTCTCCGACAGCAGGAATCAGGCACTTGACCGTGCGCGGGGAAAGTATCTGCAATTTTTGGACAGCGATGACTGGATCACGCCGGATGCCACCAGACTGTTTGTACGGGCGGCGGAAGAGTATGGCTGCGATATGGTTATTTCTGATTTTTACCGCGTCGTGGGAGAACGTCTTTCCACGAAGGGTGATATTGAAGAGGAAGGCGTGCTCACCAGAGAAGAGTTCGCAGCACATATGATGGAGAATCCGGCGGATTTTTATTATGGTGTGTTGTGGAACAAGCTGTACCGCAGAGATATTGTGGAAGAACACAAACTTCGCATGGATACGAATATTAACTGGTGCGAGGATTTTATGTTCAACCTGGAATATATCCGTTACGCGAAAGTATTCTATGCCCTGCATGCACCGATTTATTATTATGTGAAACGAAAAGGCTCTCTTGCAAGCCAGGGAATCAGTATCTCCAAGACGGTGAAGATGAAGCTGAATGTATTTGAATATTACAACAACTTCTATAAGCATGTGTTGGAAGAGGAAGATTACGAGAAGAACCGGCTTCAGGTATATCGCTTTTTCATCGATGCGGCCGGAGACGGAACGGTTCCGCCTTCTATCCTGCCCGGTTCGAAAAAGCTGGGGGATGAGAGAGTCTTCGTCAACACTAAGATCCTGCAGGCGGAAGGCCTGGCGGGAGACGCTTACCGCAAACGTAAGCTCTTAGAACATTATCTGGAGCCTGTGGCATTAAAAGGAGACCTGAAGGTATCCGATGTGCGCCTGCTTCTGTGCCTGTGTGAAAAGCACGAGTGGGACAGCAGAAGAGAACTGGCCGATTTCGCCGGAATCTCAAGGACGAATCTGACCGGTGGATTGCAGCGCCTGAACGCAAAAGGTTTTTTGAAAGTGGAAGACGTGAAAGAACCGAAAACCTCCAGAAAAGATAAAACAAAGAGTAAAACGCAAGGAAAGATTGCTGTTACGATCCTGCCTGCCGCGGATGCTATCATGAAGGAACTGGAGATGGCACAGCGCGATTACGATGAAGCCAGATTCGCCGGATTCACAGAAGAAGAGCTGATCCGGTATGCGGATCTGGCGGAGAAGATCAAGGAAAATACACGAAGAATTTTGGGATAAATATTTAATACTTTGTTAATTGACATCCCCCACTGCAAAAAGTTATGATAAATAAGTATACGAAAAGTGAGGGAAAGGAAGGTATTCGGATGAAGAAAAACGAAGAATATATGTTGGAGCATGCCGGGCTGTGCAGAACCGCGGACAGACTGGAACCGCAGATGTTTGATGAGTATGGCGTACAGAGAGGCCTTCGTGATAAGAACGGTAACGGAGTCGTCGCAGGACTTACCAATATTTCACGTATCGAGTCTTTCAAAATGGAAGACGGGAAAAAAATTCCCTGTGAAGGCAAACTGTGGTATCGCGGATATGACTGTATCGAACTGGTCAACGGCTTCAGAGGAGATCATTTCGGATTTGAAGAGGTTGCCTACTTGCTTTTGTTTGGTAAGCTGCCTAATAGAGACGAATTGAAGCATTTTAACGATATTCTCGCTTCCAGCCGAACCTTACCTACGAACTTCACCAGAGATGTCATCATGAAAGCACCCAGCAGTGATATCATGAATTCCCTGACCAGGAGTGTGCTGACACTGGCTTCCTATGATAAGAATTGCAGCGATACTTCGATTGAAAATGTACTCAGACAGTGTATCGGGCTGATCTCGGTATTCCCGATGCTGGCTGTCTACGGATACCATGCTTACAATCACTACTCCAATGATGAGAGTATGTACATACACCGTCCCCAGAAGAAGCTGTCTACTGCAGAGAATCTGCTGATGATGCTTCGCCCGGACAAACAATATACCGAACTGGAAGCGAGAGTACTGGATACCGCACTGGTGCTGCATATGGAGCACGGCGGCGGTAACAACTCCACGTTTACCACCAGAGTCGTAACGTCTTCCGGATCCGATACTTATTCCGTCATTGCGGCGGCACTTTCTTCCCTGAAGGGTCCCAAGCACGGCGGCGCCAATATCAAGGTCGTTGAGATGATGCGCGATATCGAGGCGCATGTATCCGACTGGACGGATGAAGATGCGGTAAGAGATTATCTGAACAAGATTTTGAATAAAGAAGCATTTGACGGCAAGGGTCTGATCTATGGTATGGGGCATGCGGTTTACTCCCTGTCCGATCCCAGAGCACAGGTATTCAAGGGCTTCGTGGAAAAGCTTGCGGTTGCCAAGGGCAGAGATAAGGATTTCGCCCTGTATTCCATGATCGAACGGCTCGCACCGGAGATCATTTCCCAGAAGGCAAGGATCTACAAGGGTGTCAGCGCCAATGTGGACTTCTACAGCGGATTTGTATACAGCATGCTGGAGATCCCTCTGGAACTGTATACGCCGATCTTCGCCATTGCGAGAATCGTAGGATGGAGTGCACACCGTATCGAAGAGCTGATCAATATGGATAAGATCATTCGTCCCGCTTATAAGAGCGTGATGCAGGAACTGGAGTATGTTCCGCTGAATGAGAGATGAAAATAAAAAGGACTGCGTGGAATTGCGCAGTCCTTTTGTGAAAGGCTAGGAATAAATCTTGCAGATAATGGATACGATCTCTTCAGCAGATTCTACAGCGTCTTCCAGTATCCAGGTGACATATATATTGTAAAGAGAGCCTGAGAAGGCACGGAGCGTGTAGTAAAAGTCCCGCCCCTTGTCTTCGGTGTAATAGGTGTCAAGAATATAACCGTCCAAGGCCTGTAACAGCAGATGCCCAAGTCCGGTTTTGACCAGACAGGCGATGAACTCCCTGTGCTGATAAAAATATTGATAGCAGTGCAGCATATTGCGATAGTCGTTGTAATTCCCCTTGTCAGGCCAGGCAGCAACGTCCTGTCTGTAAGCGGCTACGAGATCCGCAAGGTAACTTTCAAAGATCTCATCGATAGATCGATAATTACGATAATAGGTCATACGGGAGACACCGGCACATTCGGTCAGCTCTGAGATGGTAATATTGGATAAGGGTTTGGTCTGCAGCAATTGTATCAGAGCCTGCACCATGCAGTCTCTGCAAAATGAATTGGAATTTTTGGTCGACATGACGGTATCACCTTCTTTCTGAATAATTTCAAAGTAGCATAATTTTGAAAAAATCGCAAGGGAAGTTCCTCGCGGAAAGGAGCGGCATATGGCAGGAACGGTAATTGAATATTTGCAGAAATACGGAGATATTTCTTTTCGGGAAAAACCGCTGAATGATGTGGACAGTCTGGCATTATGCCAGCTCTCTTATCTGAAATTTGACGGCATGGTCAGCGATGTCCGCAGCAATGGACCATCGGTGACATTATCGGAGATCTCAGCCAGACCGGATGTGGATCGGCTGTTCGGAGATGTCCGCTTTGAAAAGGAAAACAGGGCGTTGTTCGAAGCACTGCTTAGCGGCAGACGTTTTCGCAATATGAGACTGAACTGCTATATCAATCTGGTGGAAAAAGAATGGGAGACTCAGTTTTCCGCGATTACGTTTATCCTGGATGACGGTACATTGTTTTTGGCTTTCCGGGGAACGGATGAGACCATCGTGGGATGGAAGGAAGACTTCAACATGGCGTTCTTAGATCCGGTACCCGGACAGGAATACAGTGTGAAATATGTGAATATGGTCACCGGGTGGCTGCATCAGCCTTTTTATATCGGCGGACATTCCAAGGGTGGCAATTTTGCGGTATACAGTGCCATGAAATGTGCACCTTTTGTACAGAAACGGATCCGCAAGGTCTACAGTCTGGACGGACCGGGTTTTCGCCCGGAGGTGCTTGAAAGATGCAATTATCACGCCATCGAAGACAAGGTGGTGAAGATCCTGCCGCATTCGTCCATGATCGGTATGATCTTTGAGAGAGGCATCCGGTATCGTGTTGTGGAGAGCAACAGCCACGGCCTCTTACAGCACGACCCGTTCTCCTGGCTGGTGGAGGACGATCATTTTGTGGATGTTGGGGATATCTATGAGAGCCAGAAGGTGATGAACGAGGCGCTGAATGAATGGATTCTGTCACTCGATGAGGAGCAGGAGCGGACTTTCGTGGATACGCTGTATCAGGTCATTTCCGCTTCGCAGGCGGATGACCTGATCTCTTTTACTGCAGACTGGAAGAAGAGTATGAATGCGGTGGTCACAGCATTGAAGGAAGTGGATGAGCAGACGGCGCAGATGCTGAAAGAGATTATCCGCTCATTGTTTGAGATCGCCGGAATGAAGGTGAAGGAAGAACTGATCTTACCGAGAAAACCGAAGCGCAGATTTATAAGAAAGAAGAAAGCAGCGAAAGAAGAGGTGCGCCGGCCTGATCCGGCATGCGTTCCGGATGCCACTGAAAACCGAAGATCGGAAGCACATCATGCACCAAGGCTTCGGGACAATCATCATCCGGACAGCGCTGAATGATCTTCAGATGCTGTCCTAATGTGTTGATGCGCTGATGATGCGCACTGTTTACGCGCATTTTTGCAGGAAAATACTTGAAAAGACAGCAATCTTCTACCATAATGGAGTCATGGAAAGCATCTCCGTGCGCAGAGCGATGGAGTGTGTCACCCGGCATATCCTGCAAAATGGTGCCGCCGAAAGCTACATTGATGACCTGCATGCCTTTGCAGATGCCGATGGTCGGGATCCCTGCGGCGATGGCGGTGTCCAGCGCCTGGAACTGCAGGATATCCAGTTCGGTATCCACCAAGCGTGATCCCTTGTTTTTTTCACCGAAGAAAGCGGGCGTGATGTCACCGCCGCCCGGCAGGATCAGGGCATCACACGAAGCTGCTTCTCCGGGCACGAGTGTGGTCACTACCCGGGCAGGAAGCTTTCTAAAAAAGGCTTCGTAATTTCCGGTCTGTGACTTACGTCCCAAAATGACTAATTTTGTCATATCAATTTCTGATTCCTCTGTTTTTTATAGTTAATATATGCCAAGAGTTTTGGATTTTGCATAGGACAAATTGGCAAATATGTACCTTACACAATTGGAAAAATTGGAGTAAAATAGCAACGACCGTGAGGGAGTGAGTGAAATCTCTTTCATGGATGTTTACGGAAAGGAAGTGGTATTATGGAGGAATTGGCATCAGAACTGCTCAAAGAGCTGAACTGTGACACGGCTTTTTCCATCAAGCTTCCGGCAGGACTTCCCCTGATCGGCGGAGTACAGCTGGATATTGCGGAATCGGTCGTTATCACATGGGTGGTCATGGCAGTCATTCTGATCTTGTCGATTATCCTTACAAGCAACCTCAAAGTACACAATGTCAGCAGACGACAGCTGGTGGCAGAGACGATCGTGACGAAGCTGGAAGGCATCGTTACGGGAATGATCGGAGAGGAAGGGAAGCGGTATGTACCGTATCTGGTAAGCGTGCTGTTATACCTGGGAATATCCAATATCATCGGATTGTTCGGTATGAAACCCCCTACCAAGGATCTGAACGTAACGGCAGCACTGGCACTGATGAGCATCGTTCTGGTAGAAGCCGCAGGTATCCGCAAAAAAGGTGTGGGCGGATGGATCAAGAGCTTTACCGAACCTATCGCGATCGTAACACCCATCAATATTTTGGAAGTGTTCATCAAGCCCCTGTCTTTGTGTATGCGATTGTTTGGTAACGTTTTGGGAGCATTCGTTATCATGGAGCTGTTGAAACTTCTGGTTCCGGTAGCATTACCGGTACCCTTCAGCTTTTACTTTGATATTTTTGATGGACTGATTCAGGCATATGTATTCGTATTCCTGACATCCATGTACATTAAGGAAGCGATTGAGTAACTGAATAACCCACGTGCGGGAGAAAAACAATTTTCGTACGGCAGGGTTATGAAACATTAATTCACACAAATGGAGGAAAACAATTATGATAGCAATTGGAGCAGGTATTGCAGCATTAGCATGTATCGGTGCAGGTATCGGTATCGGTATCGCAACAAGTAAGGCAGCAGAGGCAGTTGCAAGACAGCCGGAAGCAGAGAGCAAGATCACCAAGATCTTACTGTTAGGTGGTGCGCTGGCAGAGGCAACCGCTATTTACGGTTTCGTTATCGGCATCCTGATCATTCTGTTCATGGCATAACTATCTGAAGCCGGAAACGGCACAAATAACGAAACACAAGAAAGGATGAAAACTCATGCTGAGATTAGATATTAATATTGTATGGACCATCCTGAATCTGTTGATCATTTTCGCCATCGTGAAGATCTTCCTGATCAAGCCCATCCACAAGATCCTGGATGCGAGACAGGCAGAGATCGACAAGCAGTATGCAGATGCCAAAGCAGCTCAGGACAGCGCTGATGAACTGAAAAATCAGTACGAAGCATCCTTAAGCGGTGTTCAGGCAGAAAAAGAAGGCATCCTGAACGAAGCCAGAGGCAAGGCAAGTGCAGAGTATGACCGTATTGTGGCAGATGCCCAGACCGAAGCGAAGAAGATCATGGACAATGCTGACAAGAACGCAGCACTGGAAGAGCAGAAGCGTATGGAGCAGGCCAGACAGCAGATCGCAGATCTGGTCGTGGAAGCAACCGCAAAACTGGTGGCAACAAAGCAGAACGCAGATTCAGACAGAGAACTTTACAACCAATTTATAGCAAAGACAGGTGAAAAGATTGATTAGTACAGCTTTAGAATACGCAAAAAGATTGCGTGAACTGAATATCCCCGGAGACATTGTAGGTCAGACAGGCGATATCTTCAAAGCCGTACCGCAGGTGAAGCTGGATTTCGAATCTCCTGCCGTGTCACTGTCTGCCAAACACAATGTAATTGAAAAAGTATTCCCCTTACAGATCAGAGATTTCCTGAAAGTCCTGTGTGACAACGGAGACGTCTATCTGTGGGACGATATCTGCACCGCATACAGAGAACTCTCTCCCGAGAAAAAGGAAGAGTTCGTTGTGACCCTGTCCTATGTGACAGCACCCACCGATGA
>JBNMHS010000038.1:0-25139 GCA_050872885.1 Acetatifactor sp.
CCAAAACATTCTGAACAAACCAAAACTCCCAAAGTTATCTGCTCACTCTGGAAATTCTGTGGTTCTAAAGTTTTCCGTAAACCAGTAGCCCCGGTTGCATATAAGAATAAGCTGACCGTAAACAGACGCCGGCACTTAGCGGGCGTACTTTGGCCGCTTACGTGCCGCTGCGCTCTGTTTCCGAGCGGAAGCGATGTCAGCGTTTCTTATATGCAGCCGGGGCTACGGCAGGCTAGCCAATTCCATTTGCCAGCCAACTGACTTTCAAGTTACACCAGTCAATCATTTTATAATTTATGGTATTCCGGGCTGCGTCTTTCGAAGATTGTGTAATACTTGAATCCGCATAATTGCAGAATCTCGGAAGCAAGGTCTAAGTAGGATGCCACATCCTGTGTCTTGTGGGCGTCGCTTCCCACGGTGATAATGTCACCACCCAGCTCATGATAGCGGCGCAGGACATCGGTACAGGGGTGAGGCTGTCTGAGACCATAGCGGAAACTTCCGGTATTGAGCTCCAATCCTTTCCCATTGCGGACAAGCAGTTCCAGAATCGGATCGATGACATCCTTGTATTTGTCATAGGAATAGTTCTTGTCTTTAGTAGGAGCGACACGTACGATATAGTCCAGATGACCAAGCACATCAAAAGCATTGTGATTTTTAAGGTTTTCCAGTGTTTCCGTAAAATAAGCACGGACAGCTTCTTCTTCGGAAGAAAATTTTTCAAAAAATTCCGGATAATAAGGATCCATTCCCTTGCACAAATGGGTGGAACCGATGACAAAATCAAAATCATACGCGGAGATATACTCATCATTGCGGCTGGCAATACCGGGCTGCATTCCGACCTCCACACCGAACAGAATACGCATGCGACCTTCGTATTTTGCACGACAGCGGAGAATGTCATACAGATAAGAATCCGTATTCAGTAAAAAGATGCTCCCCGGACCTTCCTCGGTAAGGGGATAATCAAAATCGTTATGCTCGGTGAAACACATCGTCTCAAGCCCAAGGGAAATTCCTTTATCGATCATCTCCGGCATGGGAGCATGGGAATCTCCGGAAAAAGAAGAGTGAAGATGACAATCTGCTTTAATAGACATAGTTTTTATCCTTTCTGATCATAATATCATAATATGAAAAGTGGTGATACCGTGTTTTGCAGTGGCATGGAGTGACATCCGTTTCAATTCCGGATGACTTCACAGAGCGTACAAAAGCACGGATTCGGAAGCCTGTGACAGAATAAGCGATACGAAAAAATGATTTGTCCTGCTTTCCATGCTACAGTATATCAAAAAACGTGGGAAAAACCATAGCATTTCTAAACAAACTGTAAAATTTACTACAAAATCACAAATATTTTTCATTTACATCTTGAATTATAAGCAGGAATTAGGTAAAATATCATTGCTGATAAAATTTTGACAATCTGAACGATTATGATTTGTAAAAAGACACATTGATTCTTCAGAACGTCAAAATGATATAAAATTCAAAATTTTAGGAGGAAACTAAAATGGCAGTAAGAGTAGCAATTAATGGTTTTGGCCGTATTGGTCGTCTTGCATTCAGACAGATGTTCGATGCAGAAGGATATGAAGTAGTAGCAATCAACGATTTAACCAGCCCTAAGATGCTGGCACATCTGTTGAAGTATGATTCTTCTCAGGGTGTTTACAAGTATGCAAGCACCGTTGAGGCTGGCGAGGACAGCATCACCGTTAACGGCAAGACCATCACCATCTACAAAGAGGCTGACGCAAGCAAGCTTCCTTGGGGTGAGTTAAAGGTTGATGTAGTTCTGGAGTGTACCGGATTCTACACCTCTAAGGAGAAGGCTTCCGCACATATCGCTGCCGGTGCTCGTAAAGTTGTTATTTCTGCTCCCGCAGGTAATGACCTTCCTACCATCGTATACAATGTTAACCACACAACTTTGAAGCCCGAAGATACCGTTATCTCCGCAGCTTCCAGCACCACCAACTGCTTAGCACCTATGGCTAAGGCTCTGACCGATTTCGCTCCTATCCAGAGCGGTATCATGACCACCGTACATGCTTATACCGGTGACCAGATGATCCTTGACGGACCTCAGAGAAAGGGCGATCTGAGAAGAAGCCGTGCAGGCGCTTGCAACATCGTTCCCAACTCTACCGGTGCTGCTAAGGCAATCGGCCTGGTAATTCCTGAACTGAACGGCAAGCTGATCGGTTCCGCTCAGCGTGTTCCGACCCCTACCGGTTCTACCACCATTCTGGTAGCAGTTGTTAAGGGCGAAGTTACCAAGGAAGGCATCAACGAGGCTATGAAGGCTGCTCAGACCGAGTCCTTCGGTTACAACACCGACGAGATCGTATCTTCCGATATCGTAGGAAGCACCTATGGTTCTATCTTCGATGCAACCCAGACCATGGTTTCCAAGATGGAAGATGGCAACTCTCTGGTACAGGTTGTTGCTTGGTATGACAACGAGAACAGCTACACCTCTCAGATGGTTCGTACCATTAAGTACTTCAGCGAGTTAGCATAAGTCTGAATTTTCGTTAACACGTAAAGACCTATCAGGGTCCGGTCTTACAAGGACCGGGCCCTTTTTAGATACTAAAAATATGGAGGTTAATACCATGGGATTAAATAAGAAATCTGTAGATGACATTAACGCAAAGGGAAAGAGAGTCCTGGTAAGATGTGACTTCAACGTTCCCCTGAAGAATGGTGAGATCACCGACGATACCCGTATCGTTGCAGCTCTGCCTACCATCAAGAAGCTGATTAATGATGGCGGCAAGGTAATCCTGTGCTCTCATCTGGGCAAAGTAAAGAACGGCCCCAACGAAGGCGAATCTCTGGCACCTGTTGCAAAGAGACTGTCCGAGAAGCTGGGCAAAGAGGTTACTTTCGTATCTGATTACAACGTAACCGGCGAAGCAGCTACCAAGGCTGTTGAGAATATGAAGGAAGGCGATGTGGTTCTGCTGCAGAATACCCGTTTCCGTGGCGCAGAAGAGACCAAGAACGGTGAAGAGTTCAGCAAAGAGCTGGCTGACCTGGCTGATCTGTATGTATGCGATGCTTTCGGTTCTTCCCACAGAGCACATGCTTCCGTAGCAGGCGTTACCAAGTTCATCACCGCTAAGGGTGGCGAGAACGTAGTAGGTTACCTGATGGAGAAGGAGATCAACTTCTTAGGTAAGGCTGTAGAAGATCCCGTAAGACCTTTCGTAGCTATCCTGGGTGGTGCTAAGGTTGCCGATAAACTGAACGTTATCTCCAATCTGCTGGAGAAGTGCGATACCCTGATCATCGGTGGTGGTATGGCTTACACCTTCTTAAAGGCACAGGGCTATGAAATCGGTAAGTCTCTGGTAGATGATACCAAGATCGACTACTGTAAGGAAATGATGGCAAAGGCTGAGAAGCTGGGCAAGAAGCTGCTGCTTCCCGTTGACTCCGTAACCATCGCTGATTTCCCTAACCCTATCGATGCTCCTGTAGAGGTTGAGGTATATGATGTTACCAATATGCCTGCAGACAGAGAGGGATGCGATATCGGACCTAAGACCGCAGCTCTGTATGCAGACGCTGTTAAGACTGCCAAGACCGTTGTATGGAACGGACCTATGGGCGTATTCGAGAATCCTACCCTGGCAGCAGGTACCATCGCTGTAGCTAAGGCTCTGGCTGAGACCGATGCAACTACCATTATCGGTGGCGGTGACTCCGCAGCAGCTGTTAACCAGCTTGGTTTCGCTGACAAGATGAGCCACATCTCTACCGGTGGCGGTGCTTCCCTGGAGTTCCTGGAAGGAAAAGAACTGCCCGGCGTTGCAGCAGCAGACGACAAATAAGAGAATATCTTGGAATGCAACGCCGTGTGTTGCAGCAGCAGACGACAAAACGGAATAAAGTAATTCTAAGGCGTCATAGTACGCCGCCTAAGAATTACTAAATTATTCCGAGGAGAATGCCATAGGCATTCTCCGATATATAATTGATAGATAGAATAAAGAGGTGTATGGTTATGGCAAGAAAGAAGATCATTGCCGGCAACTGGAAGATGAACATGACTCCCAGTCAGGCAGTAGAACTGATCAATACTTTAAAGCCCCTTGTAGCAAATGATGAAGTAGACGTACTTCTGTGCGTTCCCGCAATCGACATCATCCCTGCTAGGGAGGCAGCAAAGGGTTCCAATATCATGATTGGTGCCGAGAATATGTATTTCGAGGAGAAGGGTGCTTTCACCGGCGAGATTTCTCCCGCAATGCTGGATGATGCAGGCGTGAAGTACGTGATCATCGGTCACTCCGAGAGAAGAGAGTACTTTGCAGAGACCGATGAGACCGTAAACAAAAAGGTTCTCAAAGCGTTCGAGCATGGCATTACTCCCATTATCTGCTGTGGTGAGACTCTGACCCAGAGAGAGCAGGGCGTTACCATTGACTTTATCCGTCAGCAGATCAAGATCGCATTCCTGAATGTAACGGCTGCACAGGCTGCAACCGCTGTTATCGCATACGAGCCAATCTGGGCAATCGGTACCGGCAAAGTTGCTACTACCGAGCAGGCACAGGAAGTATGTAAGGCAATCCGTGCGTGCATCGCTGAGATCTATGATGATGCAACCGCAGCTGCTATCCGTATCCAGTATGGCGGATCTGTATCTGCTTCCAGCGCTCCCGAACTGTTTGCACAGGCAGACATCGACGGTGGTCTGGTGGGTGGCGCCTCCCTTAAGGCTGACTTCGGCCAGATCGTGTGCTACAATAAGTAATTTACAAAAGTTCATAATAACACTTGCAACAAAGAGACTACTATGCTATGTGAATGCAAAGCATAGTAGTTTTCTTTTTAACCTGACGTATTCCCAATGTGAATTCATATAGCGATAAATGAGTTTACAGATTATCCCATGAAGTTGTATAGTATTAATGAGAAAGATTGAAATCAGGCGGCAGCCATAGAAAATACGAGGACGGAGAGGGTCATATGAAATATTTGTTGACAAACGTTAAAATTTTAGACGGTACGAAAGACATGCAGGTACAGGAAGGAAAGGCAATACTGGTAGAGGATGGAAAGATTAAGGATATCTTACCTTTGGAAGAAGCGAAAAAGCAATATCCAACCACACAAGGCTATGAAGAAATTGATCTGCAGGGAAAATACATTCTACCCGGTCTGATTAATATGCATGTGCATCTGGCCGGTAACGGCAAACCACAGAAGAAACAGCGTGACAATGAGGCTCTGGTAAAAAAGATCATGAGCAATGGTTTGACGAAAGCCATTGCCTACAATATGGTCTGCGGTTTTGCCAGGGACGAACTTTACAGTGGCGTGACTACAATCCGTACTGTGGGAGGTCTGGGAGACTTCGATACCAGATTACGTGATGATATTGCTGCAGGCAAAAAGCCCGGTCCCAGAATCCTGGCAGCCAATGAGGGAATCTCTGTTCCCGGCGGACATATGGCCGGCTCTGTAGCCATTGCAGCGGGCAGTATAGAAGAGGCACTGCAGCATCTGGAAGTGTCCCAAGCACAGAAAGTAGATCTGGTGAAACTTATGATCACCGGCGGTGTTCTGGATGCAAAGGAAAAAGGTGTGCCCGGAGAATTGAAAATGGCGCCCGAAATGGTGAAAGCCGTCTGTGATAAAGCACATGCCATGGGGTATCAGGTGGCAGCACATGTAGAATCTCCTGAGGGCGTAAAAGCAGCGCTGGCAAACGGTGTGGATTCCATTGAACACGGTGCGAAAGCAGACGAGGAAATGATAGCTCTTTTCAAAGAAAATCATGCTTTTTTGTGTACGACTCTGTCTCCGGCACTTCCCTATGCATTGTTTGACCGTTCTGTTACCAATGCTTCCGAAGTGGAGCAGTTTAACGGCAATGTAGTATTTGAGGGCATTATCGATTGTGCGAAAGCAGCCATTGCCAACGACATCCCGGTAGTACTCGGCAATGATGTGGGATGTCCCTGGATCACCCAGTATGATTTCTGGAGAGAGTTATATTATTTCCATAAATATGTCGGAGTATCCAATGCATTTGCACTGTATACCGCAACCTGCCGCGGCGCGGAAATGGCCGGAATCGGAGATATTACCGGTACTCTGGAGCCCGGAAAATGCGCGGATATGATCGTCGTAGAGAAGAATCCGTTAGAAGACCTGCGTGTGCTCAGAAAGGTGGATGTGGTTATTGCACAGGGAAAATTGATCCGTTCTCCGAAAGTGAAAAAACGTGCTGTTGTAGAGACAGAACTGGATAAATTTCTGGACTGATTTTCTGGAGAAGAGAGGAAACAGCTTGCATGGATTTCAATAAATTAGAAAAGAATCTGATCGATGTGATACAGGAAGAGCAGGCAAAACTTGGCTTTCGTCGGGAAAAAATCCGGTTCTATTATCCGTTATCTACACTGAATCATTTATTGGAGACCACCGCTACTGCGGAAGAGATGGAAAGCATATTGGACAATCAGCCGGAAGACATGATACAGAGGCTTGGAAAACTTACCGTCACTCGTGGGGGAGAACGGTTTTGCCTCTGTGTTCCGGAAGAAGGAAGCGTTTATGTTCATGAAAATTATGCAGAAAAAGGATTTATCGGTGAGTTGATCCGCATGATCGGGCAGCATGATTGCCGCCTGGAGGATATCCGGCAGTTATTTTTACGATATTCGCAGAATATTTACATGGAAGAGATGCAGGGAGAGGATTTTGATCTTATGATCCGTTTTCCGGAGGAAGTGGGGGATCCCTACTGCTATTGCTTCCGGGACGAAGGATACCATGTGATTTATCATCGTTTCTTACCGGAGGATTACGAAGAACTGATGAAAAGATAAACAGAATGTCCGGACAGGAACGATAATAAATGTTTTCGTGCAATTTTGCAATATGGAAATAGATAGAGAAGTATGATAAGATAAAAATTAAGAGTTTACCGAGAGAATGGTCGTAACATGACAGAAGGTGAGGGGTAAGAAAGATGATCTTTAGATGTAAAAACTGTGGCGGCAATGTGGTCTACAGTCCGGAGAAAAAGAAAATGTTCTGTCCTTTCTGTGAGAGTGAAGACAGCGAGGAACGTGAAGACGGCGTGATCGTAATGAGTGAAGAGGAGAACGGTCAGCCTGCAGCCGGTGCCGATGCACAAGCACAGGAAAGCGGCACGACCGGTACCGCAGCACAACCGAAAAGTGCTATAGGGAATGCACAGCAAAAGGTTACGAAGGTATGCCCGAACTGTGGCGGTGAGATCCCTATGACAGCTGCAACCTCCGCTACCCAGTGCCCCTATTGCGATAATTATCTGATCGTAGATGACCAGATATCCGGCACATATACACCGCATATGCTGATCCCGTTCAAGATGGGCAAGGAAGGCTGTAAACAGTTGATCCGCAGCAAGTTTGAAAAGTGCGTTTTCGCACCGACGGATTTTCTGTCTGAGGTAAGACTGAATGGCATCCACGGTGATTATGTACCGTTCTGGTTTTATGATTATAATACCAATTGTACCTTCCATGGAGAGGGAACCAAGGTGCGCAGCTGGACCACCGGTAATACCCAGTATACGGAGACTTCTTATTATGATATTGTCCGTGACATGGATATTGATTTTGACAAGATTCCTGTAGATGCATCCGTAGGTATGCCGGATGATGTCATGGATCTCATGGAGCCGTTTGATTACAAGGAAATGCAGGAATTCAAACCGGAATATTTATCCGGATTCTATAGCGAGCGCTACAATATGACTTCCGACCTGGTAGAGAGCCGTGCAAAAGCCAAGATGCAGGAAGATGCGGAGAAAATGCTGAATGACAGCTATTCCGGATATTCCAGTGTCCGTAAAATGGCAGAAAATGTCAGCGTGACGGACAGCTCTGTGAATTACGGTCTTTTGCCGGTATGGAAATATGATTATACTTACAAAGGGAAAGAATATCCTTTCTATGTAAACGGACAGACCGGTAAACTGGTAGGCATCGCACCCATCTCCAAAGCGAAGGTGTGGGCTTATGCGGGAACACTGGGAGTGACACTGACGGCAATTTTGTGCATGCTGAATGCAATTGCCAGTCTGTTGTAATGATTATGAGGGAAGGATAACGAAACAATGGAAAAAGATATTAAGAGGGAAGCACGGAGACAGTACTTCAAATATTTTAAAGTGTGGTTCATTATTGCCGGGGTGCTGGCAGTGGTTACCATCGTAGCGGCAGTGATTCACTTTGCAACAGCAAAGACTGTCCGGGCGAATGCCCAGGATCCCACAGAACGTGTTTTTGACTATGCGGATGTTTTGACAGACGAGGAAGAACAGAACCTGCGGGATTACATAGCACAATGCGAAGAGAAAATACAGGCGGATATTGTAGTTGTCACGATTTCCGAATCTGTGGAGTATGATCTGCAGAATCCCGGTCTGGCGGAGGAGTTTCACGCAAAAGAAGTCGGCAGCACCGATTGGGAGACCGCAATGAGAGATCTGGCTGACAACTTCTACGATTACAGCAACTTTGGCTATGACAAGGTGCACGGTAACGGCGTCCTTTTGCTGGATAACTGGTATGAGGGACAGAAGGGAAGCTGGTTATCGACTTGTGGAAATGTCTATGACTATTTTGGAAATTATGAGATCGACCGGACACTGGATATTGTCTATAATTATGTAGATGACAGCCCGTACAAAGCATACAGAGCCTATGTGGATTATGTGACCAGAACCATGGAAGAGAGCAAAGAGACAGTGCCTATGTCGGTATTTCCCTGGATCGTGACAGGATTTGTCGTTGCGCTGATTTATGCACTGGTGAACCTGAGACAGACGAAGGCAAAGGATACCACGACACCGAATCAATATGTCGATGGCAAAAAGCCGAAGATCAATGACACCAGAGATCAGTACCTGCGTAAAAACGTAGTGACCAGAAGAATCGAGACCAACAGTAGCAGCGGCAGTAGTCATAGCAGCGGGCACAGCGGCGGACACGGTGGAAGCCATCACAGCAGCAGCGGCGTCAGCCACGGCGGCGGTGGACGCAGAAGGTAAAGAAAAAAGCGCATAAGAAAAGCACCTACATGACGGTATAGGTGCTTTTTGTATGCCTTAAATTCTGTATCGATGTAAGAAAAATTAAGCCATTCCGTTAACAGCTTTGCTCAGACGGGAAACCTTTCTTGCAGCGTTGTTCTTGTGATAAACGCCCTTAGAAGTAGCCATCTCGATAGTCTTGGTAGCAGCAGCAAGTTCAGCCTTTGCAGCTTCCTTGTCACCGTTCTCGATTGCAGCGTATACCTTCTTGATAGCGGTCTTAACGCCGGATCTGATAGCCTTGTTTCTGTCAGCTCTTGTGCGGGATACTAAAATTCTCTTTTTTGCAGATTTAATGTTAGCCAAGTCGTACACCTCCATAATGTATACAATAAAATTATAATTTACAAGAAATGTTTCACTTTAGCCAGACACGGAAGACTAACGTAAACATACTATTGTAGTGTAGACAATCTGGCAGCTTTTGTCAATACATATTTTGCGGATTTTTGAAAAAAATATAACACAAAACACTATGCATAAAAATGTGGTCAGAGGGTGTAAAATGGAGACTTTTCAAATTAGAACGGACCTGGCTCTGGAGGCAAGGGAAAGTGTTAACGAGGAAGAAAGCAGACTGAGAGGTGTGTCGGTAGAGGAGCATTATGAGGAAGAAACCGATATTCGTATTACCAAAGTCACGATAGATACGAAAAATGCGGAAAAAATGCTTGGAAAACCGATGGGAGTCTATGTAACGATGGAAGCGCCGGCTATGGTGGAGCCGGATGATGATTATCATCGGGAGATCTCGGAAGCACTGGCAGAGGAACTTCTGAAGATGATGCCGCAGGAACGGGAGGAATTGTCTGTTCTGGTGGTGGGACTCGGGAATCGTGAAGTGACGGCCGATGCCCTGGGACCGCAGGTGGTAGATAATCTGCTGATCACCAGACATGTAGTCAGGGCTTATGGCAAAGCGGCTTACAACTGTACCAGGATGAATCTTGTCAGCAGTATCGAGCCCGGAGTTATGGCAAAGACGGGCATGGAGACTGCTGAGATCATAAGCGGAGTGGTAAAAGAGACCGGACCGGAAGCGCTTATTGTAGTGGATGCATTGGCGGCACGCAGTACAAAGCGGCTGAACCGGACCATCCAGATTACGAATACGGGAATCCAGCCGGGTTCGGGTGTGGGAAATCATAGGAATGCGTTGACCAGAGAGACACTGGGGGTACCTGTCATCGCCGTCGGTATTCCGACAGTGGTTGACGCGGCTACGATCGTGGGGGATGCACTGGAAAAGCTGATGAGCGGAGAAAAGGAGTTTGATGCTGTGAAATATATGGGGCAGCACAGAATGGCATTTGCGGAGTTGAATAATATGTATATGACAGGAAAAGATATTGATTCTGTGATCAAAAGAGTCAGTTATACGGTGTCAGAGGGAATCAATATCGCCATGGAAAAAAATTGGGCATAGCCGCATATATATAAGGAAGACAGTGCCGGAAGGGGAGTGGAAACCGTAGAAAACACAAAAGGTATCAGGAACAGGATTGTGATGATGCTCATGACCGCCTGCTGTGGATTCTTTCTGCTGGACGGCGGGGAAAATGAATTTCCGGTATTTGCGTATGTCGAAAACCGGCAGCAGACGGAAGAGGGAACGGACTTTCTGCTGGAACAGACGCTGAAAGAAACGATCCCGCTGCTGGGATATGGAAATATGGCGGAAAAGGGAACACAGAGTCCGGAGGATGAGACAACCTGCCGGACTTTGACAACGGAAGATCTGATCAGTGAGGAAATCATAATTCCGAAAGAGGATACGGCTCCGCAGCAGCCGGCGGAAGCTTTGCAGGAACCACAGATAACTGCAGCCGGAGAGTTTATACCTGCAGAACAGCAGCTGCAGATCGACCTTGTGCAATTGACGGATTATGAAACACTGGTAAGCAATTTTTACACGATAGATGCCAATACGATGGCGGGAAGTGACCAGCTGGCAGTGGATAAATTCATGGGTGTGGACATGACGCTTCCGCGGGAAGGAGAAGAACCGCAGATACTGATCTATCATACGCATTCCCAGGAAACTTTTGCCGATTCGGTGCCGGGGGACTGTAACACCGGTATCGTGGGAGTGGGAGCGTATCTGGCAAAGGTGCTGACAGAACAATACGGATATCATGTACTTCACCATACCGGACAGTATGATGTGGAGACAAGGGACAATGCCTATTCCAGAGCCCTTCCTGCGGTGGAACAGATCCTGGCGGAAAATCCGTCCATACAGGTTGTGATAGATCTGCACAGGGATGAGGTGGCGGAAAGTACCAGACTGGTTACGGAGATTGAAGGCAGACCCACTGCAAAATTTATGTTTTTTAACGGCCTCAGCCGTACCCGGAAGACAGGAGATATTGATTATTTATACAATGAAAACCAGGAGGCGAATCTGGCTTTTTCTTTTCAGATGCAGTTGAAAGCCGCAGAGTATTATCCGGGACTGACCCGAAGGATTTACCTGAAAGGATATCGGTACAATATGCATCTGCGCCCACGGACGCTGCTGGTGGAATTGGGAGCACAAAACAATACCCTGGAAGAAGCAAAAAATGCCTGTGATCCGCTGGCGCATATTCTGGATATGGTACTGCGGGGAGCATAAGCGGTTACATATAAAATCATAGACAAGATTTCAGAATTCTGCTACAATCGTAAGTTGCAGGGATGGATGTGAAAAGGCAGTCACTCTTACTTTTGAACTGTAACAGAAAGGAAATCATAAATGGCAGCAATAGACCAGAGCAAGATCCGCAATTTTTGTATTGTGGCACATATAGATCACGGTAAATCCACCCTGGCGGACCGTATTATCGAAAAAACAGGACTCCTTACCAGCAGAGAGATGCAGGCACAGGTCCTGGACAATATGGACCTGGAGAGAGAGCGCGGTATCACGATCAAAGCGCAGGCGGTGCGTACCGTGTACAAGGCACAGGACGGCGAAGAATATATTTTCAATCTGATCGATACTCCGGGACATGTAGACTTTAACTACGAAGTAAGCAGATCCCTGGCAGCCTGTGACGGAGCGATCCTTGTCGTGGATGCGGCACAGGGTATCGAAGCACAGACCCTGGCCAATGTCTATCTGGCACTGGATCATGACCTGGATGTATTTCCAGTCATCAATAAAATCGACCTGCCCAGTGCTGATCCGCAGAGAGTCATCGAGGAGATCGAAGATGTGATCGGCATTGAGGCACAGGATGCACCACTGATTTCCGCGAAAAACGGTATCGGCATTGAGGAAGTGCTGGAACAGATCGTGAAGAAGATTCCGGCACCGAAGGGGAATCCGGAGAATCCCTTGCAGGCACTGATCTTTGACTCCGTGTATGATTCCTATAAGGGAGTTATCATTTTCTGCCGTGTGATGGAAGGTACGGTAAAAAAGGGTACTGTGATCCGTATGATGGCAACCGGTGCAAAGGAAGAAGTCGTGGAAGTAGGCTATTTCGGTGCAGGACAATTTATTCCCTGTGACGAGCTTTCTGCCGGAATGGTAGGATATATTACCGCTTCTATTAAAAATGTAAAAGATACGGCGGTAGGTGATACGGTAACAGATGACAACAATCCCTGTGCGGAGCCTCTGCCCGGTTATAAAAAGGTGCAGTCCATGGTGTATTGCGGTCTCTATCCCGCGGATGGTTCCAAATACCCGGATCTGAGAGATGCACTGGAAAAGCTACAGTTAAATGATGCCTCCCTGTTCTACGAGCCGGAGACTTCGATTGCCTTGGGATTTGGTTTCCGCTGCGGTTTCCTGGGACTGTTACATCTGGAAATCATCCAGGAGAGACTGGAGAGAGAGTACAATCTTGATCTGGTGACCACTGCGCCCGGCGTTGTCTATAAAGTACACAAGACCAACGGCGAAGTGATCGAACTGACCAATCCTTCCAATCTGCCGGATCCTTCGGAGATCGAATATATGGAAGAACCGGTGGTAAATGCGGAGATCATGGTGACAAGCGAGTTCATCGGTTCGATTATGGAACTGTGCCAGGAGCGCCGCGGCAAATATCTCGGCATGGAATATATCGAGGGCACCAGAGCCTTATTAAAATACGAACTGCCGTTGAATGAGATCATCTATGACTTTTTCGATGCTTTGAAATCCCGTTCCCGCGGTTACGCTTCGTTTGACTATGATCTGAAAGGATATGAGAGATCCAATCTTGTGAAGCTGGATATTCTGATCAACCGTGAGGAAGTGGATGCACTGTCCTTCATCGTTTTTGCCGATTCGGCTTATGAGAGAGGACGTAAAATGTGTGAAAAGCTGAAGGACGAGATCCCCAGACACTTATTCGAGATCCCCATTCAGGCGGCGATCGGTGGCAAAGTGATCGCAAGAGAGACCGTGAAGGCGATGCGTAAGGATGTGCTGGCAAAATGCTACGGCGGCGATATTACCCGTAAGAAGAAACTGCTTGAGAAGCAGAAAGAGGGTAAGAAACGTATGCGTCAGTTCGGCAATGTAGAGATTCCTCAGAAGGCATTCATGAGTGTACTGAAGCTCGATGACGATAAATAATTATCGATGGAGATTTATATGGAACAGAAGGAATTGGAATTATATATTCACATTCCCTTTTGTGTAAAAAAGTGCAGCTATTGTGATTTCCTGTCCGCACCGGCGACGGCGCAGACGATCGGAGCTTATATGGCTGCACTTTTTGCAGAAATCAGGGGAAGAGCGGCAGCGTATGAAGACCGCATGGTGACAAGTATATTTTTAGGCGGGGGAACGCCGTCTCTGTTATCCGGGGAATGTGTGCGGCAGCTGATGGATATTATCCGGGAGAACTTCGAGGTGGCGCAAGATGCGGAGATCACGATGGAGGTAAATCCCGGAACTGCATCTGAAGAGAAGCTTCGCAGCTTTCATGCAGCCGGAATCAACAGACTCAGCATCGGCATGCAGTCGGCGCAGGCAAAAGAATTGCAAATACTTGGCAGAATCCATGATTTTGACTGCTTTTGTGAGGTGTACCGGGAAGCGGTGGCAGCAGGTTTTCGGAATATAAACGTGGATGTAATGAGCGGACTTCCGGGACAGACGTTAGATACGTATCGGGATACGCTGGAAAAAGTGCTGCATCTGGATCCCATGCCGCAGCATATATCCGCGTACAGCCTGATCGTGGAAGAAGGGACTCCCTTTGCCACAATGCAGGAAAAAGGGAAACTATCGCTGCCTGATGAAGATACGGAACGGGCCATGTACGAGGAGACGATAGAGATTCTGGCACAGTATGGATTCAGACGTTATGAAATCTCTAATTATGCGATCGAAGGCTATGAATGCAGACATAATGTGGGATACTGGGTGCGCAGGAATTATCTGGGCTTCGGGATCGGAGCGGCGTCCATGGTCGATAACGTGAGATTTCAGAACAAAAGAGCACTTACGGAATATCTGGAGCATCCGCTGGAATGCAGGGAAGAAGTGCAGAAACTTACGGTACAGGACCGGATGGAAGAGACGATGTTCCTGGGACTGCGCCTGACAAGAGGCGTATCCTACGAGGCGTTTCAGAAACAGTATGGCAAGCGGATGGAAGAAGTCTATGGAAAAATCATAGAGCAGAATATTGCAGACGGTCTGCTGACGGTAGACTGCACGGAATCGGGGGAACGTTTTCTTGCGCTGACAAAGAGAGGACTGGATCTGAGCAATTATGTGATGGCACAGTTTTTATTCTGAGAATCCGGTGAGACTGACAGGCACTTGTGGACAGAAAAACACATAAACTATCATAAGCAACTGTCCCACGGAGGTGCTTTTTGAAGACCTTTCAGCAGCCATTAACCGCGCACGAAGAAGCTTATTATATCCGTATGCTCCGTGAAGGTACCGTGGAAGAAGCCAGACAGGCAAAGGAGATCCTGGTGGAGAGAAACTTACGTCTGGTGGCACATATTGCAAAAAAATACCAAAATATAGATGAGGATATGGAAGACCTGATCTCCATTGGATGTATCGGGCTGATCAAGGCAGTAAATTCCTTTGATTCCGGCAAAGGGAGACTGGCAACTTATGCCTGCAGATGCATTGATAATGAGCTTCTGATGATGCTGCGCAGCCGCAAAAAGCTCTCCAGGGAAGTGTCATTATATGAACCGATCGGTCAGGACAAAGAAGGAAATGCCATACACCTGCTGGATATCATTCAGGAAAAGCAGAAGGATGTGGTAGAGGATCTGGAGCTGGGAAGAAATATAAAGAGACTGTTTCTGGCATTGGACAAATGCCTGACGGAAAGGGAGTACCGGATCCTTGTCTTACGGTACGGGGTGCTCGGAAGGAAGGAGCATACGCAGCAGGAAGTGGGAGATATGCTTGGAATATCCAGAAGCTACGTGTCACGTATGGAAAAAAGGGCACTGCACAAACTGGCACAGGAACTTCGTGAGGACTAAACACGACCTTGTCAATTTATGGACACTGTGATATATTTATTTCTATAAGTGCTTACTTAGCTGCACGTAAATATTACGATTCGATAAAAGGGGGAAAAAGGGATGCATTTTGTAAGGACAGAAGACTTAAAAACCGGAATGCGTCTGGCCAGGCCGGTATACAATAAGAAAAGTATTCTGTTATTTGACAGGAATTCCCTTTTGTCAGTACAAGCAATAGAAAGTATACGTAATTTCGGCTTGCTCGGTGTTTATGTTCTGGAACCGGCAGAACCGCTGCCTCCCATGACACAGGAAGATCTGGAATTTGAACGGTTTCAGATCAAGGCTGTGAGCAGCATCGAAGAGGAACTGGATCGTATTCTGAAGACCAGAAAACAGAGCCGGACACAGGCAATCGCGGATATGGTGATCCGCAACTATGGACATTTAGATGAAAAAATCAATTTCTACCAGAATCTGAGAAGCCTGGAGGACTATGTCTCCAGACATTCCCTGAATGTGGCAATACTCTGCGCCATGATCACCCATGTAATGAATATAAGACGGGAAGAACAATATCATACAGTGTGTGCGGCGATCCTTCATGATATGGGAAAGCTAAAGAAGCATGATGCGGTGTATTATGGGGCTCCGTATTCCAGAGATGATATGCTGAGAAACTGTGAAACACAGGAAGAGGCATATAGCATGATAGAAGAAGCCTTCGCAACGGACGGTCCCGGAATCCGCAGGATCTGTCAGCAGGCTACCAGAAAGCAGCTGGATCTTTTCCCGGAGGAAGGAAAAGAAAGCCGGTATAAGATGCTTGCCGGAGCAAATGTTTTACTGGTGGCGAACCGCTTTGATGAGATCACGGCTATGACATTACAGGGAACGGCGCAGTCAGAAGTGAAGGCAATACAGGAATTGCTGGATCATCCTGAAGTATATGATCAGGAGACGGTCAGAGCACTCATAAAATCTATTAATATTCTGCCGCCGGGAGCAAGTGTCGAACTCAGTACGGGAGAAAAGGCACTGGTATTGAATGAGAATGAGAACAATGTCTTAAGGCCTACGGTAGTCAGCTTCCGTGACAACAGTATTTTAACGCTGTCCCTTCCGGAAAATGACGACATTACAATTGTGGATGTCATGAAGACGATGGATAACCGTTATATTATGAAGAGATAAGCTCAGCAAAGTGAGGAACAATAATTATGCCGACAATAGAAGAAATACTCAGGGCTGCAAAAGAAGCAGGAGCCAGTGATGTGCACCTTACGGTGGGAATTCCGCCGAAAATGCGTGTGAACGGTAATCTGATCACCATGGATTATCCCAAGATGCTTCCTGCGGATACACTGGAAGTTCTGGTAAATATTATGACTGAAGTGCAGCGGGAACGTTTTGAAGAACGCGGAGAATACGATATGTCCTTCTCTATTCCGAACTGCGGACGTTACCGTGTAAACGCGTATAAGCAGAGAGGTTCTGTAGCGTTGGCATTCCGACTGGTGGGAACCGTGGTGCCTTCTCCGGAAGAACTGGGCGTACCGGAATCGGTTGTGGAATTATACCAGAGAAAACGTGGACTGGTATTGGTCACCGGCCCTACCGGAAGCGGTAAATCCACCACACTTGCGGCGATCATTGATAAAATTAATAATAACAGGGACGCGCATGTAATTACGCTGGAGGATCCTATCGAGTATCTGCATCAGCATAAAATGTCTATGGTCAATCAGAGAGAGATCGGTATCGACTCCAACAATTACGCCAATGCACTGAGAGCGGCCCTCAGAGAAGATCCGGATGTTATTCTGGTGGGTGAGATGAGAGATTTTGAAACCATCAGTGTTGCCATTACGGCAGCAGAGACGGGACATCTGGTACTGTCCACGCTGCATACGATCGGTGCGGCCAGTACCGTAGACCGTGTAATCGATGTATTCCCGCCGCACCAGCAGCAACAGATCAGAGTACAGCTTTCCAATACGCTGGAGGCCGTGATATCCCAGCAGCTGATTCCCACAGCAGATGGAAAACATCGTGTGGCGGCTTTTGAGGTCATGCATGCCAATCATGCGGTGCGTAATCTTATCCGGGAAGGAAAATCCCATCAGCTGGCAAGTGTTATGCAGACGAACCGTAAGCTGGGAATGATCACCATGGATGAGGCGATTGTACAGCTGTATTTCGAAGGCAAGATCGACAGGGAGCATGCGATCCAGTTCGCACAGGATCCCGACAGTATGGAAAATAAGATCTGATGAAATGACCGGTGGCTTTACGGAGTACCGTAAGCCGCCGGAATAAAAAATATATTCTAAATACAAATTCTAATATTATCTGTTTTACGTTATTGATTATTATGCCCGAAGCATTGTCAGGGGCATTCTTAAAATTTCCATTATTTTATTCACAAACTCTATAAAGGTTTTCTTTAAGACGTTCAAAAAGGAGGTATTTTATGTTTACAACTATTCATTCGGCCGCAGTTTACGGACTGCAGGCACAGCTGATCCGTGTGGAAGTGGATCTTGCGGGAGGACTTCCGTCGTTTCAAATGGTAGGTTCCCTGGGAAGTGAAGTCAGAGAATCCAAAGAAAGAGTATGCGTTGCCATGAAAAATTCCGGATTTCAGCTTCCGCCCTGTCATATTACCGTCAACCTTGCACCGGCGGACAGGCGTAAGGACGGTACTGCATTTGACCTTCCGATAGCAATGGGATTATTAAGAGACATGGAACTTTTGCCGGAGGAAACCCTGCGGGACACATTGTTTCTGGGAGAACTGGGATTAAACGGGGAGATTAAAAAGGTAAAAGGTGTACTTCCCATTGTACAGGAGGCAGCTAAAAAGGAGATCAGGAAGATCGTAGTACCCGGAGAAAACGCACTGGAGGCAGCAGTGATCCCGGGAATCACGGTGTGGGGAGTGGACAGTCTTACAGAGCTGGTGGCCGCATTGCTGAATCCGTCCGAGGAGGAAAACCATATTTATAAACCAAGGATCCGGGCAGAGGACCTGTTGCAGAAGGAAGGCGGAAAGGACAGGGGAGACTTCCGGGAGGTGACCGGACAGGAAAACGCCAAGAGAGGAGCCATGATTGCGGCAGCAGGATTTCATAATCTGTTAATGGTGGGACAGCCGGGAGTGGGGAAATCCATGATAGCAGGGAGAATCCCCGGAATTTTGCCGCCGCTTACATTGGAAGAAAGTCTGGAAGTGACCGGAATCTTCAGTGTGGCGGGTCTGCTTTCGGCAGGACAGGCGCTGATCACACAGAGACCGTTTTTTGCCCCACATCATACGGTTACCCAGGCTGCGCTGATCGGCGGCGGAACCGGTATTCCGAGACCGGGAATGGTATCACTGGCGCACAGGGGAGTACTCTTTTTGGATGAATTGCCGGAATTCTCAAGAACGGTACTGGACAGTATGCGGCAGCCGATGGAAGATCACAAAGTACAGATTGCCAGGGCGGCCGGGATGATCAACTATCCGTCGGATTTCATGCTGGTGGCGGCAATGAACCCCTGCCCCTGCGGATATTATCCGGATCGTAATAAATGTCGCTGTACGCAGCCTCAGATCGAAAAATATCTGGGGAAAGTATCGGGACCGATTCTGGACCGGATAGATTTGTGTGTGGAATTACAGCCGGTAGATATTTTGCATTTACAGAGATCGGTTTTGTCAACGGGCAGTGAGGAGATGAAAGAGAAGATCAGATGCGCCAGAGAGATTCAGGCAGAACGCTTTGCGGGAACCGGGTATCGCTTTAACGGAGACATCCCGTCGGCGGATATGGAGAAATATTGCGAGCTGGGAGCGGAAGAGACCGGGGTCATGGAGCGGCTGTACGACACACTGAAACTCAGCGCCAGAGCGTATCATCGTATTCTGAAGACTGCCCGTACCATAGCAGACCTGGAAGGAAGTAAAAACATTATAAAAGAACATCTGCTGGAGGCGGCATGCTACCGGCCTTCGGAAAAATATTGGAATTAAAAAGGATAAAGGAAAATGACAGAAAAAGAGAGAATGTATGCCTATTGGATCTGCAGTATTCCCATGATCGGAGGAATCCGTGCGGGACAGCTGCTGGAACGTTTCGGAAGTCCGCAGGCGGTTTATGAAGCCGGGGTATCCGGATGGAAAGAAATACTGAGTGATTCTGTGGCAGAATACATGGACAGACAGAAAAAAAGCGGGGGATTGCAGGAGGAGTATCGTCAGCTGGAAGAAAAACAGATCCGTCTGGTGCTGCGGGAAGAACCGGAATTCCCGGAGAAACTCCGGAAAATTCCGGATCCGCCCTACGGGATCTTTTACAGGGGGATACTGCCGGAAAGCACACAACCGTCCGTAGCGGTCATTGGAGCCAGAGAATGTTCGGAATACGGTCGTTTCGTGGCGGAAGAACTGGGGCGGTATCTGGGGAGCCGGAAGATCCAGGTCATCAGCGGCATGGCAAGAGGAATCGACGGTGTCAGCCAGCAGGCGGCATTGTCCGCGGGAGGAGTATCCTTTGGGGTGCTGGGATGCGGTGTGGACATTTGCTATCCCAGCCAGAACAGAGGATTATACGAACAGCTGCAGGTATCGGGAGGGCTGATCTCCACCTATGCTCCGGGGATACAGCCGATGCCTGCCTTTTTTCCACCCAGAAACCGTATCGTCAGCGGACTTTCCGATGCGGTGATCGTCATAGAGGCGAGACGGAAGAGCGGAACACTGATCACGGTGGACATGGCTCTGGAGCAGGGAAAAGATGTATATGTGGTACCGGGTCGGATCACGGACAGACTCAGCGACGGATGCAACCGCTTACTCATGCAGGGAGCCGGAGTATTCCTCTCTCCGGAAAGCTTTCTGGAAGAATTTCTGGAGAACTGGGAGAAAAAACAGAATATTATCGGTGACGATAACCGTAATTCAGAAGAAAAGAAAAAAGCAAAGCGAAAAAGAGCGGCAAAAGAAAATACGATCAAGAACCTGGAAGCATCATTGCAATGGGTGTACGGATTGCTGGACGCGGTACCGAAAGCAACCGAGGAAATTCTGAGAGACGCCTGGGAGAAAGGCGAGTATCCGGATATTACCACACTGAATCGGAAACTGATGGAACTGGAGCTGATGGGATATGCGAAACAGAACCGGCCGGGCTATTTCAGCTTGTGAAATATTCCTTATTGACAACGCAGATATGGGAGGGAAAAGCAGAATGGTTTGGCGCTTTTTGCGAATTGACAATAGTTTTGTAAAAGGGGTATAGTTATAGTCATATATGAGAGACTAGAAAGGTCAGGTGTCCCTATGAACGATAAAGATACTTACAGAATGCATACAAAAGTAATACAGATCGGTGACCGAAAGATCGGTGGGGGGAATCCCATTGCGATCCAGTCTATGACAAATACAAAGACGGAAGATGTAAAAGCTACGGTAGAACAGATCCTGCGTCTGGAAAAGGCAGGCTGCGAGATTATCCGGTGTACCGTGCCTACTTTGGAGGCGGCAGCGGCTATCCGTGAGATCAAAAAGCAGATTCATATTCCGCTGGTAGCGGATATCCATTTTGATTATCGTATGGCGCTGGCTGCAATCGAAAACGGCGCAGATAAGATTCGTATCAATCCCGGTAATATCGGCAGCACAGAACGGGTAAAAGCGGTGGTGGATGCCGCAAAAGAGAGAAATATTCCCATTCGTGTGGGAGTAAACAGCGGATCGCTGGAGAAACCGCTGGTGGAAAAATATGGCGGAGTGACAGCCGAAGGCATTGTGGAAAGTGCGCTGGATAAGGTACACATGATCGAAGACCTTGGATATGATAACCTGGTCATCAGTATTAAATCATCGGATGTGCTGATGTGCGTAAAAGCCCATGAACTCCTGGCAGGAAAGACGGTATATCCGCTGCATGTGGGAATTACTGAATCCGGTACGGTAAACAGCGGCAATATCAAATCCGCCATCGGTCTGTCCCTGATCTTAAATCAGGGCATCGGTGATACCATCCGTGTATCCCTGACGGGTGATCCGGTGGAAGAGATCAAGTCGGCCAAACTGATCCTTCGTACCCTGGGACTCAGAAAGGGCGGCATTGAGGTAGTATCCTGTCCGACCTGCGGCAGAACGCAGATCAATCTGATCGATCTGGCAACAAAGGTGGAAAAACTGGTGGAAGATTATCCGCTGGATATCAAAGTGGCAGTTATGGGCTGCGTGGTAAACGGTCCCGGAGAGGCAAAGGAAGCTGATCTGGGTGTGGCAGGAGGTATTGGAGAAGGCCTGTTGATCAAACACGGAGAAATCATCAAAAAGCTTCCGGAAGATCAGCTGCTGCCTGCCTTAAAAGAGGAATTGGATCATTGGAGTTGAAAATAGATGAGTAAACCGTTTTTTGAAGTATTTCCGGCATTACAGCTGAATGAGAATATTCGTGACCTTATGGGGCAGACGGAGGTGGAGAGAGTCTCGGCGACAAAACGCAGGGACTTTCTTCGGGTGTATTTAAAAAGCACACGTCTGATTCAGAAGGCAGACATCTGGACAGCGGAGCAGGAGATCAAAAAGCAATTGTTCCCCAATGCCAATCTGACGGTCAAAATATATGAAAAGTTTGAATTGTCATCGCAGTATAATCCGGAAAAACTGATGGACATCTATAAGGAAAGCATTCTGGAGGAATTCCGGGAATACAGTCATATCCAGTACAATGCCCTGAAAACGGCAAAACTGGAGTATCCTTCGGAAAACGAACTGTTGCTGACCATGGAGGATACGGTCCTGAACCGGAGCATGGAAGGGGAGATCCTGCAGATCCTCGAGAAAATTCTTGTGGAACGCTGTGGATTTTCCGTGAAGATACATGCGGCATATGTGGAAAAGGAAACCGGACGTTTTCAGGAGGAAGAAGAACTGAAAATACGTCAGCAGGTGGATGCTATTTATAGCCGCGTCAGAGGCCGGAAAGGAAATGATACTGCAGATGCGGCGGCCTCCGGGGTACAGGAAGACAATGCCGTACAGGCCGATGGACAGAGCAAAGCCGAGGAACCTTCGGAAAAGCCTAAGGCTGAGAATGCAGGCGGCATGACCAGAAGCTTCCAGGGAGGCGCCAGAGGAGAATTTAAACGCGGAGAGTTTAAGAAAGGTGAATTCCGTAAGGGAGGCAGCTTTGAGAAAGGCGCCTTGAAGAGATCTGATAATCCGGATGTGATCTATGGCCGTGATTTTGAGGACGAGGCCATGAAGATCGAGGAACTGATCGGTGAGATGGGAGAAGTGACCATCCGCGGCAAGGTTTTGTCGGTGGAGACCCGTGACATCAAGAATGAGAAGACCATTATTATTTTCAATATATCTGATTTTACCGATACGATGACGATCAAGATGTTCGTACGTACGGATCAGGTAAAGGAAGTGACAGGGGATATCAAGCCGGGAGCTTTCTTAAAAGTAAAGGGCATCTGCATGATGGATAAGTTCGATCATGAGCTGGCGATCGGATCCATTGCAGGCATTAAAAAGATTCCTGATTTTACCAATACAAGAATGGATACCGCTGCCCGCAAGAGAGTGGAGCTGCACTGTCATACCAAAATGAGTGATATGGACGGAGTCTCCGAGGCAAAGGATATCGTTAAGAGAGCCTACAAATGGGGGCACAGGGCAATCGCTATTACCGATCACGGTGTGGTACAGAGCTTTACGGATGCCAATCATGTATGGGATGATCTCTGGAAGGCAGAAAAAGGAAAAAGGAAAGAAGCGGGGGACGAAAACCCCGACAAACAGGATTTCTTTAAAATCATCTATGGAGTGGAAGCTTACCTGGTGGATGATCTGAAAGAGATCGTGACGAATGACAAGGGGCAGGATCTGCATGAGGATTATGTGGTATTTGATATAGAGACCACCGGCTTTTCTCCGGTAAATAACCGTATCATAGAGATCGGCGCCGTAAAAGTATCCGGCGGAGAGATCGTGGATCGTTTTTCCACTTTTGTGAATCCGGATGTGCCCATTCCCTTTGAAATAGGGAAACTGACCAGTATCCGGGATGAGGATGTAATGGATTCCCCCATGATCGATGTGATACTGCCGCAGTTTCTGGAGTTCTGTGAAGGCTGTATCATGGTGGCGCATAATGCAAGCTTTGATATGAGCTTTATCATGGAGAACTGCAGGAGACTGGGATACCCGCAGGAATTTACTTACGTGGATACGGTAGGCATCTCCCGCGTATTGTTGAAGAATCAGTCAAAGCATACCCTGGATGCGGTGGCAAAGACTCTGGGGATATCTCTGGAGAATCATCACAGAGCCGTGGATGATGCGGAGTGTACCGCACATATTTTTGTGAAATTTATAAAAATGCTGGAAGAGGAAGACATACATACCCTGACGGAAGTGAATGCGCTGGGGGCTTCCAGCGTGGATGCGGTAAAGAAGATGCCGTCCTATCATGCGATCATTCTGGCAAAAAACGATCTGGGACGAATCAATCTGTACAGGCTGGTCTCCCAGTCCCATCTGACTTACTTTAACAAGCATCCCAGAATTCCCAAGAGTCTGGTGATGAAGTACAGAGAAGGACTCATCCTCGGAAGTGCGTGTGAGGCGGGAGAACTGTACCGGGCGCTGTTGGACGGACAGTCGGATGCCCAGATCGCGAGACTGGTAAAATTTTATGATTATCTGGAGATCCAGCCCTGCGGTAACAATAAGTTCATGATCGCATCGGAAAAGGTGCGGAGTGTGAACTCTATTGAAGATATCCAGAATATTAACCGTAAAATAGTGGCACTGGGAGAGCAGTTCCATAAACCGGTAGTGGCTACCTGTGACGTGCATTTCCTGGATCCCGAGGACGAGGTCTACCGCCGTATCATCATGGCGGGACGGGGATTTGATGATGCGGACGACCAGGCACCGCTGTTTTTACATACCACGGAGGAGATGCTGGAAGAGTTTTCCTATCTGGGAAGCGATAAAGCGGAAGAAATCGTCATTACGAATACGAATATGATCGCGGATATGATCGAGACGATTGCCCCGGTACGACCGGATAAATGTCCTCCCGTTATTCCGGACAGCGATAAGACATTGACAGAGATCTGTTACAACAAGGCGCATGAGATCTACGGACCGGATCTGCCGCAGATCGTAGAGGCGAGACTGGAGAAAGAACTGAACTCCATTATCAAAAACGGATTTGCCGTAATGTACATCATTGCACAGAAACTGGTATGGAAATCAGTCGAGGACGGATATCTGGTAGGCTCCCGTGGATCCGTAGGAAGCTCTTTTGTGGCAACCATGGCGGGAATTACGGAGGTCAATCCCTTAAGTCCTCATTATTATTGCAGCAAATGTCATTATGTGGATTTTGACAGTGATGAGGTAAAGGCGTATGCCGGTAAAGCGGGAATCGATATGCCGGACAAGGTATGCCCGGTGTGCGGCGAAAAGCTGCATAAGGACGGTTTTGATATCCCCTTCGAGACTTTCCTGGGATTTAAAGGAGACAAGGAGCCGGATATCGATCTGAACTTCTCCGGTGAGTACCAGTCC
>JBNMHS010000039.1:0-25045 GCA_050872885.1 Acetatifactor sp.
CATATAAGAAACGCTGACATCGTTTCCACTCGGAAACAGAGCGCAGCGGCACGTAAGCGGCCAAAGTACGCCCGCTAAGTGCCGGCGTCTGTTTACGGTCAGCTTATTCTTATATGCAACCGGGGCTACTGGTTTACTAAAAGTCCGTCCCTTTTGCTTAACTAACTTTCAATTTAGTTCGCCTTGCCTTCATCCATTTCTTCTTCTGTGGTGATCGCAAAAGCAATATTGGTAGCATGATCTGCCACTCGCTCCAATCCGGATACGATGTCTGAGAAGATCATACCGGCTTCGGGGGAGCATTCTCCCTTGGTCAGTCTCTCGACATGTTTCTTCTGCAGTTCACGTTCTTTCTCGTCTACCTGGTCTTCCAGGGTGACGATCTCCTGCATATGGGTCTCATCACTCTTGGCGAACATTTCCACGGCATAGCGGATGATCTTGTTAACCATCTCCAGCATGTCGCCCAGTTCTTTCTGCGCCTCTTTGCTGATGGAGATACCTTCTTCTTTTCTCTGCTTTGCAGCATCCGCCACATTCTCCGCATGATCACCGATTCTCTCGATATCGTTTACCACATGGAACAACGCACCCAGGCTGTTCAAGTCTTCGATGGGCAGGGTCGTCTGGTTGATTTTTACCAGATAGTCCGTGATCGCATGATTCAGGAAGTTGATGTTCTTCTCCACCTCATAGACTTCTTCAATATCTTCCTCATCCAAAGTAATCAGGGCATTCATGGCACGGTTCAGGTTCTCTTCTGCCAGGGAAGCCATACGCTCCAGCTCCTTCACTACTTCCACGACTGCGGTAGCAGGGTTGAACACTACCTTGTCACCGATATATTTCAACTGATAGCTCTCTCTGTAACCAACCTTCTTGTCCTCGCCGGGTACGATCAGGTAAGTCATCTTGACCAGCCATCCGGTGAACGGGAACAGCATAATTACCTGTGCGATTTTGATCAACGTATGTGCATTTGCTACGAATCTGCCGTTATCCGCAGAGATGGATTGGATCAGCGCTACGATCTGGTCTCCGGCGATAAACAGTGCAATGTAAATGATCACCGTACCGATGATATTGAACAGCAGATGGATCAGTGCTGCTCTCTTGGCATCTTTCTTACCGCTTAAGGAAGCTAACATTGCAGTAGCACAAGCACCAATATTACATCCGAGAATAATATACAGCGTAATCGGCAGCGGCAGCAAATCCTGATTTGCTAACAAAAGTACAATGCTGACCGTTACGGAAGAACTCTGAATAATGGCTGTCAGGGCAAATCCCATCAAAGTTGCCAGGAACGGATTCTTCAAAGACATCAGCAGATTCACTACCTGAGGCTCATTTTTCATACTGCCCATAGCCTGGGACATCGTGCTCAGACCAACGAACAAAATGCCAAAACCCACCACGACTTCGGCGACTTTACGCACCTTTTCCTTGTTCGTGAACATCATCACGACCACACCTACCAATAAGATCAGCGGTGCGATTTTCGATAAATTAAAGGATACCAGCTGTGATGTGATCGTGGTACCGATATTGGCACCGAGGATAACGCCCGCCGCCTGATACAGATTCATCAGACCGGAGTTAACAAAGCTGACGACCATGACTGTACAGGCCGAGGAAGACTGAATGATACCGGTGAAAATAATACCGACGATCATGCCCATAAAGCGGTTCGTGGTGAATATCTCCAGAATACGACGAAGTCTGGCACCTGCTACTTTCTCAATGGAATCACTCATTAATTCCATTCCGAATAAAAACAGTCCTAGACCTCCAGCCATTGACAATATTGTTCCAAAGCTCATTTTTAATCCCTCAATCTCTCTTGATTCTCTTCTATGAAATCAACATACTGTTCCGGTAAACTTTTCCACCGGAAACTTCCAAAACACTTTGTTCAAAACAATCCAAAGTATATTTTACGAGATAGAGGTAAAACTTGCAATGTAAATTTTGCTTTTCTTTTACTTTTATTTTACTTTTATTTACATATTTTTACATTTCAAAGCCGTAATCGGGCAAATATCGGTCGGTTTTACGTGTTTTTCATGCCACGATACTTTTTCCATGTTTCTCTCAAGCATTTCGACCATCCGCAATATCCAGCTGCAGCTGACCTTTCAGTTCCTCCAGGGAGGCAAATTTCCGTTCCTGACGCCTGAAGCTTTTCAGTGCCACTTCGATTTCCTGTCCGTAAATATCCTGATCAAAGTCATACAGATAAGACTCCACGCCCATGACTTTTTCCTCGGAAACCGTAGGCTTTGTTCCCACGTTGCTGATGGCTTTGTAGACTCTGCCGTTGTAGCGGACGGCCGCATAATATACACCGTTTGGCGGCAATAATTTTCCGGCAGGCGGCAATAAATTCACTGTCGGGAATCCTAATGTGTGGCCGATATGGTTACCATGCTCCACGGTTCCGACCAGTGTATAAGGCATGCCGAGCATGCTTTCAGCTTCTTCCATGCGCCCTTCTTCCACCAGTTTGCGGATATAAGTGGAACTGACTTCGATGCCGTCCACCTCGATCTTCTCTATGGTTTTTACACAAAAGCCCAGCTGCGGCGCCATTTTTTCCAAAAGAAGTGCATTGCCGGCACCGTTTTTGCCAAAGGACAGGTCTTCACCGGCCGCAACAAAACGGGTATTCATCTGTTTTGCCAAAATCTCCGACACAAAGCGCTCGGGTTCTGTGGCTGCAGTCTCCTTCGTCAGGGGAAATTCGATCAGAATATCGATTCCGAGCCGTTCAAACAAACGTCTTTTTTCTTCTCTGGTGGTCAGTTCCTTGCCGTCCGACAGACCGAACAGTACTGCCGGTGTGGGGTCAAAAGTAAACACACAGGCTGCCAGACCGTCCTTCTTTTTGTCGATGATTTCTTCCAAAAGCCTCCTGTGTCCTAAATGTACCCCGTCAAATTTGCCGATGGCCACCGCGGTATCTTTTTCCAGATAAAAATCTGTGGTTCCTGCAATAATTTCCAAGTCTGTATCCTGCTTTCTTTCCTCGTAGATGTCTTATCATTCAAGTGTAAATCCGGTACGAAATTTCTTTTTACATTCATGCACAATTACATCATTTACAAACGAACCGAAACAATCAATTTCTATTTGAATCACCCAAGGAACATCTTCACGGGTTTGTACCACTCTTTTGCCTCATCATAAGCATAGATGCCCACAAAACTGTCGTCTTCTCTGTAGACACGCACCCACTCTCCTGCCGGATAAACAGTCTTTTCAAGTGTCTGTCCCGGGAAAAAGGAATTCCCGTTGTCGATCAGTCTGCGCCACTTTTCTTCCACATGTATCATGGGGAAATCCGCAAAAATGCGGTCTGTGGGTAGCAATGCATCCTCAAGTCTGTCCGTATCACGGAGTTCCTGTAACTGTCCCAGTGTCAGGGCATCCGCCAGCCGGAATTCACCGACTCTGGTGCGGACGAGACTCTTCATCGTACCGCCGCAGCCAAGCTTTTCTCCGATATCGGCACAGAGACTGCGGATATAGGTTCCCTTGGAACACTCCACCCGGAATTTCACCACCGGCAGATCTATGAACAAAATCTCAATCGCAGGCAGATCTACATGTCTCGCCTTGCGTTCGACTTCTTTTCCCTCTCGGGCAAGTTCATAGAGCTTTTTCCCGTTGACTTTCAGTGCGGAATACATCGGAGGGATCTGATCATAGCCGCCGACAAAGCTTATGATTGCTTCACGCACCTGCTCCTCGCTTACAGTTACTTCCCGCTCTTCCAGAACGGTTCCCGTGGTATCCTGGGTATCCGTGATCTGTCCCAGCAAAAGTTCCGCCACGTATTCCTTGGTTCTGTCCGTCAGCATTTCGCATGCTCTGGTAGCACTCCCCAGACATACAGGGAGCACACCGGTAGCCTGTGGATCCAGTGTACCCGTGTGCCCTATCTTTTTCTGCCGGCAGATTCCGCGAAGCTTTGCCACCACGTCATGTGAGGTAAAACCAGCTTCCTTATATACATTGATAATGCCGTCCATTAATCCTGTTCTCCCCGCAATTGTCTGTCGATGTGCAGTGACAAATTGTTGACGCAGTCGTGGAAAGTTCCCTTCATGGTGCAGCCTGCGGCACGTACATGCCCGCCGCCTCCGAAGAAAGATGCCACCTTTGCGACATCCACATTCTCGTTGGAACGCATGCTGACCTTGTACTCGAGTACATTTGTCTCATACATGAAAATCGCACAGTCCACACCTTTGATATTACGCAGCTGATTTACGATTCCGTCCAGATCTCCGGGTACCGCATTGTAGAATTCCATGGTCTTACGATCCACCATGCTTACAATACAGCGTCCGTCCATGAAACGAATGCTCTCCATCAGGGCTCTGCCCATGATCTGGGTCTGTAAATATGTCTTCTGATAAAAACTTTCTTCAATCAGCTTCGGAAAATTAAATCCAAAAGAAATCAAAAATGCTGCTGCCTGTAAGGTCTCCGGTGTCGTATTGGAATACTGGAAAACACCGGTATCATGGATGATTCCGGTATATAGTGCTTCCGCTATATCCTTGTCGATCAGCTCCGCATCCATGATGTGATACAGTACCTCGCAGGCACTGCCCACTTCCGGGCGGACGAGGTTTACATCGCCGCAGCCGGAATTGCTGATGTGATGATCGATGTTGATCTTCTTTTTCGCATTCTGAAAATAGTTTTCTGCATCCCCCAGACGGTCACCGCTGCAATCCAGCGCAAAATACACGTCAAAAGGATCGTGTGCGGGACACTCTGTCTGAATCTCGTCGTATCCCTTCAGATAGGAAAATTCCTCAGAAGGCTTCTGTAAATATACCGTCACTTGCGCATCCGGTAACAGTTTCCGCAGATACATCTGTAAGGACAGGCATACTCCGACACAGTCTCCGTCGGGACGAATATGTCCGCTGATGCCGATCTTTTTTGCACCCAGACATTCTTCACGTAAATCCATTACTCGTCACCTTCCTCTGTATCTTCTGCAACATCTTCCACAACTTCTTCTGTCTCATTTTCAGGTTTCTGCGCCTGCTCGTCAGCCGCAATGACCTCGTCGATCTTGTGAGACATATTGACACCGTATTCGATAGACTGATCCATCACAAAAGTGATGTCCGGCGTGTTGCGCAGATTGATGGTGCGTGCCAGCTCTCTGCGGATAAAGCCCTCGGCGCTCTTCAGTCCCTGCAGGGTAGACTTTCTCACTTCCTCGTCACCCAGCACACTGATCCATGCCTTACAGCTCTTCAGATCCGGTGCCACTTCCACAGCCACGACACTGGTCCAGGGACTGATCCGGGGGTCTTTTAATCCCCCACGGATGATCTCTGCCAGAACGCGCTGCACTTCCCCGTTCACACGGGTATTTTTCACACTATTCTTTCTCATTCTTATTCCTTCTTACTTCAAACCTAAACCATGATATACCGGAAGTTTCACTTCACAGCACTGAAAACTTTGCCTCACAGCACCAGAAGTTTCGCTCCGTACCACACCGGAAGTTTCGCTTTGCGAAACTTCCCGGTAGGGTCTAGTTATTCTTAGATTACGTACTTTGTAATCTTAGAATAACTCCCTACCGTGGTACCTCCACCATGATATACGCTTCTACGATATCCAGCTCCTGCATCTTGTCAAAGCCTTCGAATACGAGACCGCACTCATAACCGGCCTTAACTTCCTTCACATCATCCTTGAATCTCTTCAGGGAAGCCAGGTTACCTTCGAAGATCTGCTCGCCCTCACGGGTAATACGAACCTTGCAGCCTCTCTGGAAGACACCGTCGAGGACATAGGAACCTGCGATATTACCGATTGCAGATGCCTTGAAGATCTGACGAACTTCTGCATGACCGATCACCTTCTCCTCGTATACAGGGTCTAACATTCCCTTCATGGCAGCTTCGATATCTTCGATTGCCTGATAGATGACCTTGTACAGACGTACATCCACGCCTTCTCTCTCTGCGGTAGCCTTGGCTGTCGCATCGGGGCGGACATTGAATCCGATGATGATTGCATTGGACGCACTTGCCAGAGACACATCGGACTCATTAATGGCACCTACGCCGCCGTGGATACATTTTACAACTACTTCTTCATTGGACAGCTTAAGCAATGACTGCTTTACAGCCTCTACACTACCCTGTACGTCAGCTTTGACGATCAGGTTCAGTTCCTTCAGATTGCCTTCCTGAATCTGGTTGAACAGATCATCCAGAGACATTCTGCCCTTAGTCTCTTCCAGCATCTTTTCCTTATTCTGTGCCAGATAGGTCTCGGCATAGGATTTTGCCGTCTTATCATTATCATGTGCCAGGAATACTTCACCTGCACTGGGAACATCGTTCAGACCTAAGATCTCTACGGGAGTAGAAGGGCCTGCTTCTTTGACTCTGCGTCCCTTATCATCGATCATGGCTCTTACCTTACCGTGTGCCACACCTGCGGAGATGAAATCTCCCACATGCAGGGTACCCTTCTGTACCAGTACGGTAGCTACGGGGCCGCGTCCCTTATCCAGTTCTGCCTCGATGACCAGACCTCTGGCCTTTCTCTTGGGGTTCGCCTTGAGTTCCATGATATCTGCGGTCAGCAGGATCATGTCAAGCAGCTGGTCAATACCTTCACCGCTCTTGGCAGATACGGGTGCGAATACAGTGCTTCCGCCCCAATCCTCGGGGATCAGCTCGTACTCAGCCAGTTCCTGTTTTACACGGTCAATATTTGCAGAGGGCTTATCGATCTTGTTCACAGCTACGATGATCTCAACTCCTGCTGCCTTTGCATGGTTGATAGCTTCTACGGTCTGGGGCATTACACCGTCATCCGCAGCTACTACCAGAATAGCAATATCGGTAGCGTTTGCACCACGCATACGCATTGCGGTAAATGCTTCGTGTCCGGGAGTATCCAGGAAAGTAATCTTACGATCTCCCACATTTACGGTATAAGCACCGATGTGCTGGGTGATACCGCCGGCCTCACGGTCGGTGACGTTGGTCTTACGGATGGCATCCAGCAGGGAAGTTTTACCGTGGTCAACGTGACCCATAACACAGATTACGGGAGGTCTTTCCACCAGATCTGCTTCATCCTCTTCGTCTTCCTTCAGCAGCTCCTCGATAACATCGACCTTGACCTCTTTTTCACAGAGAATGTCATATTCCATGGCAATATTCTCTGCATCCTCATAAGAGATCTCCTGGTTCACGGTTACAACCTTGCCCTCTAAGAACAGCTTCTTAATGATGGCTGCGGGCTGTAATTTCATCTTCTCAGCCAGTTCTTTGATAGTGATGGACTCAGGCAGAGTGATTACTTTGATCTGCTCTTCCTGTACCTCTTCCTTCTTCTTTTCCGGCTTAATGAAACGTCCGGGCTTGTTCTTCAGTGCATCCTCATCCTCGTAGATATGGTCTTTCTTGGAGCGCTTGTTGTCCTTCTCCTGGCTGAAACGTCTCTTTTCATCCTCACGCTTCTTCTCAATATCCTTGCCTGCAGGTTCCGGAGCGAAGCCTTTATTCTGTCTGTTATCTGAGAATCGATTACCCGATCCGCCATTGCCTCTTCCGTCGCGGCCGTTATTGCCGTAACCGCGCTCACCGCTGCCATTACCGCGGCGATCACCCTGGCCGCCTTCCATGCCCGGACGACCCTGTCTGTTAAATCCGCTGCCCTGAGGTCTGCCATTGCCCATGCCTCCTCTGTTACCGTTCTGGCCGCCCTGACGGTTGCCCTGACCGTAGCCGCCCTGACGATTATCACGGTTATCACGATTACCGTCTCTGTTATCACGATTGTTCTGACCATAAACGCCCTGGCTGCGGTCGTTCTGTCCGCGATTGTCACGGTTGCCCTGACCGTAACCACCCTGACGGTTGTCACGATTACCGTTCTGAGGTCTGTCTGCCGGTCTGTTCTGTGCTGCATTCTGAGGTGCCTGTGTCTGAGCTGCTGCGGTATTCTGTACTGCCTGCTCTTTTACAGGTGCCTGTGCCGCGGTGTTGCTTGCGGGCTTCTTCGGCTGCTGTCCTCTGTTGCCGGGTACCATATCCACACTGGGGGTGGGAGAAGGCGGGGTCAGCGGCTTGATGGGACGTACCGGAGCCTGTGCCTGCACACGGTTACCGTAGGAATTATTCTGGTATCTGCCTCCCTGTCCCTGATTCGGGCGCTGTCCACCGGCGTTTCTCTGTCCCTGTCCGTTCTGACCGCCCTGACGCTGTCCGGGCATCTTGGAATTCTGAGGGTTGCTTACGAAGATGATTTTTTTCTTTTTCTTTGTCTCATCCTGACCCTTATTCTCTGCTGCGGACTCCTGCACCTTATTTGCTGCGGGCTTTGCTTCTTCCTGTGCCTTTACAGGCTCTTTTGCTGCCGGAGCGGGGGCTTCTGTCTTTTCTGCCGCGGGAGCCTGCTTTTTATGTCCCAGGCTCTTACGAACCAGAGCTGCCGCATCCTCTTCCAGAGAGCTCTGTGCTGCCTTAGCCTCAATTCCTTTTTCCTGTAAAAAACTTAATATATCCTTACTCTGTAGTTCTAATTCTTTTGCGAGTTCATGTACTTTGATTTTCGCCATGCTTTCCTCCATTCTGCCTAACCGGGCAAATTCGCTTCCAATTGCTTGATGAGTGCATCTGCCAGTCCCGCATCACACACACCTACCGAAGATCTCAGGTCCCGGCCGATGGCCCAGCCGAGCTCTTCCTTTGTGCCATATTCATATACCGGGACTTCATAATAGGAACATTTGTCGTGAAACAACTTTTTCGTATTGGCCGATGCATCTTCTGCAACGATCACCAACATGGCAGAACCTTTCTTCACAGCGTCCTCCGTCTGGAATTCACCGCTTACCAGGTTACGCCCCCTCATCGCAAGTCCCAAAAGGGAATAAATTTTATTCTGTTTCAAGCTGATCAAACTCCTTTTCCAGCATATCATAACTTTCCGGAGAAATACTCATCTTGAAAGAACGCTCTAATCCTTTGTTCTTCCGGGCCTTTTGCAGACATTCCTTCTGTCTGCATATATATGCGCCGCGTCCGTTCTTTTTGCCCGTTGTATCTAAACAGATCTCTCCTTCCGGAGTCTTCAGAACACGCAGCATCTCTTTTTTGCCTTTCATTTCTCCGCAGCCTACGCACTGCCTCAGTGGAATCTTTTTTGCCATTGATTATTCCTGCTCTCCATCAAAATCGTCATCGGTATCATCTTCGTAATCATCCACATAATCCTCGTAACGGAAGCCGGGAGCATCCTTTGCCTGTGTCTCGGACTTGATGTCGATCTTGTAACCGGTCAGTCTTGCTGCCAGTCTTGCATTCTGACCTTCCTTACCGATGGCCAGAGACAGCTGATAATCGGGAACAACTACCTTAGCGGTCTTCTCATCGGGATCTGCAAATACTGCTACGATCTTAGCCGGGGAAAGTGCATTCTGGATCAGATTACCGGGGTTCTCATCCCAGTTTACGATGTCGATCTTCTCACCACGCAGTTCTTCTACGATGGCATTGACACGGGCACCGTTCATACCGACGCAGGCACCGACTGCATCTACATTGGGGTTATTGCTCCATACAGCGATCTTGGTACGGCTTCCTGCTTCTCTGGCGATGCTCTTGATCTCTACGGTACCGTCCTTGATCTCGGTAACTTCGGACTCAAACAATCTCTTTACCAGTTCCGGATGTGTACGGCTGACATTGATACGGGGTCCCTTCGGGGTGTTTTTCACTTCCACGATGTAGACTTTGATTCGCTCGGTGGGTTTGAATACTTCGCCCTTTACCTGCTCATTCTCGGTCAGCATGGCATCTGCCTTGCCAAGGTTGATGCTGATATTCTTGCCTACATAACGCTGTACCACGCCGGTGACAACATCCTTTTCCTTCTCGTAGTACTGGTTGTAGATCACACTTCTCTCTTCCTCGCGGATCTTCTGCAAGATCACGTTCTTCGCATTCTGGGTAGCGATACGACCGAACTCTTTGGACTTGATCTCTACATGGATCATGTCGCCCACCTGTGCCTTCTTGGAGATCTCCTGTGCATCCTCCAGAGCGATCTGCAGGCAGTCATCCTCTACATCATCCTTCGTAGGTACGACTTCCTTCTCAGCATATACCAGAAAATCGCAAGTCTCTCTATTGATCTCCACATGGACATTGTCAGCCTTTCCAAAATGGTTCTTGCAGGCTGTCATAAGGGAGTTCTCGATGGCTTCAAACAAGGTTTCCTTGCTGATCTCCTTCTCCTTCTCCAGAACATCCAGTGCCTCCATTAATTCCTTATTCATCATTTCCTCCATTCCGGCTTTCGCCTTTTCTTAGTGTATGGTTTCTTCTATATCTAATGATCTTATTAAAAATCTAACGCCAGACGGATCAGGGCAATATCTGCTCTGGCAAAAGTTCTCGGTGTGCCGTCTTCCGTGATCGTAATGTGATCCGCATCGAAGCTGTCCAGTACTCCGGAAAATTCCTTGCATTTATCGATCGGTTTGAACAACTTGATCTCCACTTCTTCACCGATACTCTTCTGCAGGTGTTTGTCTTTTTTCAAAGTCCGGCCCAGTCCCGGGCTGCTGACCTCCAGGATATAAGCATCCGGAATAAAGTCTGCCTTGTCTAAAGCTTCCGATAATGCTCTGCTGACATTCTCACAATCCAGAATATTCACGCCTTCCGCCTTGTCGATGTAGGCTCTCAGATAATAGTCACTGCCTTCTTTTACGAACTCCACATCGTAGATCTCCACCTGATTGGCTTCTGCGATGGGTGAAAGCAGTTCCTCGGTCTTACTTTCGTAATCCTCTCGTTTGGACATGTATGCCCTCCTTTGCTTTTATAAACCGTTGTTACAACAACAAGAAAGAGTGGCGCGCGTCCACTCTTACTCTAGTAATCATCTTTAAACTATACACAGTATAGCCCCTGTATGAAAAAATGTCAATAGCCTGCTGCAGGGATTTTTCCGTTGTTTTTCGCATTTTTACGGCATTTTGCCCTACACAGTCACGATAACGCCGCCGTCGTTGGCATACATACTGCTGACACCGCGGGTATCCATGATCAGACAGTCTTTGAATTCTGCCTTTTCCATCAGAAGCTTTTTCACCGTTTCCGCACGTTCCGGTGCATTGCAGTGAGTGATCATCAGTACGCGGTCTTTGGTGTCACCGGCTTCCTCCAATACGATCTCCGCCATTCTGCGCAGGGCCTTCTTCATCCCCACACTCTGGCCTCTCTGTACGATGTTTCCTTTATCCCCTGCCATGATCGGTTTGATACTCAATGTAGATGCCACCAGGGCTTTTACGCCGGTCAGTCTGCCGTTCTTACGCAGGGTCTCCAGATTATCCAGCACAAAATAGGTGTGTACATTGCTGCGGAATTCTTCGATCCGCTTCACGATCTCTTCAAAGGGAACTCCCTGCTCTTCCAGTTCCACCAGTCTTCTTGCGATCTGTGTCTCTCCGCAGCTGGCAGATTCGGAATCGATCACATGAATCTGCTTTTTACCGTATTTCTCACGATACAGATTCATCCCCAAAACAGCGCTGTTATAGCTGCCGCTGAGATGTGAAGACAGTGTAATCACGTATACATGCTCAGCCTCTGTGCGATAAGCTTCGCGGAATTTCTCCGGGGACGGGCATGCAGACTTGGGACATTTCGGATACTCTGCCACTCTTTTCAGAAACTCCGCCTGATCAAAGTGCTCATCATCCGTAACCCGGTACTCTCCGACTTCCAGTTCCAGAGGAACGATCTCAAACCGGGGATCCTGTAAATATTCCTCCGGCAGTTCACAACAGCTGTCTACAACAATTTTAAAACTCATATCCATACCATACCTTTCATAGCTTGTATCTCATTCAAAATAACAGACGCAACATCTGTTTCACAATTTTTCCGGTATTCCATCACAGCTCCGGTCCCGAATCGACCCAGTCTTGCTTATGCTGTATTTATTATCCATGGTTATTCTTTAAACTATACTATGTAGTTTTTAATACCACTTATAATAGCACGAAATATTTTATCCGTAAAGCCATTCCGCAAAATATTCACATTTTATTCTGCGCGCTATTCCATTTTCCACGAATTTCGATTATACTGTTTTTATAGCATAAATAAGGAGATCTCATGATTGCATTACAGATTACATCCATGAAAAATTTTATGAATCATCTGCTGGTGGCTGACACCTTCGACCCCTTTTTATTGGAAGAAGCTACGATCAGCACCGCGCTTACTTACACCATTGACGGGCATATCAACAGGAACTTCTATCCTGCGGATGAACGTGGGGAAGACTGCATTCCCTGGGATCTGCAGTCCTGGAGCAAAATAAAAGGACTGTGTTTTGACCTGATCAAGGGAAAACACACTCCTTTGTATTTTAAGTTTGTCCTGCATATGCAGCCGGACAAGGCTGCCGCCATGTTGGAAAAAGCACAGGCAGATGCTTCGGTGATCAAAGCTCTTGTCCTGAATATCCGCTATGACGGTGGAAAGACGATTCTCACCACCGGTTCCGCTTATCAGGTGTTCACCATGGATAAAAGTGCTGATGCCGCCTGGGACAAAGCATTGAAAAAGTATCTGGACATGAAGGGGATTTCCTACGAGGAACTGTAACGCTAATCTTTCATCTTCGGTTTGCTGAGCAGGCTTGCCAGATAGCCGAAGATCAGCGCCGCGGAGGTTCCCACAGCTCCGGCTTTGAAGCCTCCGGAAAACAGTCCTAAAAATCCCTGCTCCGCCACAGCCTCTTTTACACCTTTCATCAACACATTTCCAAAACCGAGTAACGGCACACTCGCTCCCGCTCCCGCATAATCCTGAAAGGGTTCGTACCAGCCCAGTGCACTGATCACCGCACCGGTGACCACCAACAGTACCATGATACGCCCCGGCATCATCTTCGTCTTTTCCATTAATATCTGCACCAAAGCACAGATCAGACCGCCCACCCAGAAAGCATTGATATAATCCATCTTCTGCATTTCCTCCTTTTTAAGGACAGTCTCTGCAATTTGGGTTCGATTTATTCATATTGTTATTATTTTATGTCGTTTCCGGATTATTTCATCTATGCTTTTTTCCTGCTACCAAACCGGAACCACTCCGGCGGAAGCTGTACCAGAATCACCGCAGCAAATACGATCACGCAGCCTGTGATCTGTCTCGGAGTCAATGTCTGATCCGTACTTAAGAATCCGATCTTATATGCAACCCATCCGGAGATCGTAGCAATCACGGATTCCAGACTCATGATCAGTGCCGCCACCGTAGGATTCAGCCCCTGCTGACCGATGATCTGCAAAGTATAACCGACACCGCAGCTTAAGACACCGGCATACAAAAGCGCGCCCATTCCTTCATAGAGCTGACCGAACGTCGGCTGTCCCCAGATCAGTGCACCGACGCAGCAGGTGACACCGCAGACCGTAAACTGGATGCAGGAGACAACGGCTCCGTCGATCCGGCCTGCATAATGATCTATGGTCATGATCTGTATAGCAAAGGCGATCGCGCATAAAAATACCATGATGTCGCCGGTTCCCAGACGCAGCGATTCCGTCATACACAGCAGATACATACCGATTGCCGCCATGACTGCTGCCGCCCAGACAACGGGTGCTACCTTTTTCTTCAAAAAGATACCGAACAGCGGTACAAAAATGATGTACAACGTGGTGATGAAGCCGGCCTTGCCGACACTGGTATATTTGATGCCGAACTGCTGCAACGTACTCGCAATCGTAAGCGAAATACCGCACAACAGACCTGCTTTTATGTTCACTTTCCAGTCGATCGGCGCCGCTTTTGCTCCTGCGATTTTCCTGCTGACCAATAGATACACTAAAATGCTTGCCGCACCGATCAGGGAACGCACACCGTTGAAAGTAAAGGGATGCATGTAATCCATGCCCTTGCTCTGGGAGACAAATGCCATGCCCCAGATGGTCGCCGTCAGCAGCAGGATCAGGCTGTTCCTTGTTGATTTTGCTTTTGTATTTTCCATTTTTTGTTTTCCTAACCCCTCTCTGCAATCTCTGCCACGACATCCCGCAGTTCTTTTCCGCTGCATTCTATGATTACATCCGCATACTTTTCATACAGAGGTGTTCTTTCCTCATACAAATCTTTTAATGTCTGTCCCGGCATCAGGGTCACGCCTCTGGCATTCAAGTCTCCCAGGCGCTGCTCCACCTCTTCATAGGGAAGCTTCAGATACACAACCGTACTGATTTCCCGCAGATGTGCCATGCCTTCCGGTTCATAGCAGGCACTTCCGCCGGTAGCGATGATACTGTTCTCCAGATTCAGGGAAGCATTTACATCACTCTCGATCTGCCAGAAGCCTTTCACGCCATGCTCTGTGATCAGTTCGTGCAATAATTTCCCGTGTCTTTCCTGGATCACCAGATCCGAATCCACAAAATGTTTTCCCAGGCGCTTCGCCAGGACGACACCCACTGTACTTTTTCCGGAACCGGGCATACCGATCAGGGTAATATTACTCTTTTTCATTTTTTCAAAATTCTCCTCATATTCAGCCCAGAATATTTTACTACTTATCCCACAACGAAGAAAATCGTCGCCTGTAAGCGACGATCTTCCGTTGCATAAATCGCAATTATTATACTTCCGCAATGACTTCCACTTCACACAATACGTTCTTGGGAAGAGTCTTCACTGCCACACAGCTTCTGGCAGGGTTCTCGGTGAAATACTTGGCATATACCTGATTGAACGCTGCGAAATCTCCCATATCTGCCAGGAAACAGGAGGTCTTGGCTACTCTGGTGTAATCGGTGCCTGCTGCCTTTAACAGTTCGCCGATATTCTTCATCACCTGTTCTGCCTGCTCTTCAATGGTCGTGCCGTGGATCTCGCCGGTAGCGGGATCGATAGGGATCTGACCAGATGCGAAAAAGATATTGCCCAGTACAATTCCCTGGGAGTAAGGTCCGATTGCTGCGGGTGCTTTGTCTGTTGAAATCTTCTGTAACATAATATTCTCCTCTCGTATCTTATCTTTGTAAATTCTTCTTTTACTATTTTACGAACAGTTCACCGCATATTGCACTTTCTGTGCGCTGCGGGACGATCACTTCGTCATATCTACTTCCGGCTCATCAAATTCTGCCGTCACGTAGAATCCGCGAGCGTTCTCCACGATATCCGCCACGACACCTTCCCGGTTCTTCAGCCGATAACGGAACGGAATATTCGGAGACATCGCAAGCGACGGGTCGATCGTATAATAATAGTTACTGGGAAGTACGCCTTCCGTCACCGTGATCTTCTGACCGACTTCCAATAATCCCGGACGTTCCATTTTGAATTCTATTCTGCGCATTTTGACTCACCAGCCATTCCCGGCATACTGTTTTCGCCGTTTGGAATTTATTTTACCAGTGTATGATATTGCTTGCAAGAGCTAATTTTCCCCGTTTGGGACTACAGTCTTCTTCCGCTTTGCTTTTTCCTGATACAGTGCCTCATCCGCTTTCCCGATTACCTCCTGAACGGTCTCTGTGCAATCCGTGGTTGTATAGTTTCCGACACTCACCGTCAGCGTATACTCCTTCTGTTTTTGCCTGCATATCCCTCGCAGTTCGGTATTGATCTCTTCTCCGATTTCAAAACAGCACTGCTCTCTTTCTCACGCGTACATTAATAGTATTTTCTAAAGACTTAACTCATTCCACAATTTCCCAGTAACCAGACTTCGGAGAACCATGCCTAATCAAAATTCCCATATCTTTTAATTTTTTAATATTATTTTCCACATTTCTGCTGGAAATTCCTGTTATATCAGCAAGCTTTGCAGCCGAAAGATATTTATCTTTCCTTAAGCTTTCTAACATTTTCATCTGGGTTTCATTTAATTTTCCTGTATCATGTACCAATTCTTCTTCGCTATTTTCTCCGATGTTTTCTCCGATGTTTTCTCCGATGTTTTCTCCGATGTTTCTATACAGATTCACCCGGAACATATCATCAAATACTTCCACAGTAGGAACCGGAAGTCCATACTCTCTGGCCGCACTTAATATTCTCCGTATACCGCTTCCCCATGCTTCAACCAGTCCCATCTGGCTGAAAATATTGGCAATCAACTTATTCCGAATCTTGGAATGTCCGCTCATCACTCTCGCAGTACTTTTATAATCCTTTTTTAAGAAAAAGCAGCCAATCATTGATCTGCTGCTTTCTCACTCTTATCTTAATTACCTCGGGCTCTCCAGCACCACCGCATGTGCGATTCCCGGTACACTTTTCCCTTCATTAAAACTTGTCTTCGACAACAGTGCTCCCGTCGGGAGGAACAGTACTTTTTTCCATTCCCCTGACTCCAGTTTCGGCAAAATATACGCCGACAAGGTCACAGCACTGCATCCACAGCCGCTGCCGCCGGCATGGGTATCCTGAGCTTCGGCATCAAAGATCTCGATACCGCAGTCCATGTGTCTGTCTGCGATGTCGATTTCCTTCTCCCTAAGGAGGTCGATCAGTACCGTCTGTCCCACGCTTCCCAGGTCTCCCGTGATGATACGGTCATATTCTTCCGGCTGCACATGGAATTCCTCCAGATGTCTCTCTATCGTATCCGCTGCCGCAGGTGCCATGCAGGCGCCCATATTCATGGAATCCTTCAGTCCGTAATCCACGATTCTCCCGGGTGTCATTCCTGTGATATGCGCCCGGCATTTCTGATTCTGTCCCAGTACAAACGCGCCGCTTCCGGTCACTGTCCAGCTGGCAGACAGCGGACGCTGATTCCCGTAATCCAGTGGGAACCGGAACTCCTTCTCCGCACTGCCGAAATGACTGGAAGTCACACACACCACATGATCGGCATAACCGCCTGCCACGGTCATGGCGCCCACTGTCAGAGATTCCCCACAGGTAGAACACGCACCGTACAATCCGAACAGTGGAATATGATAAGCTGAAATACCAAAAGATGTCGCTATCCCCTGCGCCAGCAGATCTCCGGCAAACAGATAAGAGATATCTTCCGCCTTCAGCCCGGCTTTTTCCATCGCCATGTAGACTGCATCTTTCTGGAGGTTACTCTCTGCTTCTTCCCAGGTCTTGCATCCGAAGAGGTCGTCTTCGCCAACCATATCGAACAGAGAACCCAGTGGTCCCTCGCCCTCCTTTTTCCCAACAATGCTTGCACTGTCTATGATACATACCGGCTGTGCCAGCCGGATACTGCTTTTTCCCACTCTCTGATTCATATTTTCTCCTTCCATGCTGTCGCACTATGACACTGCATTCTTTTTCTCAGTATTCCCATATATGGAAAAAATATAAATGTATCCGTTCTATCCCTCACGACTTCGAGAGCAAAATATATTTGTGTGATTTTATGGGCAAATATGTTCCGGCATCACAGAAAAATCTCCTCCAGCGCCCCGATCACCTTTTTCAGCACCTCTTCTTCCATATCCGAATAGTGAATCACCAGAATCCCCTTATATTTCTGTGCATCCGCAAAACAATATTCCGACAGACAGTTGACCAGAATGCCACGCTGTCTGAGTGCCCATTTGATTTCCACGTCGCTAAGGAGCGTCCGCACATGCAGCAAAAAATGCGTGCCGGCGTCATCCTGATAGATCTGACTGACACGGCTCAGTTCCGACTCCCGAAACATTCTGCAGATTTTCTCCCTCTGTCCCCTGTAATCATTCACCAGTCTCCGGATATGCCGTTCAAAATATCCTTTTTCCAGGAATTCCGCCATCGCATACTGTTCAAACCCGGATACCGTGCAGGAGTAAAAATTCATCGTGGAGATATAGCGCTCCATGAGTTTCTCCGGAAGCACCATATAGCCGATGCGCAGGGAAGGCACCATCGTCTTGGAAAAGGTATTGAGATAGATCACTCTGTGATTCCGGTCCATGGACTGCATGGAAGGAATCGGTTTTCCCACCATACGGAATTCACAATCAAAGTCGTCCTCCACGATATAGCGCTCCGGTTCTTCCGCCGCCCAGTTTAACAGTTCCTGCCGCCTGCCTACCGGCATGACCAGTCCGATGGGAAAATGGTGTTCCGGCGACACATGTGCCACGGTGATGCCTTTTTGATCCAGTTGTTCCACTTTCATGCCTTTGTCGTCGATATCCACATAATCCCATGCCGCACCTCCGGCATCATATAATTTTGTAATTTTACGGTACCCCGGATTCTCCACGCCGAATTTTGCCCCGTTCCCCAGCAGCTGCATCAGACGGCTGTACAAATATTCCGTTCCGGCTCCTACGATAATGTGATCCGGGGACACCTGCATACCGCGGTACCGGTATAAATGCTCCGCAATCGCCACACGCAGCTTTTCTACACCGTTAAAAGGCACTGTTTTTAGCAGCGTGGTATCATAATCCGTCAGTGTCTTACGCATGACCTTCGCCCAGGTGGAAAAAGGAAACTTTTCATATTGCACGGTATTTGCCGTCAGATCCGCCAGATACTTTTCCTCCTGAAAACGGGTCACAAAAGAAGCATACGCCGGCGCCTGCGAGCCGCGCACTTCCAGACGATTGACGAAATATCCCCTCTTTTCCTCAGAACGGATGTAGCCTTCCAGAAGAAGCTGCTCATATGTATTCTCCACTGTCTTAACGCTGACCTGCAGATGCTCCGCAAAGGCTCTCTTAGAGGGAAGCTTCTCACCGGCAGGCAGACGGCCACATAAGATGTCCGCCTTCATCGCTTCATATAAGTATTCATACATGGTTTTCTTTCCGCGTTTCGTCAAATCATAGGTCAGCATCTGGTATCCTCATTTTTTCTTATTTTGGTTATTTAAAAGAGATCAGATTTTATTATAATAAACTCATAAAGCAAATGCAACACGGAAAACAAGGAAAGAAAACAAATAGGAGGATTACAATATGGGAGTATATGCTATCACCGGCGCCTCCAGCGGAATCGGCGCCAAGACAAAAGAACTGTTACAGCAAAGAGGACATGAGGTCATCAATATCGACTTAAAAGACGGCGATATCTGTGTGAATCTGGCAACACCGGAAGGCAGACAGACCGCAGTAGACAAACTGCACGAGATGCATCCGGAAGGCTTGGACGGCATGATCTGCAACGCCGGTGTCTCCGGTGCCTGCGGCAATCTGGAGTTGATCATTTCCCTGAATTATTTCGGACCCGTTGCCGTAGCTGAAGGTGTCTATGATCTTCTGAAGAAAAAGCACGGCAGCTGCGTCGTTACGGTATCCAACACGATTTCCCAGGGTGCCGGTCGTAAGGATATCGTAGATCTGTTGAACAATATCGGTGATGAGAAGAGAGTCTTAAGTCTGATATCTTCCATGGATGCCACCAATCTCTCCGTCGGCAACAGTCTCTATGTGTCCACCAAATATGCGCTGGCCAGATGGGTCCGCAGAGTGTCCGCTACCTGGGCAGCCAACGGTGTCCGCATCAATGCGGTAGCTCCCGGCAACGTACATACTGCCATGACCGCTACCATGAGTACTACAGCGAAGATGGCACTGAACGCCCTTCCCATTCCCACCAAATACGGCCAGGAATGTCTGATGGCTCCGGAAGAGATTGCTGAGGTGATGGTATTCCTCGCATCCGATGCCGCCAGAGGTGTCAACGGCAACATCATGTTCGTAGACGGCGGTACCGACGCACTGTTAAATTCTGAAAAGGTATATTAAGGAGGAGCACACTATGAGACCCATTGAAAAATATGTAGAAGCTATGGAAAATAAAGATTTTGCCGGACTTGCAGAGTTGTTCACTCCTGACGGCATCCTGTGTGACTATTGTACTACATCCGCTTCCCAGCAGGAATATCATATCTACGGAAAAGAAGCCATCAACATGTTCTTCCGTAACAAATTCGGTTTCCGCCGCTATTCCATTCTGGATGCCGAAGTCGTAAATGATGAGCAGGCAGAGTTCATTGCGAACTTTGGCGGATACAACATCATGGCAATCGCCACCGTCCGTGAAGCCGATGAAAACGGTCTGATTAAATTTCTGACCGTAAGACCGAAATAATTCATTCAGCCAATCCCTGATACTTTTCTCTTATATAATCTTAATGAAAAAGGAGCTGCGCCTCATGGTACAGTTCCTTTTTCATAATGCCGCTTCCCATATTTGCAAAACAAGTCTCTTTTCCTGTCTTTTCAGGTATGTTATACTGATGATAAGTATTGACCCGAAAATCAAATGAAAGAATATAATTTCAGGAGTTATGTATTCTATGAAAAATAAATTTACTAAATATACACCTTATATTTTCCTTGCAATCCTGCTTGTCAGCCTGATTCCTCTGGTATGGCTGGGGCGCTACAATTATCCCACCGGAGACGATTATTATTACGGTGTGGAAGCCCATCTGGTCTGGCAGCAGACCGGCAGTCCCGCCCAGGTCATTTCCTCTGCCTGCGCCGGTGTTGCCAAAAGCTATCAGATCTGGCAGGGAACCTATTCGGCGCTTTTTCTGATGTATCTTGCGCCCAATGCGTTCTCCAATACCGCTTACCATCTGGTGACTTTTGTGATCCTTCTTTTGTTATGCGGCGGTATTTTTTATCTGCTGCGCCCTCTGGTCTGCCGTTTCCTGCCGGGGACAAACGGGGAATGGATCACAATTTCCTCGGTCTTAAGTTTCCTGTGCATCCAGACCGTGGCCTTTCAGAGCGACAGCTTCTACTGGTACAACGGTTCCATGTATTACACCGGTTTCTTCGCCGTAACGCTGTTTTTCCTCGGCACACTGCTTCGCTATCTTTACAGTGGGAAAAAGATACTGCTGCTTCCTCTGCTCCTGTTTGCCGTCTTCTTAGGCGGTGGCAATTACGTGTCGCTTCTCCCCTGTATGCTGCTTGTGGTAACCGTCACTTTTCTACTGCTGTTGCAGAAAAATAAAAAGGCTTATGTCTGCGGAATTACCTCCGTGGTTCTCCTGTTATCCTTCGCCGTCAGCGCCATGGCTCCCGGCAATCAGGTGCGCCAGGACGGCATGTGGAAGATTCCCGCATGGAAAGCCATTGCAAAATGTCTGCTCCAGGGCATCCGCTATACCTTTGCCTGGACCAGGCTGTGGTGGCTGCTTGCCGCTCTGCTTCTGCTGCCGGTCTTTTTGCGGATCCTGCAGAGGAAAAACGGAGATTTCTTCTCCCACCCCATCCTGTTTACCGGATATTCCTACGGACTGTTCTGTTCCATGTCCTGCCCTCTGTTCTATACCATGAACTCCACAGGACCGGGCCGGGCGGTAGCCATCGTCTACTATACGTTCCTGCTGATCAGCTTTGCTGTGTTCTTCTACTGGCTCGGCTTTGTGGTCCGGAAGCTGCAAATGCGTCAGAATGCTCCGAAGAAAAAGGCAGTCTTAGGCAAGTTGAAAATTGCCCGTTATGTCGCCATGGCGGTTCTGTTGGCCGGCATTCTTTTCACCGGTCTGTGGCAGGAAACCTCCGCCGCAAAAGCGATCCGGGTACTGGCAGACGGTGAGGCCGCCGCTTACTCCGCAGAATACGAAGAACGACTGCTTCTCTTAAATGACCCTGATGTTACAGATGTGGTATTGACACCGTTCGAACATCAGCCTGCGCTGATCTATACCGGAGACCTCCCCGGTGATCCGGAAGATCCCACCAGTCAAAAGACGGCTCTCTACTTTGGAAAAAATTCTGTTTGTGTCGATTACAGCAAATAATGCGCCTGATCAGGCAAGCGACTTCGGTCTGCTTGGATGCACATAGAAAGGACGCCTCCGGATTCATTGATCTGACTCCGGAAAGCGTCCTTTTATGATTGTATATTTATTCTCTTCGTCTTATTGTCCTTCGTACTTCTCACTCTGCATCCGGATCAGCTCCGCATCATCAAAGTAGTTGATACGCATTGCACTCTTTACCTCAGACAGGGTCTGGGCTGCCACTTCACGAGCCTCATCACTGCCCTTCTTCAGGATCTCATATACTGCAGGGATATCCTTCTCCAGTTCTTTTCTGCGGTTGCGGATCGGCTCCAAGGTCTCCTGCATCACGTTGTTCAGGAACTTCTTGACCTTTACATCTCCCAGACCGCCTCTGGTATAGTGTGCTTTCAGTTCATCCAGATTTGCATAATCCGGCAGGTATCTCTCGAAGTGTTCCGGCTGACAGAACGCATCCAGATATGTGAATACAGTGTTGCCCTCCAGATGTCCGGGATCGCTGACTAACAGATGCTCGGGATCAGTGTACATGCTCATGATCTTGGTACGAACATCATCGGCGCTGTCTGCCAGATAGATGCAGTTGCCAAGGGATTTACTCATCTTCGCCTTGCCGTCGATACCGGGCAGTCTCTGACAGGCTTCGTTCTCAGGCAGCAATGCCTTCGGCTCTACCAGTACCGGTGCATATACAGTGTTAAACTTATGCACGATCTCTCTGGTCTGTTCGATCATAGGAAGCTGGTCGCCGCCTACGGGAACGGTCGTTGCCTTGAAAGCGGTAATATCGGAAGCCTGGCTGATCGGATAAGTAAAGAAACCTACCGGGATGCTGGCTTCAAAATTACGCATCTGAATCTCGCTTTTCACCGTAGGATTTCTCTGCAGTCTCGCTACGGTTACCAGATCCATGTAATAGAAAGTCAGTTCGCACAGTTCGGAAATCTGTGACTGGATAAAAATCGTAGCCTTGGAAGGATCCAGTCCGCAGGACATGTAATCCAGTGCCACTTCGATAATATTCTGGCGCACCTTCTCGGGATTCTCGATATTATCCGTCAGCGCCTGTGCATCCGCGATCATAATAAATGTTTTCTTATATTCACCGGAATTCTGCAGTTCCACACGTCTTCTGAGGGAACCGACATAGTGTCCCACATGCAGTCTTCCTGTCGGTCTGTCACCTGTTAAAATAATCTTGTCCATTTCGTCCTCTCAATCCGTCGTCAGTACGACTCAACATCATTGTGTCTATCATACCATTTTTTTCACATCTGTACAACGGTTCGAGAGAACTTTTTCGCAATCGGAGACTTTCCCTGTTCGCTGCTCTGGCATAAATGGCATACGCGCTTCCGCACTATGCTTCAAATTTCTCATGTAAGTACGCCGATAATTTTGTATTCTCACTGTAATCCACAGGGCAGTCAATGATGCAGGGCACTTTCTGCCGGAATGCATCCGTGAGGATCGGCAGTAAATCTTCTGCTTTCTCGACCCGATAACCCTTCGCATGCATGCTTTCCGCATATTTGACGAAATCCGGATTCTGAAAATCCACAAAGCAGTTGTGCCCGAAGTGATCCATCTGTTTCCATTTGATCAAGCCATAGCTTGCATCGGAGAAAATCAGGGTCACGATTGGCGTTCCCTCTCGCAGTGCCGTCTCATATTCCTGGCTGTTCATCATAAATCCGCCGTCTCCGGAGATTGCCAGTACCTTTTTCTCCGGATAGATCAGTTTTGCCGCTACAGCTCCGGGTACGGCAATGCCCATGGTGGCAAAACCGTTGGAAATAATGCAGGTATTGGGTTTATAACAGTTGTATTCTCTGGCGATCCACATTTTATGTGCGCCCACATCCGAGATTACGATGTCATCCTCTCCCATGAACTTCCGGATATCATGCAGGATTTTCTGCGGTTTCATGGGAAATGAAGTATCGTCGGCATAGCTCTCGTATTCCGCTACCATTTCTTCCCGCAACCGTAAAAATTGCTCCGGCTCCTTTTTGGTGTCACTGCGGTACTGGATCTGCTGCAGCGAATAAGAAATATCTCCGACCACCTCTACTTCCGGCTGATACAGCATATTGATATGTGCCGGACGCTGATCAATGTGAAGAATCTTATGTCTGCCATCCGCATTCCATTTTCCGGGTGCAAATTCCACGATGTCATACCCCACGGCAATCACCAGATCCGCCATATCCAGTACCTTGTTCTGGTAGTCCTTCTGGGGAATACCGATGGTCCACATAGAATATTTATTGTTAAACGGAATGATTCCCTTCGCCATCATGGTATTGACGACCGGGATTTTCAGGGCATCCGCGAAGCTGGTAAGTGCCTCTCCCGCATGGTTGCGCACCGCACTGTGTCCTACCAGTATGACGGGATGTTCCGCTTTGAAGATCATGGCTGCCGCCTGGTCAATGCTGGAAAAGGAAGCATATTCCTTGTCCCTCTCCGGCTTTTTTAACGGCTGTGCCGCGATGCCGGAGCTGACAGGAAGCTTCGCCACATTGGTAGGCAGATCCACATGACAGGCCCCCGGCTTTTCGCTTTCCGCATATTTAAAAGCAATCCGGACAATCTCGTTGACCGAATCCGGGTTTACGATCTGTTTACTTCTTTTGGTGATAGGTGCAAACAGTTCCACCAGATCCAGATACTGATGTGATGTCAGATGCATACGTTCCGTTCCCACCTGTCCGGTAATGGCGATCAACGGTGCGCCGTCGGAATTGGCATCCGCCGTCCCTGTGATCAGATTCGTGGCACCCGGACCTAACGTAGAAAAACATACGCCGGCCTTGCCCGTAAGCCTGCCGTACATATCCGCCATAAAGGCAGCTCCCTGCTCATGTCTCACTACAACGACACGGATATTCGACTTTTCCAATGCATTCATCATATCCAGATTTTCCTCTCCCGGAATCCCGAAGACATATTTGACGCCCTCATTCTCCAGGCATTTTACCAGGACCTCTGCCACGGTATTTTCCTGCTTTTTTTCCTGCATTATGCTCTCCATTCCACAGACTTCTTATCTGTCCTTTCATTTTGCACAATCTCTATAAAACAAAAGAGACAACGCATTCCGTTACTACGGACTTCGTTGTCTCTTTATTCGCATATGGTAGCACAGAACCTATCGAACGTCAATCAGATTCTTCATATTTTAGTGCATCGTCGTTATACACAGTAAATTGAAAGTTACAAAAACATAACTGCGTATGACAAAAAGACAGTGCTGGGAAGC
>JBNMHS010000040.1:0-24705 GCA_050872885.1 Acetatifactor sp.
ATGGTGTTTGTGGTGAACTCATTATACTTCTTTTAGGAGGACAATGCTCTTTTTATTTGCAAACCTCCAATAAATCAAGGTTTTAAAGGATTTAAAACAATAAAAAACAGGTAGTTTTTGACACTACCAGGAAGATAATGGGAGATAACAAGATGAAGAAAATAATATTAGTAACATTGCTTTGTATTTCCGTCACCATAGGTTTATGTGCCTGTGAAGGACAGGGCGATTCGCAGAGAGACTTCGCGGACATGACGGAGAATTATGTGCCGTTAGGCCCTGTAGTAGAGTAGAGGTGGAACGGATATGACAGATATCATTGCGAGACGGCAGTTTGCCCCTTTATACATCTGGCTGGATATTGCTTTTTTGATCGTGTTTATGGCGCTTTTGCTGTGGCGTAAGAAATACATGACCGTCTTGGTGGGCCTGGTTATGGGGATTGTATATATGCTGGTGGATTACGGAATCTTTCACCTGCTGTTACATACTCGCAGCATTTCGGAAGGATACAGTCTGTTCTGGGTACTTCTGTGGATGTCCGTAAGCTACGGCTTTACAAATTTTACCTGGATCTGGCTGTGGCTGTCGAAGGAGGAGCATTTATTTGAATGGTCACTGCTGATTCTGGGCTGGTGGTTCTGCTGTCCGTTGTTGACGCAGACTTTTGTGGGCGACGCAGAGCCTATTGTGATCCAGAGGACTACCGGTGCGTATCATGGATACATGGCGTTGATTCTGTTTATCGGATATCTGGGCGTGATCATCTACAATCTGTGGCAGCAGGAGAAGGAAAAAAGGATCGACATTCCCTGGATCCTTGCTATCGGAATCCTGGTACAATTCGGCTGGGAAGCAGGGCTGTTATTGGGAGGTATCCGCAGCGTGGGATTTGCTTCCATGGCGGACAAGCTTCAGACGCTGGTGGTAAACTCTCTGCTGGAAACGAATCTGGGAATGCCTTATGTGTATTGCATTTTTGCAGCGTATTCCGCAAAATTCACAGAGCAGCTGCACCGCAGAAAAACGCCGGTTTCTTTTACAGACAGAATCTCGGAGATGAACCGGAAAACAGGGATTGAAAAATAAAGGTTGCCGCACTATAATGATTACTGTTTTGGAAAAATAACGATGTGCTATTTTCAAAACAGTTATAAAAATCATGGAAAGAAAGTGTGACAAAAGATGGAAAGTAAAAAGATAATGATACGCGGAGAGCTTGCGCTGATCCTCGTAGTATTGATCAATAGTATGGGAGTGCTTCTGATGCTGCAGTCGGGATCCGGGATCTCAGCAATCTCCAGTGTGCCGTATGCATTTCAACAGGTGTTTCCGGTATTGACACTGGGAACCTGGACATATATTTTTCAGGGAACCTTGATTGCAGTATTGATGATCCTGCGGAGAAAATTTGTGCCGTCTTATCTGTTCAGCTTCGTAGTGGGATTTGCTTTCGGAAAAATGATGGATGTGCATGAGTTGTGGATCACGGAATTGCCGATGAGCATTCCGCTCAGAATCCTGTATTTTGTGTTGAGCTATGTGCTTCTCTGCTTCGGTATTGCGCTGTCTAATCGCTGTAAGCTCCCGATCATCCCGACGGATCTGTTTCCCAGAGAACTGGCTGAGATCACGAAGGTGCCTTATTCCAGAATCAAAATCGGCTTCGATGTAACCTGTCTGTTGGTAACGGCATGTATGACATATTTTTGCCTGGGAAGGATCCTGGGACTGGGTATCGGTACCGTGTTGGCTGCATTTACTATGGGAAAAGGAATCGCACTGGTCGGACAGGTGATTGACAAGTATTTTGATTTTGTATCGGTGCTTTCCGCGAAGGGTGAGGCAGCATAAGAAAAGAAGTCTCTAAAATGAAGTTGTGTAATATAGGAAGAATAAAGGATACGGATATGAAAGAAGCAGCAACGGATAAAACAAAATACCGTCTGGCGGAAGCAGCGAAAAAATGTATGGCTTCCTCCGGCACAGATGCCATGACGGTGACACAGATCGTGCAGACCTGCGGTGTGACCAGACAGACATTTTACCGGAATTTTCAGGATAAATATGATCTGATCAACTGGTATTTTGATAAGCTTTTGCTGGAATCCTTTGCACAGATGGGAGACGGGCTGACGGTATATGAAGGGCTGACCAGAAAATTCGAATTTATTCAGAAGGAAAGAGTCTTTTTCGCCGGAGCGTTCCGCTCGGATGACAAAAACTCTTTGAAAGAACATGACTATGAATTGATTCTGGATTTTTATACGCAGCTGATCCGGCGCAAGACTGGGAAACAGCCGACGGAAGAGATTCTGTTTCCGCTACGGCTGTATTGCAGAGGCTCTATCGATATGACAGTGGAATGGATCTTTGCACCGAAAGAAGTGTCTCCGGAGCAGATGGCGGCATTTCTGGTGAGTTCCTTACCGGCACCGATGACGGAACTTTTTCAACAACTGGGTGTCTTACGATAGGGTGTTGTGAAAAACCAACAAAAGAAATGTATAAATTGTGAATTTTTTATAAAAAGTGACAGTCGGAGCAAACTGTCACTTTTTTTCTGCCCGACTTACAGTTAGAATAAAATTATCATTAAGATTCGTTCTCAAATCGAAAGGAGATTATGTATCATGGCAAACAGAATTATGCTCAACCAGACATCTTATCACGGTGCCGGAGCAATCGCAGAAATCGTAAATGAAGCAAAGGCTCATGCTTTTCAGAAAGCATTCGTATGTTCCGATCCCGATCTGATCAAGTTCGGCGTTACCGGCAAAGTAACAGACCTGCTGGATAAGGAAGGCCTTGCTTATGAAATTTATTCCGATATTAAGGCTAACCCCACTATTGACAATGTAAAGAACGGTGTGGCAGCGTTCAAGGCATCCGGAGCAGATTACATCATCGCTATCGGCGGTGGTTCCTCCATGGATACTTCCAAGGCAATCGGTATCATCATTGCCAACCCTGAATTCGAAGATGTACGCAGTCTGGAAGGTGTAGCACCTACCAAGAAACCCTGCGTTCCCATTATCGCAGTTCCCACCACAGCAGGTACCGCAGCAGAGGTTACCATCAACTATGTTATCACTGATGTAGAGCGCAAGCGTAAATTCGTCTGTGTAGATCCTCATGATATGCCCATCATCGCAGTGGTAGATCCCGAGATGATGTCCTCTATGCCGAAAGGTCTGACCGCTTCCACCGGTATGGACGCTCTGACCCACGCTATCGAAGGTTATACCACCAAGGCAGCATGGGAGATGACCGATATGTTCCATCTGAAAGCAATCGAAATCATTTCCAAGTCCCTGCGCGGCGCTGTAGCCAACACCAAGGAAGGTCGTGAAGGTATGGCTCTCGGCCAGTATATCGCAGGTATGGGCTTCTCTAACGTAGGCCTTGGTATTGCTCATTCCATGGCACATACCCTGGGTGCTGTCTATGACACTCCTCACGGCGTTGCATGTGCTATGATGCTTCCTATCGTTATGGAGTACAATGCAGACTGCACCGGTGAAAAGTATCGTGAGATCGCTCGTGCCATGGGCGTAGAAGGCGTAGACCAGATGGATCAGGCAACCTATCGTAAGGCTGCTGTAGATGCCGTTCGTAAGCTTTCCGAGGATGTAGGTATTCCTTCCAAACTGGAAGCTCTGAAGGAAGAGGATCTTCCATTCCTGGCTGAGTCCGCTCATGCAGATGCCTGCGCACCCGGCAACCCTAAGGATGCAAGCGTTGAGGATCTGACCGCGTTGTTCAGAAAACTGATGTAGTTCTTATTTGATTAAATTTGCTACTGTTTTTTTCAAAAATAATATGGTATGCTAAAAAACGAGCAGGCTTGCGGAAGCAGACCTGCTCGTTTTGACAAGTATGTATTACAGAAAATAAAGCGCAAAAGGACAGCATAATGAACGATACACAGCATACCAAAGCACAGATCCGTGAGAAAATACAACAGAAAAAGCTCCTGTTCGACGGAGCGTTCGGTACTTATTACGGAGGAAAATACGATACGAAACAGCTTCCGGAGCTGGCAAATCTGGAATACCCGGAGCGTGTAAAGGAGATTCACAGGGAGTATCTGGAGGCAGGAGCGGAGATACTGCGTACCAATACTTTCGCAGCCAACAGCTTCTGCATGGATCTTCCGCAGAACCGGATCGAGGAAACAATCCGGCGTGGTGTCCGTCTTGCAAGGGAAGCGGTGGCAGAGTGGCGGGCAGATACCGGAGAGACCAGAGAAATCTATATCGCCGGGGATATCGGACAGATTCCAGGTGATGCGCCGGCGCAGAGAGACGCTTTGTGCGGAGAATATGAGGAAATCTGCCGGATACTCCTGGAAGAAGGCGCGGACTTTTTTGTGTTTGAGACATTTTCGGAGATGGAAGAGATTCTGCCTGCCGTGAAAATGATCGGGGAGCAGGCGTTTATTACCGTACAGTTCTCTGTGAACCAGTTCGGTTACAGCAATGCCGGATTAAGCGCAAGGAAGCTGTTGCAGAGAGCGGGAGCGGTTAAAGAGATCGATGCCGTTGGGTTTAACTGCGGTGTGGGTCCGTCCCATATGCACCGGATCCTGCAGCAGCTGGAAAAGCCTGCGGACAAATTCCTGACAGCACTTCCCAATGCAGGCTATCCCCAGATGGTCACCGGGCGCATGATCTTTTCCGGGGATAACAGGGACTATTTTGTGGACAGAATGCAGCAGATGGTTGCGCTCGGTGTGGATATGGCGGGCGGCTGCTGCGGCACGACTCCGGAATATATTGCGGAACTTTCCGAAAAACTGGATTTCAAACGGTACCCTCGGGCACCCAGGCAGAAAGAACCTGAAAAAGAGCAGATCACTCCCGAGGATCATTCCTTCTATCACGGAAAGGAATCCGGAGGGGGGGAAAGCAGGCTGATTGCCGTGGAACTGGCACCGCCTGTGGGAATTGATGACGAAAAGCTTCTGGACGCGGCGCATCTTCTTAAAAAGAGCGGTGTGGATGTGCTGACCTTTCCGGATTCTCCCTCCGGACGCACCAGAGCCGATTCTATTCTTATGGCGGAAAAAGTGGCAAGAGAGACCGGAATGTGCGTGATGCCTCATATCTGCTGCCGGGACAAGAATGCCATCGCCATGCGTTCCCAGCTGCTGGGCGCTTATCTGAATGATATTCACAACTTCCTGGTGATCACCGGAGATCCGATTCCATCCATGGTGCGTACCACGGTGAAGAGTGTGTTCAATTTTGATTCTGTGGGGCTGATGCAGATCATCGCAGATATGAATGAGGATCAGTTCGCACAGGCTCCGGTAAGCTACGGCGGAGCTATTAATCAGAGCAGGCACAACCTGGAGGTGGAGATCGGCAGAGTGAAGAAGAAAATGGCGGCAGGTGCCACGTTTTTTCTGACTCAGCCGGTATCGACGAAAGAGAGCGCAGACAGGGTGCGCAGGATCAAGGAGGAGACCGGAGCGAGGATTCTCTGCGGTATCATGCCCTTTGTCAGCCTGAAGAATGCTACCTTCATGAAAAATGAGATGGCAGGCATCGATGTGACAGATGAGGTACTGGCAAGATACCGGGCGGACATGACAAGGGAAGAAGGAGAACAGGTCGGTGTGGAACTGGCCAGGGAAGTGATCGCCATGACGGAGGACTTCGTGGACGGCTATTACTTCTCATTCCCGTTCAACCGCGTGACGATGCTGGAAAAAATATTGAATTAACGGGGAAATTTTTATAATAATGTTAACAAACCCTGGAAAAATCCGAAATAAGTAGTATAATGAACATAGACACATGATCGAAACAGTTGACACGGAGGTGACTGTGATGAGTATTAATATTCAGGCAAAGACGAACTATTCTTTTCTGTTTTCCGGTCTGAGTTCTGCTGCATCCAATGCGGCGAGCGGTAACTGGTTATCAGATTATGCAAGTATTAAAAACGGCAGCTATGGTAAGCTGATGAAGGCTTATTACGGTAAAGACAACAATGCATCCAAGAGCGCTGCTTCCACGATTACGAAGAAGGACACAACAACGGATACAGCCAAGAAAGCATTGGCAAAGGTAGAGACTGCCACCGATGCGCTGAAGGAATCCGCTGATGCACTGTTAGCTACCGGCAAAAAGGATCTGTTTGCGCAGAAAGATATTACGACCAAGGATGAAAACGGTGTGGAGACCACGACCAGGGGTTATGATACCAATGCCATTTATAATGCGGTGAACAGTTTTGTAAAGGATTACAACAGTGTAATGGGCGCAGTAGATGTTGTGAGCGACACCACTGTGAATAACCGTACGGAATCCATGGGCAATACGACGATCGCTAACAGCAAGCAGCTGGCGAAGATCGGTATCACCCTGAAAAATGACGGGACACTGTCTCTGGACAAGGATACTTTTATGAAAGCAGATATGAATACTGTGAAGAATTTGTTCCAGGGGAACGGCTCTTATGGCTATCGTGTATCTGCCCAGAGTTCTATGATCAACTTTGCTGCGGATCATGCTTCCAGCAGAACGAGCCTGTATACCGGAACCGCAGGTTACACCGGTACTTATAATGCAGGTAATTTATTCAGTTCTTATATGTAATAGGTATAAATGATTCCGCCAAGACGTATATGAAATCGTAATTATTTCATATACATTTCAAATAATTTGAAAAATAGTGTTGACATTTGGCGCAGAGTAGTGTAATATACACTTGTTCGCAGAAATGGCGGAATTGGCAGACGCGCACGGTTCAGGTCCGTGTGGTAGTGATACCATGAGGGTCCAAGTCCCTCTTTCTGCATGATATGAGCGGTGACCGTAAGGTTGCCGCTTTTTTTCTGACAGACCGGGAATGCCCGGTAAAAAGTTTTTTAAATAATTTGAAAAATAGTGTTGACATTTTGAAACAAGTACTGTATGATATGTCTTGTTCGCAGAAATGGCGGAATTGGCAGACGCGCACGGTTCAGGTCCGTGTGGTAGTGATACCATGAGGGTTCAAGTCCCTCTTTCTGCATCACATGGCGGTGACCGTAAGGTTGCCGCCTTTGTTGTTATACAGAGAGAATGCAAAAGGGGTGAAACTGCAGGTATGAGCATAGCAGATAAGGTCAAGACAGAAAAAACACAGAAAGTGCACAAAGACTGGTACAAACTGGATTTGTCCGCGATCGTATATCCAACGCTCCAGCGCAGAGATTTTTCTTCGGTGTACCGGCTTTCCGTTTTGTTAAAAGAAGAGATCGATCCCGAGATGCTGCAACGCGCGGTGAATCTGACCATGCCCCGGTTCCCGACGTATAAAGCGGCCATCCGCAAGGGCGTGTTCTGGAGATACCTCGAACCCAATGACAGACCGGGTCCCTTTGTGCAGGAAGATGTGAAGAATCCATGCCAGCCGATGTACTTTAAGGCGAATAACCGCTATCTTGTAAGGATTTATTATTATAGGAACCGTATTGCACTGGAAGCGCATCACAGCCTGGGAGACGGTACCGGCGGAATGTGTGTGCTTCAGACGCTGACGGCGACTTACCTGCGCCTGAAAGGTCATACCGAGATCGAAAACGGTGGGTTTGTACTGGACATTCTGGAGACTCCGGATCCCGGAGAACTGGAAGACGCTTATATGAAATACGCCAATGCCAAGGTGTGTCCGCCCAGACCCGGTGAGAAAACATATCGTGTCCGTGGTACGAAAGAACCTTTTTATACGCTGAATATCATAGATGGTATCATGTCCGTATCCGAAGTTATGAAAGTGGCGAAAAGCTATAATGTTACTATCACGGAATACCTGAATTCCGTGCTTCTGTATGCACTGATGCAAAAGCAGGAGAGCGAATGGCATATGAAACTCCGGCCGGTTAAAATTGCCATGCCGGTGAATCTGCGGCGCTTTTTCCCGTCAAAGACCTTGCGGAACTTTATCACAATGATCTATCCGGGAATCGACCCCAGACTGGGAGAATACACCTTTGACGAGATCGTCACACAGGTACACAATTATATGCGCTATTACCTGAATGAAAAGCTGCTGCGGGGTGATATTACCACCAATGCGGAGACCCAGAGAAATCCGTTCATCCGTATCGTCCCGTTGTTCATCAAGGATCTGGTGGTACGGCAGTTTTATACGAAGATCCAGGATAAGAATTCTTCGGCGGGACTGACGAATATGGGAGCACTGAAGGTGCCGGAGACCATGAAGCCTTATATTGAACGGTTTGATATCTACATGGGACAGCCTTTTTCGACCAGAACCAACTGTGCCATTGCAAGCTTTGAGGATATCCTGACGATCAATTTTGCCAGCAGTATTGCCGAAACGGATGTGGAGCGGCTGTTTTTCCGGAAGCTGGTGCAGGATGGTATCTATGTGAAGATCGAGAGTAACCGATGAAGAATCAATGTTTAGATAAATAGACAGATAAACAAACAGAAAGGAAATGCTTATGTCATATTGTGTGAATTGCGGTGTGGAGCTGGATGCTTCAGCGACAAAATGTCCTCTGTGTGACACGCCGGTCTATAATCCCAAGGCACCGGAACCGGAAAAACAGCCTTCCCCGTTCCCAAAGGAAAAAGGACAGGTGGAAGTCGTAAAGAGAAAAGATCTGGGAGTCCTTTTGACAGTCATCGTACTGGCTACGGCAGTGACCTGCGGCCTGTTGAACGCTTTTGTGTTCCGGGGCAGCCTGTGGTCGCTGGCAGTGATCGGCGTATTCCTGATATTGTGGGTGATCATGATCCCTGTGGTGATCTATACGAGGCAGCCCATATATCTGTCGATACTGCTGGACGGTGTGGCGGTGATCGTGTATCTGTATCTGCTGACTTACCTGACGGGGCAGAGCGACTGGTTCTACGGACTTGGGATTCCGGTCGTACTGCTGGTAACGGTTGTGGTGGAAGCGGTGACCTTTTGCATGCGTAAGCTGCCGATGTCGTTCCTGACAGGGGCGCTGTATCTGATCTCCGGTGTTGCCGTGTTATGCGTGGGACTGGAGCTTTTGATCGACCGTTTCCTGCGACAGGAGATCACGCTCGGGTGGTCCGCCATTGTGCTGACCGTTTGTGTTATCGTGGATATTACGATAGCCACACTTTTGTCACGAAGGAGACTGCGTAATGCGGTGCGGAGACGACTACATTTTTGATAGGAGGAACTTATGGCACTGGTAGGGAAAAACAGTGAGAAAAGTAATCAAAATCTGATGCAGCTGATCCGGAGAGCCCATGGACTTGTGGAGAACCCGGATCTGGAGAAACACAGACAGTCACAGGATCATATCGGAGAACTGCTCAGCAACAGCAAGGAGATCCAGTACCGTCCCGTGGATATCGAGGGGATGGATGCGGAATGGGTCAGCGTGAACAGGGCTCATATGAAAAAATATGTGATCCTGCATTGCCACGGCGGCGGATATTCCACCGGCAGCAGCCTCTATGCCAGGACCCTGACTTCAAAGCTGGCGGCAGGGACCTCCATGGATGTACTGTGCTTTGACTACCGGCTGGCACCGGAACACCCTTACCCGGCAGCTACTGAGGATGCCATGAAGGCGTGGAATTATCTGATGCTTCTGGGGTACGGAGCGAGAGATGTGATCATCACGGGAGATTCGGCGGGAGGCAATCTGGCACTTTCCCTGGTATTAAAATTAAAAGAGCAGGAGCGTCTGCTGCCAAGAGGAATCGTACTGATGTCCCCGTGGACAGACCTTACCGGAGAGGGCAAGACTTTCCAGACCAAGGCGGATCTGGATCCGGTACTGGACAGAGAATACATCGACCGGATGACCAAAGCCTATGCCCCGGACAGAGACCTGACAGATCCGTATATATCTCCGTTATATGGTGATTTCCACGGATTCCCGCCGGTGTATATCCAGGTGGGCGAGAATGAGATCCTGCTGGATGATTCCCTGCGGCTCTATAAGAATCTGATCAAAGCCGGAGTATCCGCACATATAGACCGTTTCCCCGGAATGTGGCATGTGTTCCAGATGTCCCCGTTTAAAAAGGCCACCGAGGCAATGGATAAAAATGCGGAATTTATCTATTCTGTGTGCAGATAAAAAAATTGGTTGATTTTTTCCGATAAGTAAAAAGGATTTTTCGGACGGGCACAGAATATTAAAAGTAGGGGCAGGAGGAACTATGACGATCAGAGAAAGCTTGGAACAGTGGGAAAAGGATTATTTAAGTCCGTATGCATCATTGAGCGTGAATTCCAAAGGGCGTCTGCGGCCGGAGGAACAGTGTGATATCAGACCGGTATTCCAGAGAGACAGAGACCGCATTATCCATTGCAAGGCCTTCCGCAGGCTGAAGGATAAGACACAGGTATTTTTGACACCTGAGGGCGATCATTACCGTACCAGACTGACGCATACGCTGGAGGTATCCCAGACGGCCAGGACCATAGCCAAAGCATTAAAGCTGAATGAGGATCTGGTGGAAGCGATTGCACTGGGACATGATCTGGGGCACACACCTTTCGGACATGCCGGAGAGCGTGCGCTGAACAGAGTATGCCCGTTTGGCTTTGAACATGCCGAGCAGAGTGTCCGCACGGTGGATATTCTGGAGAAGGATGGCAAAGGACTGAATCTGACCTACGAGGTGCGGGACGGTATCCGGAATCACCAGACTATCGGCAAACCTCATACCCTGGAAGGCAAGATCGTCAGACTTTCCGATAAAATAGCTTATATTCATCACGACATGGATGATGCTATCCGTGGAGGAATCCTCACGGAGGCGGATGTGCCGAAGGACATCTGTGAAGTGATCGGCAGCAGTCCCACCGAGAGACTGGACCATTTCATTCATGATATCGTGACCAACAGCATGGATAAGGACGATATCCTGATGTCGGAGCCGGTGGCGGAAGCCATGACGAAGATCCGGCAGTTTATGTTCGAGCGAGTTTACAAGAACCCGGTGGCCAAGAGTGAAGAGGGCAAAGCAGAGATGCTGATGGAGACCCTGTATCAGCACTTCCTGAAGCATCTGGATGACCTGCCGGAAGAGTATCTGAACCTCCTCTCTGTGGGAGAACCGAGAGAGAAGGTCGTCTGCGACTATGTGGGAGCGATGACGGATCGTTTTGCCATAGCGGTATACGAGGATATCTACATACCGAAATCCTGGCAGCGATAGGCACAAGACAATATAATGGAGTAAAAACGTGTATTACCCTGAAGAACTGATAGAAGAAGTCAGAGCCAGAAATGATATCGTAGATGTGATATCAGGCTATGTATCATTGAAAAAAAAGGGAAGCAACTACTGGGGCTGCTGTCCTTTTCATAACGAAAAAACACCTTCCTTTTCGGTATCTTCGAATAAGCAGATGTATTATTGCTTCGGATGTCATGCAAGCGGAAATGTCTATACATTTCTCATGAAATATGAGAATGATACTTTTCCGGAGGCGGTTAAAGCTCTGGCAGACCGTGCAGGGATAAAGCTCCCGGAGGTCGAGGAGACACCGGAACAGAAAAAGAAGGCAGGAAAGCGGATGCGCCTGCTGGAGGTCAATAAAGAAGCTGCAAAATATTTTTATTATATGCTGCGGGATCCTCACGGACAAGTGGGAATGAGGTATCTTACGGAACGAAAGCTGACGGATGAGACCATGCACCATTTCGGACTGGGGTATGCCGGTAAAAACGGCGAGATGGTAGTGCAGTATCTACGCAAAAAGGGTTTTAGCGATGAAGAGATCAAGGATTCCGGTCTGGCGGTATTTTCCGAGCAGAGAGGATTGCGGAGCCAGTTCTGGAACCGTGTTATGTTTCCGATACAGGACATCAACCACCGTGTCATCGGATTCGGCGGAAGAGTCATGGGAGAGGGAGAACCGAAATATCTCAATTCCCCGGAGACCATGATCTTCGACAAGAGGCGGAACCTGTACGGACTGAATTTTGCCCGGACGGCAAGAACGGGCAACATCATCCTCTGCGAGGGCTATATGGATGTCATAGCCATGCATCAGGCCGGTTTCACACAGGCGGTGGCATCCCTGGGAACGGCATTTACCGTAGAACAGGCGAATCTGCTCCACCGCTATGCGGAGAATATCCTGTTAGCCTATGACAGTGACGGTGCCGGAACCAAAGCGGCACTCCGGGGGATCGGTATCCTGCGTGAAGCGGGACTGACAGGCAAGGTCATTAATATGCGACCTTATAAGGATCCGGATGAATTTATTAAAAATCTGGGAAAAGAAGCATTTCAGGAGCGGATCGATCAGGCGGAGAACAGTTTCTATTTCGAGATCCGTATCTTAAGCGAGCAATACGACCAGAGTGATCCGGAGCAGAGAACGAAGTTCCACAGGGAGATCGCACAGAAACTATGTGAATTCTCCGAAGATCTGGAACGGGAAAATTATCTGCAGGCCATCGCCGAGAAATATATGATCCGGCCGGATGACCTGAGGAAAATGGTTGTAAACTACGCCGCCCAGACCGGTCTCGCCAAACCGATTCAAAGACCCAGGAGCAGCGTGCAGAATAAGAGTGATCCGGCAGAGAACGGGCGTAAGTCCCAGAGACTTCTGATCACCTGGATCGGAGATGATCCTTCCCTGTATTCGATCGTGCGTAAGTACATTTCCTTAGAAGATTTCACAGAGGAACTGTACCGCAGGGTGGCAGAGAGGATGTTCGCAGAGCTGGACAGCGGTCAGTTCCAGCCGGCAGGGATCATCAGCATGTTTGAGGACGAAGAGGAACAGAGACAGGCGGCAGAGCTGTTTCACACCACGCTTCCCGAATTGTCCACCAGACAGGAGAGAGAAAGAGCCTTTCATGACATCCTGGTAGCGGTCAAACGCAACAGCTACCAGTACTACATGGCAAAACTGGGAACAGATGTCAACGCGGTAAAAAAAGCGGTGGAAGGCAAAAAAGCACTGGAAGAGCTGCAAAGAGCCCATATTTCTTTGGAATAATCGGATTCTCGGCTCAGAGTAGTTATAAAATATACGAAATTTGGCTATAAATAATGGCAATGAAAGGATGGAACCACGAAAAATGGATGAAAACACACAGGCAAAATTTGCGGAGAAGATAAAAGAGCTCCTGAATATGGCGAAAAAGAAAAAGAATGTGCTGGAGTATCAGGAAATCAGTGACTTCTTTGCGGACATGCCTCTGGAAGAGGAACAGATGGAGAAGGTCCTGGAATATCTGGACCAGAACAATGTGGATGTACTGCGCATCACCGATGACGATGATGTGGATGACGAGGAGATCATCCTGACGGATGAGGACGAAGTCGATGTGGAGAACATTGATTTATCCGTACCGGAAGGAGTCAGCATCGAGGATCCCGTCCGTATGTATCTGAAGGAGATCGGTAAGGTGCCTCTGTTAAGTGCCGAAGAAGAGATCGAACTGGCACAGAGAATGGAAGAAGGAGATCAGGAAGCGAAAAAGCGTCTGGCAGAAGCCAACTTACGTCTGGTAGTCAGCATTGCCAAGAGATATGTGGGTCGTGGAATGCTGTTCTTAGACCTGATCCAGGAAGGTAACCTGGGCCTGATCAAGGCAGTGGAAAAATTCGATTACAGAAAGGGTTATAAGTTCTCCACCTATGCAACATGGTGGATCCGCCAGGCAATCACCAGAGCAATTGCCGACCAGGCGAGAACTATCCGTATCCCTGTGCATATGGTAGAGACTATCAACAAACTGATCCGCGTGAGCAGACAGCTGCTGCAGGAGCTGGGAAGAGAACCGACCCCCGAAGAGATCGCTGCGGAGATGAATATGCCGGTAGACAGAGTACGTGAGATCTTAAAGATCAGCCAGGAACCCGTATCCTTAGAGACTCCTATCGGTGAAGAGGAAGACAGCCATCTGGGCGATTTCATCCAGGACGATAACGTACCGGTTCCCGCAGATGCCGCAGCATTTACGCTGCTGAAGGAACAGCTGGTGGAGGTACTCGGTACCCTGACAGAGAGAGAACAGAAGGTATTACGACTTCGTTTCGGTCTGGATGACGGACGTGCCCGTACTCTGGAAGAGGTAGGCCGGGAATTCAACGTTACCCGTGAGCGTATCCGTCAGATCGAAGCAAAAGCTCTGAGAAAACTGCGTCATCCCAGCCGCAGCCGCAAGCTGAAGGATTATCTGGATTAATGGCGGAGATTCTATTATCCAATCGAATGCAGGCATTAACAGACATGGTCACGCAAGGCACCGTGATAACGGATGTGGGGTGTGACCATGGTTTTGTATCTGTCTATCTCGTGCAGAAGGGCATTTCCCCCAGGGTGATCGCCATGGATGTACGGTCCGGCCCTCTTGATCGTGCCAAGGAACATATCCGGGAATATGGTCTGCAGGACAAGATCGAGACAAGACTTTCTGACGGCCTGCAAAAGCTGAATACAGGAGAGGCGGCAGGTATGATCTGTGCCGGCATGGGCGGACCTCTCATGGAGAAGATACTGACAGAGGGAAAGGCACAGGCGAGAAGTTTTAAGGAACTGATCCTGCAGCCCCAGTCGGAGATCCCGCATTTCAGGGAGTTCCTGATGGAAGAGGGATATCTTCTGCTGGATGAGAATATCATCTACGAAGAAGGTAAATATTATTTTATGATGAAGGTGCACTGGCAGGGAGAAATGTCAGAGGACAGGGTGCGCAGTGAGGTAAAGCGTTCCTGGCTGGGTGAGACGGGAGACATTTCTTTTTCTGAGCTTGCAAGGCAGTACGGAGCAAAGCTGCTGCTGAAAAAGGACCGGACATTAAAGGAATATCTGGAAAAAATGCTGGCAGACCGCAGACAGATCGCAGAGCATCTGGAGAAAAAGGCGGATGCCGCGAATCCGAAAACAATGCAGCGCAGAAGTGAGATCAACGAAGAGATATTGCTGATTACCCGTGCACTGGAATGGTATGATAATGGTCAGGAAGCAGAGTGAGAAGGCAGCCCGGAAACAGCAGATTACAGAAGGACAGGGTGAGAAAAATGTTCACAGTGAAGATAAACGGCGAAGAGAGACAATATCCCCAGGGAGCTACCTACGAGGATGTAGCCAATGATTATCAGAAGGAATATGACGACCTGATCGCACTGGCAGCGAGAGACGGGAAAATCAGGGAATTGTTCAAAAAACTGACAAGAGATTGTGAGATTACTTTTTTTACATTGAAAGACGATGTGGGTAACAAGACCTATGTGCGTTCTGCCACAATGCTGTTTTTAAAAGCAGTATTTGATGTGTTCGGGAGAACTGCCGTGCAGAACTGCCGCGTGGAGTTCGCTATCGGAAACGGTTCCTATATCTCCCCCAAAGGGCAGATCGCTGCAACAAAAGAGAATGCGGAAAAGATCCGGGGCAGAATGAGAGAACTGGTAGAAGCCGGGACACCGTTCTTAAAAAGATCTTATTCGCTGGATAATGCAATGGAACTGTTCCACAGAGAGGGAATGAAAGACAAGGAAAAACTGTTCCGCTATCGCAGAGGTTCCTTTGTAAATATTTATGAGATGGACGGCTATTATGACTATTATTACGGATATATGCTGCCCAATGCCGGCTATGTGAAGTGGTTTGATGTCATCGCGTACGACGAGGGCTTTATGCTTTTGCTGCCGGATAAAAAGGAACCCACCCTGGTAAGACCTTTTGTGGAGCAGAAGAAACTGTTTCAGACATTAAAAGAGTCTGAGGAATGGGGCAGGAAGATAGGCATAGAGACAGTAGGAGACCTCAATGACCAGATCTGCCGCGGATCTTTGAGTGAATTGATTCTGGTACAGGAAGCGGAGCAGGAGCGTAAGATCGGTGAGATCGCGAAAGATATCATCAGCAGAGGCGGTGTTAAATTCGTTATGATCGCCGGACCTTCTTCTTCCGGCAAGACCAGCTTCTCCCACCGGTTGTCCATACAGCTGAAGACACTTGGAAAAATGCCGCATCCCATCGGGCTGGACGATTACTTTGTGGACAGGGAATTTACACCCCGGGATGAAAACGGGGACTATAATTTCGAATGTCTGGAAGCCATTGATGTAAAGAAGTTCAACGAAGATATGTGCAGACTGCTGGCAGGGGAGCGGGTAGAACTTCCCACTTTTAATTTCAAGACCGGCAAGCGTGAATATAAGGGAAATTTCAAACAGCTGGGACCGGATGATATTCTTGTGATCGAAGGAATCCATGGTTTGAATGAGAAGACCTCCTATGCACTTCCCGAGGAGAGCAAATACAAGATTTACATCAGTGCACTGACCAATATCAACATTGATGAACACAACCGTATCCCCACCACAGACGGCAGACTTTTGCGCCGTATGGTAAGAGATGCCAGAACCAGGGGAGCGGATGCCAGAAGGACCATCGGTATGTGGGGTTCGGTGCGACGTGGCGAAGAGCAGAACATTTTCCCTTTCCAGGAGGATGCGGATGCTATGTTCAATTCCGTACTGATCTATGAACTTGCGGTCTTAAAACAGTTCGCAGAGCCGCTATTGTTCCAGATCGACAAGGGAGATCCGGAATACTATGAAGCCAAGAGACTGTTGAAATTCCTGGAATACTTCCTTGGTGTGACCAGCGAGAGCCTGCCCAATAATTCCCTGTGCAGAGAGTTTGTGGGTGGAAGCTGCTTCAATGTGTAGGCTATTCTGAATAGTCTGAACTCTGAAAAATTATGTACGAAAAAAGGAGAGTTTTTGTGGTGGGGGATTTACAAAAGATAAAACCGATTGTAAAGCATGCTGCCAACTGGGTAATACGGATCATGGGAAGCCTGATTTTACTTATACTGGTTCGGTATGCATTGACCGGTACACAGTATATGCTTCCGGTGAGTGGTCATGAATTTCCGATAGAAATCAAGGATTCTGTGTTTTTAAATCTGGCGGTGGTAGCCTTGGTGCTGTTATTGTGTGTAGGATTAAATGAAGCGGAACGAAAAATCAGTGCCTCTAAGTCGCAATTCTGCGAAAAAATTGTAGTTATTGCAGCTATGCTTTGGCAGACAGTTGCCGGGCTGTGTTGGGTGCTGGCAGCAGACAGACAGCCCACCGCAGATCAGCTGCATGTGTACAATGCAGCAGTGGGATTTCTGGAAGGTGGTTATGGAACACTGGAGGCAACACAATACAGTGGTATGTTTCCCCACCAGTTGGGGCTGGCGTTTATCGAAGAGTTGGTGTTTCGCATTCTGGGAAATACAGATTATCACATCATGCAGGTGTTATTTGTATTGTTGAACGCAGGAAGTGTTTACTTTATTTATGGGATATTGAAAGAACTTTCCGGGCGGTTATCTGTAGTCGTGACAGGAACAGTGCTGGCAGGAAGCTGTATAGCTTCTATATTTTATTCCAGTTGGATCTACGGCGAAGTCCCGTGGGTGTTTTTTTCACTCTTGACTGCCTGGATGGTTGCTAAATACAGTAAGAAGTCCAAGATATCTACCATTGTGGTGGCAGTTGTTTCCATGACGATCGGAACCTTAATGCGTAAAAACATGCTGATCCTGATCGTGGCTTTTTGCCTGGTGGGGATTTTGTGGGCGTTTGAAAATAAAGATAAGAAGATTCTGATTGCTGTTATCGTAGCGTGTGTATTGCCGCAATTATGCTATCAGGGAATTTTCATGATGTATGAGATGCGTTCCGGCATTCCGCATTCCGATGGAGTGCCGACCAATGCTTATATCTATATAGGTATGGAGGAGACGGAGGGGAGATTCGGTTGGGATTTCTCAAATTCCAGCGCACAGTATTATGCCAACGATGCTGATACAGAAAAATCCAATGAAATATATGGTGAAATGATTAGAGAACGTTGGCAGATTATGAAGGCAAGCAGGGGATACTTACGGGGATTTTACAGTGGCAAGATTCTATCTCAATGGAATGAACCGTTATATCAGTCATTATACTTTAATTTTGGACACGAGGAAACACATAACGCAAAACTGACAGCTTTTGAAGATCGTTTGAAAGATGACCTATTTGATAGGGTATTGTGGTTTGCTGATCGTTTGCAGTTTATTATTTATGCCGGCTGTCTCTTATATTTTGTTTTTTGTGTAAAAAAAGACAGTAACCTTCTGCAACATTTATTAGCGGTGGCAATCATCGGCGGTTTCCTGTTCAGCATCATCTGGGAGGCCAAGGCAAGATATATGTATGCCTATTATATGATGATGTTCCCTCTTGCGGCGCTGGGATACGGAGAATTGATCCGGCTGGCAGAAAAATATTGCTTTTTCCGAAAGAAGAAGATATAATCGAACAGGTGTAAGTAAGATAGATGATCGCGGCTGCTTCATGCAGGTGAGGAAAGTCCGGGCTTCACAGGGCAGGATGCCAGATAACGTCTGGTGGAGGTGACTCCAAGGCTAGTGCAACAGAAATATACCGCCGGCTTCATGCCGGTAAGGGTGGAAAGGCAGTGTAAGAGACTACCGTCCGGCTGGTAACAGACGGAGCCATGTAAACCCCATCCGAAGCAAGACCAAACAGAGAGCAATAGGCCGGCCCGGTCTGCTTTCAGGTAGGTCGCTTGATGCGACTGGCGACAGTCGTACTAGATAGATGATCGTCATATACAGAACTCGGCTTATATTTTGCTTACACTTTCAGAGGACAATGCGGACTGCGGATGCAGTCCGTTTTCTGGTTTAGGAGCAAAACATGAACAGGATGAAAATAATGTTCTTTACAGTAAGCTGTCTGTTATTGCTTTCCGGCTGCTCGGAAAACGGTACGGCAGATCCAGACGCCGGTACAGAGAACGCAGGGCAGTCAGAAGCAGAAAATAACGGTGCGCAGCTGCCGGGAGAAACAACAGCCACGGAGCAGACAGAACAGAAGCTGACGGAGACTGAGCTTCAGGTAAAGAAATCGCTGGTGCGGATACAGGCGGGGGACCTGCAGGGAAGCGGCGTGATCTATGCAGAAGAGACGGATACGATACTGATCGCAACGGCTGGTCATGTGCTGTCACACAGCACCGGAGAGATCATGGTGACCTTCCCGGACGGAACACAGGCAGAGGCTGCCGGTACGGAGACAGCGAGCAGCTGTGACCTGGCGTTTGTGTGGGTGAATAAGTCGCAGCTGCCCGGAGAGGTACGGGAGACCTGTCTGCCTGTGCAGACGGACAGGGACGTGTTTGATTCCCTGGAAGTATACGAGGATGTCTGGATGTACGGAGGAGATTCCGGCACACCGGTCTATGCGTTTGTAGTGGATCCGTGGATCTATGTGGAAGATTTCGGACAGTATATGCTGCTGTTACAGGGAATTGCGGAGCCCGGAATGTCGGGAGGCGGAGTATTTACAGAAGATGGAGTGTTCCTGGGGATCATCTGCGGTGCAGACGAAGAAGGAAAAGTGGCAGCGGTGCCTTACAGCATTGTGGAGACCGAGAAACCGTGAGTTGATAAAAATTTAATAATCGTTTTATTGACAATAATGTAAATATGATAGAAAATAAAAAGGATGGGTCTCAGACCCGGATTGGAGGAATAAACAATGACGAAAATAGATGTAGTATCCGGATTTTTGGGTGCAGGTAAGACTACCCTGATCAAGAAGCTGTTAAAGGAAGCATTGGACGGCAGCAAGACCGTTCTGATTGAGAACGAGTTTGGTGAGATCGGTATCGACGGCGGATTTTTAAAAGAGGCAGGTATCGAGATCAAGGAGATGAACTCCGGCTGTATCTGCTGCTCTCTGGTAGGTGATTTCGGTACTTCCTTAAAGGAAGTGATCAGCACCTATGCTCCCGAGCGTATCCTGATCGAGCCCTCCGGTGTCGGCAAACTGTCCGATGTGTTAAAGGCAGTGGAAAATGTAGCAGGTGACCTGGATGTGGAGATCAACAGCGCAGTAGCGGTAGTGGATGCATCCAAGTGCAAGATGTATATGAAGAACTTCGGTGAATTTTTCAGCAACCAGATCGAGTATGCAGGAACTATTATCTTAAGCAGAACCGATAAGGTAGACCAGGCAAAACTGAATGCCTGCGTGGAGATGATCCGTGAGCACAACGACAAGGCTACCATCATCACGACACCGCTTGCACAGCTGGACGGTAAAGAAGTACTCAAGACCATTGAAGGTGCTGACAAGCTGGAAGATATGATGAAGGAAATGCTGGAGCACATTCATGACGATCATGACGAGGACGAGTGTTGTGACCACGATCACGAGCACCATCATCACCATCACGACCATGACGACGATGACCATGATCACGAGTGCTGCTGCGGACATCATCATGACGACGATGAGGACGAGCATGAGCATCATCATCACGACCATGATGAGGACGAGCATGAGCATCATCATCACGACCACGATGAGGACGAGCATGAGCATCACCATCACGGCCATGATGAGGACGAACACGAGCACCATCATCATGAGCATGACGAGAACTGCACCTGCGGATGTCACGATCATGATCATGACCACCATCATCACCATCATCATGCAGATGAAGTGTTCACCAGCTGGGGCATTGAGACTCCCAACACCTACAGTGCAGAGGACATCGAGAAAATCCTTACCGCTCTGGACAGCGGAGAGTACGGTGCTATCCTGCGTGCCAAAGGTATGGTACCCGCTCCGGACGGCACCTGGGTATATTATGACTATGTTCCCGAAGAGCATGACATCAGAAGCGGCAAGCCGGAAGTGACCGGTAAGATCTGTGTCATCGGTTCCAAACTGGACGAGGACAAGCTGGCAGAACTGTTCCGCAAGTAAGGGAAACAAAGGAAGAAAGGTATCGATATGGCAATTAAGAAACCTGTATATATCATAAACGGCTTTTTGGAGAGCGGTAAGACAGAATTTATCACGTTTACTCTGGGACAACCGTATTTCCAGACCAAAGGCAAGACTCTGCTCATCTTATGTGAAGAGGGTGAGAATGAATACGATCCCGCATTATTGAAAAAGAGCCGTACCGAAGTGGTATTGATCGAAGAGGAAGAAGATTTTAATCCCGATCATCTGATCGAACTGGAGAAGAAATACAAGCCGGAGCGTATTATCATTGAATACAACGGCATGTGGAATTGCAAGAACATGAAGCTGCCCTGGTACTGGAGCGTGGAGCAGCAGATCACGACAATCGACGGTTCCACCTTTCCCATGTACTATACCAACATGAAGTCTCTGCTGGCTGAGATGATCCGTAAGTCTGAGATGATCATTTTCAACCGTTGCGACGGTATCAAGGATCTGAATGTATACAAGCGTAACATTAAAGCAGTCAATCCTTCCGCAGATGTGATCTTCGAGGATTCCAACGGAGAGATCGACGAGATCTTCGAGGAGGATCTGCCTTACGATCTGAACCGGGATCCCATCGTACTGGACAACCAGGGCTATGGCATCTGGTATCTGGACTCCATGGACCATCTGGAGCGCTATGAGGGTAAAAATATTCAGTTCCTGGCCATGGTACTGAAGCCTGAGGAATATCCCGACGGCTATTTCGTACCGGGACGTATGGCGATGACCTGCTGCGCGGAGGATATGGCATTTTTAGGATATGCCTGCGAGTTCGCGGGAACAAAGGCTTTGAAGCAGAAAGAATGGGTCAAGGTGACAGCGAAGGTTGCCAAAGAATATTTTGCAGACTATAAGGGAGAAGGCCCTGTACTTCATGCAATCAGCGTGGAGAAAGCAAAGGCTCCCAAAGATCCCGTAATCAGTTTTAACTAGAAAGGATCAGCTCTATGAAAAAGAATCCCACAAAGAGCGGCCTGCGGGAGACAACAGCAGGAAAAGTAATCTTTCTTTTCCTGCTGTTTTTATATACCGGGGTCATGTTGTATCTGTTTTGGATGGAATGCTATCAGGTGCCGGATTTCCAATCCGATATGCCTGATTATGTGAATAAAGTAGCCGGTATTTCCGGTAATTATGAATTCCCGTATCCGATTTTGTTCTGGACGGCCAGACTTTCTGCGTGGCTGATCGGGGCACCGGCGGCCATGGCGATTACGACAGCCTTGTTCAATCTGGCGGCAGTGGTCATTACGAAATATTATATGAACCGTGAGATCCGGAAGCTGAATCATTATGAGACACTGACACAGGGCAGACAGGCTGCGACAGACATTGTCGTGACCTTACTTGTGTTTGCACTGTTTTTACTGTCCAATCTGTATTCCCCGAAAAATACGGCGTTCTTCGGGTTCGATTACGCATACCGCTGCATGGGTATCTATACGCCGAATCCATTCTGGAATGCGACTTATCTGGCAACCAGACCGTTTGCCGTTATCTGCTTTTTTGAAACGGGAAGGGTGTTGTCGGAGTACCAAAGTTACCCCAATGTTTTTCCCTGGCAAAAAGATTTTCCATGGAAAAACTGTGCTCTGTTCGCAGGAAGTCTGTTGCTTACAACTATGACAAAACCCAGTTATACCATGGTGGTGGTTCCGCTGATTGCGGTGATCCTGTTGGTACAACTGATCGTAAGCCACGGGAAAAGTTTCCGCAATGCGTTCAGTCTCTGCCTGACTATGATCCCCACGGGGATCGCACTGTTGTATCAGTTTTCGGGAATCTTTACCGGGACGAATGTCATGGGAGAGGAGACCGGCATTGCGGTTGGATTTGCCAAAGTATGGAGCAATTATTCCAAGAGTATTCCTCTGAGCATTATTATGGGAATGGCGCTGCCGGTCGGCGTGTTGGCGCTGAATCTGGTATTTGATTTTAAGACGATCCGGCAGAACAAATATTACTGGTTTGCCTGGCTGAATTATTTGTGCGGCACGGCAATGTTTTTAACCTTTTACGAAAAAGGTTTCCGCATGATGCATGCCAACTTTTCCTGGGGATACATGCACGGTATGTTTTTTGTATTCCTGATGACCTTGATCGTTATGGTGCGGAATATCAGGGAATGGTGCAGAAGCTGGAAAGTGATTTTTGTGATCGGTGAGATCGCGGTATTCCTGTATCATCTGGTGTGCGGCGTGAATTTCCTGATGTATGCCGTGATGGGGAATGATCTGGCGGGATTTTAGCGGCAGAGACGTAGAATACCGGTTGATGGTAAAATAAAACAGACAAGATACAAAAGTTACAGGCATTACATATGATAACAGGAGAAAGGAGAGCGTTTTATGAATTTAAGTATAGCAGCCGGACTTCTGATCCCGTTTCTGGGAACGACTGCAGGAGCAGCCTGCGTCTTTTTCCTGAAAAAGCAGATCGGCGGCAACATACAGAGAATATTTACCGGATTCGCTGCCGGTGTCATGGTGGCGGCTTCGGTGTGGTCTTTACTGATCCCGGCCATGAATATGTGCGAAGATATGGGGAAGCTTGCATTTCTTCCTGCGGTGACGGGTTTTCTGATCGGTATTGTTTTTTTGTTGTTCATCGATAGCATGGTGCCCCATCTGCATGTGGGAAGCGATGCACCGGAGGGACATAAGAGCAGTCTGAACCGTACGGCCATGCTGATGCTGGCGGTGACCATCCACAATTTCCCGGAGGGAGCAGCCTGCGGAGCTATTTTCGCCGGAGTATTGAGCGGCGAGGGGACCGTTACCATGGCAGGCGCATTGACGCTGGCTATTGGTATCGCCATCCAGAATTTTCCCGAGGGAGCCATTATCTCCCTGCCTCTGCGCAGTGAGGGCAACAAGAGGGGGAAATCTTTTGCACTGGGTGTATTGTCGGGAGCCGTGGAGCCGGTGGGAGCGATTCTGGCGATCGCACTGGCAAGCATCGTGACACCGATTCTGCCGTATATGCTGGCGTTTGCTGCGGGAGCCATGATCTATGTGGTCGTGGAAGAACTGATCCCGGAAGCCAGTGAGGGAGCGCATTCCAATCTGGGAACCATTGCTTTTGCTGTCGGTTTTGCATTGATGATGATGCTGGATGTAGCACTGGGATGATACGTGATCATGTTTCGGTAATACGAAATAACAATGGATGCTACAGCAATGACAGCAATGGATAGACAAAAGACGTAAGATAAGGGTTGTACGAGTATGTCCGTGGAAAATGAAAAAGAGTTACAACAATTAAAAAACAGAATCCGGGAACTGGCGGAGAAATCCTACAATCAGAACCAGTATACGTTCACCGGATTTCTGGGACTGGCAGAGCAGGATGCCCTGTGGCAGGTGGAACGGGAAGTGAAATTCGCGGGAATCACCTTATACGGCGGCAGAGAGCAGGCGGAACGGAAGATGCTGCGATTCGGCAGCGAGACGGATCTGGGATACGAGCAGTCGTTTCCTATCAGCTGTATCCGGATCCGGCCGCTTTCCGTAAAGTTTGCGGACAAGCTGTCCCACAGGGATTATCTGGGAGCGTTGATGAATCTGGGAATCGAGCGGAGCACCATCGGTGATATTCTGCCCGGTGAAGGTGAAGCCTTCCTGTTCTGTCAGGATACCATCGCGGAATTTATCTGTGAGAATCTGGAACAGATCAGACATACCCATGTGAAATGCGATGTGGTGGATGCTGCGAATGAAGTGCCGGAGGAAGAGCCGCTGAAACAGGTGATCCAGGTAGCAAGTCCCCGTGTTGACGCTGTTATTTCCAAGGTATATAATAAATCGCGAGGTGACTGTCTGGAGCTGTTCCGGGCGGGAAAAGTGTACGTGAACGGCAGACTGTGCGAGAACAATTCCAAGTCTCTGGAACAGGG
>JBNMHS010000041.1:0-24109 GCA_050872885.1 Acetatifactor sp.
AGCCGGGGCTACGGCAGGCTAGCCAATTCTATTCGCCTGCCAACTAACTTTCAATTTAGTACTTCTTCCAACACGACGGCAGCATGATCACGAGCATGGGGAAGAGCTCCAGTCTGCCGGCGAGCATGTCGAACATCAATACGCATTTACTCAAAGGACTGAACAATGCGAAGTTCTGGGTCGGACCGACCAGTTCCAGTCCGGGACCGATGTTATTCAGGGCTGCCAGTACAGCGGTAAAGTTCGTGGTCAGATCGTATTCATCCAGGCTGACGATCAGCAGGGAGACGAAGAGCACGATAAAATAAGCTGTCATATAGACATTGGTGGAACGCAGTGTCTCATGGGACAGGTTGTGACCGTCCATCTTGATCTTTTTCACCATACGGGGATGAATCATCATAGCCAGCTCCTTACGGATCGCCTTGAAGAGGATCAGCACACGGGAGACCTTCATACCGCCGCCCGTACTGCCGGCACAGGCGCCGATCATCATGAGCAACAGCAGGATTGTCTTCGATAATTGCGGCCACAGATTGAAATCTGTAGTGGCAAAACCCGTGGTCGTGATAATGGTTCCCACCTGGAAAAAGGAATGTCTCAAAGTCTCGCCAAGCGTAGCGTAGAGAGGACGGATATTCCAGGCAATCGTCAGAGCACTGACCAGAATGATCACGAAATACCAGCGGACTTCTTCGATGGAAAAGGCTTCCTTAAACTGCTTGCTCAACAGACAGAAATACACGGTGTAATTGACACCGCTTAAGATCATCAGAACAGTTACCGCATTCTGAATCAGAGGAGAGTAACCGCCGATGCTGTTGTTCTTGATGCCGAAACCGCCGGTGCCGACGCTGCCGAAGGTCGTGCACAGGGAATCAAATAACGGCATTCCGCACAGACACAGCACGATGACACCCAACACAGTAATCGCCATATACAGACCATACAAAATCTTAGCCGTGTCACGGACTCTGGGAACCAGCTTGCTCACAGAAGGTCCCGGGCTTTCCGCACGCATCAGATTCATGGTAGAACCGCCCATCATCGGCATGATAGCCATGATGAATACAAATACGCCCATGCCGCCGATCCAGTGCGTAAAGCTGCGCCAGAACAGGCTGGCATAGCTGAGCGCCTCGACATTGGACAAAATACTCGAACCGGTAGTTGTGAAACCGGAGACCGTTTCGAAGAGTGCATCGATATAAAAAGGAATTTCCCCGGTAAAAACAAACGGGATCGCACCGAAAGCAGCCATGACAAACCAACCCAGTGCAACAGCGGTGAATCCTTCCCTGACATATAATTCTTTGAACCGGCCGGTATGCCGGAAACTTAACAGTTTTCCTAAAACAAAGCATACGACCGCGGTCAGAAGATACACCAAAGCTACCTGATATTCTCCGTAGATCATACCGACGATCCAGGGGAGCAGTAAAAACAGCGCTTCAAATTGTAAAATAAAACCAATAATAAAACATAAAATTGCAAAATTCATGATTTGATCCTTCTACCTGATTACCCTTCTATAATCTCTTTGATGTCATTCAGTCGTGCATGTGTCAGAACTACCACGACATAATCACCTACATGGATCTCATCCTGACCACCGGGGATAATAGCCTGACCACCGCGGACGATAGAGCAGACCAGAATATTTTTACGGATATGCAGGCGGTTTAACGGCACATTGGTGATGGCGGAATCCTCTTTGATATAGAATTCCAGTGCTTCGGCGCGACCGTCTTCCAGCTTATACAGGTTTTCCACATTACTGTTCAGAGATTCATTCATGGATCTCGCATATTTAATAATAATATCCGCAGTCAGCAGACGGGGATAAGAAATGGTATCCAGCTTGATATCACTTAAGACCCCACTGAAATTGATCCGGTTGATCTTGGTGACTACCTTGGCATGGGAAGCACGCTTTGCATACAGAGACAGAAGAATGTTTTCCTCGTCCAGCCCCGTTAATGCTGCAAAAGCATCTACCTTTTCCAGACCCTCCTGGATCAGGATACGTTCATCCGTACCGTCGCCGCAGATGATGGAGGCTTTGGGAAGCAGTTCGCTTAAGTGCTCACATCTGGCAGGATCAAAGTCGATGATCTTGGTATGGATACCGACTTCCAGAAGCCTTCTTGCCAGATAGTAGGCAATCGTGCCGCCGCCGACGATCATGGCAGTATGTGCTCTGCCGGCACTGATACCGATCTTTTTGAAGAAATCATTTGCCTTGGGAGGCGTGGAGACGATCGCTACGACATCGCCTTCCTGGAATACGAAATCACCACGGGGGATCAGTACCTGATCGCCGCGGGTAACCATACATACCAACACATCACATTTTAAGGTGGTACGAATGTGGATCAGTTCATAATTATTTAAAAGACAATCATGCGTTACACGGAAATGCAACAGCTCGATCCGGCCCTTGGAGAAAGTGTCGATCTTAACAGCGGAAGGGAACTGGAAAATACGTGCGATCTCCGCGGCACTGGACAATTCCGGATTGATGATCATAGCCAGTCCCAATTCTTCCCGCAGAAATGCAATTTCATTATTGTAGATCGGATTGCGGACACGGGCAATGGTCTTACAATGTCCGGCCTTTTTGGCGATGACACAGCACAGAAGATTCTGTTCATCGGATCCGGTAACCGCGATCAACAGATCCGCATGATCAATGCCGGCCTCGGAAAGTGTCTGGAAGCTGACGCCGTTGCCGACAATACCCATGGCATCCAGATCATCCGTAATGGAATTTACTTTTTCTTCATTCGTATCGATCACGGTGATGTTGTGATTCTCACCGCCCAGTTGCTCTACCAGGGTGTAGCCTACTTTGCCACAGCCCACAATGATAATGTTCATAAGATTCCTCCGAGAAATAAAAGTCATTAAACATATATTCGCTAGTATATCACACATTTATAAAAAAGAGAAGATTGGAAGGAATATCCGGGACACAGCAACATATATTTGGAAAAGAGATACATCCCGGAGGTGAAATATGGACAGCCTGCTTCGGATTTTTCCTCAAAAGAGAAGAGTATTCTGGCAGAAAACAGCGGATAACGGGGAAAGGGTATGTGAGATCCGCCTCCGTGTGGACAGGCCGGTGATCGTGGAGACGATACAGGGAGATTATTTCTTAAATAACAGCGGGGAATGGCAGGAACACCCTTACGGAGCACACATAGTGTCGGAGGCAGAGATAAGGGAGCTGATCGCCTGGCTGTGCCGGGACTCCGTCTATGCATACACCGATGAGATCAGACAGGGGTTTCTGACGGTAGAAGGAGGGCACAGAATCGGACTGTGCGGACAGGCCGTGCTGGAAAATGAGGCAGGGATTCGTACGTTGAAAAATATTTCTTTTGTAAATATCCGTGTCTCCCATGAGATCCGGGGAGTGGCAGACGGAATCCTTCCCAAGTTATATAAAGAAGGGATATTTCAGAATACGCTCATCATATCGCCGCCGGGATTCGGCAAGACGACTCTGCTGCGGGATCTGATCCGCCGGATCTCCGATGGGAATCCTTACGGACCGGGACTGCGTGTGGGTGTGGTGGACGAGCGCTCGGAGCTGGCGGGGAGCTATCTCGGCCGTCCCCAGAATGACCTGGGGATGCGGACGGATGTGCTGGATGGATGCCCCAAGGCAGTAGGAATGCTGCTTTTGCTCCGATCCATGTCACCGCAGGTCATTGCAGTGGATGAAATGGGTGAGGATGCCGACAGACAGGCACTGCGTAAGGCATCTGCCTGTGGGTGCGCACTGTTGACAACTCTGCACGGTGCAGATGCTTCAGATGCTGGGAGACGATTGGGAGAAGACTGGATGCGGCAGATGTTTACACGTCTGGTGATATTAAAAGGAAGGGGGCGGATGGAATGCAGGTATTTGGAGGATCGCTGATCCTGCTTGGGTGCTTTGGACTGGGGCTGTGGTACCGGCAACAATTTTTAGGAAGATTACATACGATCAGGGAACTGATCCATATTCTGGAACAATGGATCAGCGAGATCCGGTACAACAATTCCCCGCTCCCGGAGTGCTGCAGGCAGATCGGAAGACAACGGGAAGACCGGCTGGGTGAGATCTGTTCCGAGGTGTACCGGGAATATGCGGAGGCGGAAGATACAGGTTTTCTGGAGATGGCAGAAGAGAGCTTTCGAAGGCAGCTGAGGACGCTTCCCCTGAAAAAAGAAGACATTGATGAGTTTTTACGATTTGCGGGAAAAGAGGGTTATGCGGACGGAACCATGCAGATCAGGAGCATAGAGCTGTCCAAACAGGAACTGGAACATACGGCGGAAGTGCAGCAGAAGGAGATCGCACAGAAATGCAGACTTTCCGTGGGACTGGGAGGCATGAGCGGGCTGTTGCTGCTGCTGTTACTGGTCTGAGGGCAGTTTCGGAGACCACAGAGAGAAGAGAAAAGGACGGGAAAAGATGGGAATAGGACTGATCTTTAAAATAGCAGCGGTAGGGATCCTTGTGACGATACTCAGTCAGGTCTTAAAACATAGCGGCAGGGAAGAACATGCTTTTCTGGTCAGCCTGGCGGGACTGATCCTGGTCCTTGGCTGGATCGTTCCGTATATCTATGATCTGTTTGATACCGTACAGACCCTGTTTTCATTTTAATTAGGAGGAAAGCGGAAGGGAAGATGGCTGAGATCGTTAAGGTTGCATTGTTGGGGATCGCCGGTGTGTTGTTTGCCATACAGTTCAGGCAACAGCGTCCGGAATATGCGCTGCTGATCGGATTTGCATTGAGCATACTGGTATTTTCTTATGTCCTGGGTATGGCGGGACGGCTGCTGGAGGAGTTCGCGGGATTACAGCAATATCTGGGAGACAGCAAGGGATACCTCGGTATTCTGATGAAGGTGGTGGGAATCACCTACTTGTGCGAATTCAGCGCCGGGATCTGCAAGGACGCCGGTTTTTCGGCAGTATCGGATCAGATCGAGATCCTTGGGAAACTGTCGGTGCTGTTTGCCGGCCTGCCGATTCTTCTGGCAGTGATCCGCCAGATCTACAGTATTTTATAGGGGAGATGCGGATGGATGCAATGTGGCAGGAATATGGAATGGAAGAACTGGAGAAGGGAATGCAGAAACTGTTTCCCACATTTCGGATCTCTGTGTCGGAACTGATGGGGCAGCTTTTACAGGGGGATGTATTGGGAGCCGCAGGAAGTCTGTTACAGGAAGTGATACAGGGAATGGCAGCTTCCGCCGCAGGACGGAAAAATATTCTGATCTGGCTGATCGTACTGGGGATTCTCTCTGCGTTACTGATCCATTTTGTGGAAGTTTTTGATAAACACCAGATCGCTGATCTGAGTTTTTATTTTATCTATCTGCTTATGGGAGTGATCCTGCTGCAATGTTTTTTTGATGTGCTGGAAACTGCCAGAGATACGATAGACAATATCGTACTGTTTGTCAGACTGATGGTGCCTACTTATCTCCTGGCGGTGGGAGTAGCGTCGGGACCTGCTACGGTGGGAGCGGGGTATCAGCTGATGCTGCTTATGATCTATGGTACGGAGAAGGTGCTGCTGGGAGTGGTACTGCCATTGATCTATAGTTATGGCCTGTTGACTATGATCAATGGGATCTGGGCAGAGGAAAAGCTGACACTTCTGACGGAATTACTGGAAAAAGCAGTGGGATGGATATTGAAAGCTGCCCTGGGAACAGTGACCGGAATCGGTGTGTTTCAGTCGCTGATCACACCTGTACTGGATTCTGTGAAGACTTCCGCTGTGGAAAAAGCACTTTCCGCACTGCCGGGGATCGGAAATGCGGCGGATGGAATTCTGGAACTGGCAGTGGGGTCTGCTGTGGTGATACGTAACAGTATAGGAGTGCTTTTGCTGCTATTGCTGATCGCTGCCTGTGCGGCACCTCTTCTGGAGATTCTGTTCACAGCACTTCTGATCAAAGGCGCGGCGGCATTTATGGGAATCATCAGTGATAAGAGAGTGACCAATTGTACGGATCATATGGGGAATGCCGGGATGCTTTTGTTCCGTACCGCAGGGACAGCCATGCTGCTGTTTCTGATCACATTGGCACTTCTGGCCATCGGAAGCAGGGGGATGTGAAAAAATGCAGTGGTTATACAAGGTAATCGGACAGGCAGGAATCTTTTTGATCTGTGCACAGACGGTAGTACATTTCAGACCGAAGGGATCCTATGATAAATATTTGAAACTGTTATTGTCAGTCATGCTGCTGTTGCAATTATTGCAGCCGGTTATGACGGTATTCGGCAGCGGAGAAACCGGGAATGCACAGGAGCAGTCGGCGGAATTTACACGGGAACTGCAATCGGTGCTGTTACGGGCAGCGGAGCAGGCGGATCAGACAGAAAAAGAGAGTCGGGATACGGCAGCCGCTGTTGCACAGGAAGCTGCCGGCGAAGAAAATACAAATGCCGGAAAAGAGGAGGAAACGGATCAAATCCGGGTGGAAGTTGCACCGGTAGAACTGAAATGACTGAAATGATGGTGGAAAGAGGGCGGAAGAGATGGGAGAATTCTTGGAAAAGATCAAGTGGTTCAGGAGAGATAATCTGCTGATCGTGGTATTGCTCGGGGTTCTGTTATTTATCATTGCATTGCCGGTGAAAAAGGAAGAGGACATCTCCGTATCAGCCGCAGAGAGTATGGGTCAGTACCGGACAGGGGCACTTTCCGCTCAGAAAACGGAAGATGCAGTACAGGCGCAGACACAGGCAGTGACTATTGGAAATAATGAGGAATATACCGCGTATCTGGAAGGAAAACTGAAAAAAATGCTGGAATCCGTCCGGGGACTGGGAGAGGTGGAAGTCATGATCACACTGGAATCCTCAGAGGAAAAGATCGTGGAGAAGGACATGACAGCGGAACGTTCCAACACGGAAGAGCAGGATTCGGCGGGAGGAACCCGTACTGTAAGTTCGTCTAATACCGGATATCAGACCATTTATCAGGAAGACGGTCAGGGCTCGCCGTTTGTAGTGAAGACGCTTTCTCCACGGGTAGAGGGAGTACTTGTGGTGGCAGAGGGCGCCGGAAAAGGTAATATGGCAAATGAGATCACCCAGATCGTGCAGGCATTGTTTGATGTGGAAACCCACAAAGTCAAGGTGCTGGAAAAATAAAAAGCAGGGAAACATATCCGTACCAAAGGGTACATACAATAGAGTATAAAATCAAGAAGGCAGATACAGGCCTTTGGAAAAGGGGAACGCAGTGAAAAACTTAATTAAGAAGAATCAGCTTATGATTACCGCACTTGCCATTATGATAGCCATTGCAGGTTATCTGCAGTTTGCGGGGACCAACCTGGAAAAGGAGTATCTGGCATCGGACGATACAGAAGATCTCAGTGCAGTAGATTCCACAGATATCGTCACAGATATGGAAAGCCTGGATTCGGATGTGGAGATCGTTATGGAAGATTATCTGGACGAAGATATGCAGGTGGCAGAAGCAACACCGGAGGAAGGAGAGATTCCCGGAGAAGCTGTGCTGACAGGAACAAGCGGTGTGGAGGTACTGTCTGCCGCAAGACTGTCCAAGGAGCAGACCAGAGCCCGCAACAAAGAAACTTTACTGGAGATCATTAACAGTACGGAACTTGACGATGCCCAGAAACAGGAAGCCGTGGACAGTATGGTACGCATGACGGACATTGCGGAAAAAGAAGCGGCTGCCGAAGTGCTCCTCCAGGCTAAAGGATTCCGGGAGGCAGTGGTCAGCATCAACGGGGATGCCGTGGACGTGGTAGTCAATGCAGCGGAACTGACCGATGTACAGCGGGCACAGATTGAGGATATCGTAAAAAGAAAGACGGATATTGCGGCGGAAAATATCGTCATCAGCACCATTGCACAGTGATATTTTTGTGTACATAGGGGGAAAATTATGTTATGATACCAAGGGTTGAGAAGCGATGATGCGACGTAAATCTGCTTGCAGGAGCATTCAGAGATTCGAGACCCCTGGTATTATAACGAACTCGGAGAAAACATCAAGCAGCCATTTCCGCAGGAAATGAGCAGATAAGGATAAACTATGAAAAGAGTTTTTTTGATTGTATTAGACAGCTTTGGTATCGGCGAAATGCCGGATGCCGCAGCATACGGTGATGTCAATGTAAATACATTGAGGAGCGTATCCCGGAGTCCTTACTTCCATATGGATCATATGAGAGATATGGGATTGTTCCGGATCGATGGCGTAGAGGTCGGAGAGAAAACAGAGCATCCCACGGCGGCGTATGCCCGTATGACGGAGCGTTCCCGTGGAAAAGACACAACGATCGGACACTGGGAGATTGCAGGCATCTATTCACCCAAGCCGCTGCCGACTTACCCGAACGGTTTCCCTGAGGAGGTGCTGGAGGAGTTCCGGATCCGCACCGGCAGAGATGTTCTGTGCAACAAGCCGTATTCCGGCACGCAGGTCATCGCGGATTATGGGGACGAGCATGTGCGTACCGGCAAACTGATCGTATATACGTCTGCGGACAGCGTGTTCCAGATCGCTGCTCATGAGGATGTGGTTCCGGTGGAACAGTTATATGATTACTGTCGTATCGCCAGACAGATTTTACAGGGAGAGCATGGCGTCGGGCGTGTCATTGCCAGACCGTTTGTCGGAGAGAGCGGACATTATACCCGTACTCCCAGAAGACATGATTTTTCCCTGCTGCCTCCCGCAGTCACCATGCTTGACCAGCTGAAAGCTGCCGGAAAAGATGTGATCGCGGTCGGCAAGATCCAGGATATTTTCGTGGGTAAGGGTATTACCGAGCATGTATATACGTCCGGAAATGCGGAAGGTATTGAGAGAACACTGGAATATCTGGACAAGGATTTCGAGGGACTCTGCTTTATTAATCTGGTGGATTACGATATGTTATACGGACACAGAAGAGATGTGGACGGCTATGCGAAGGCGTTGGCATATTTTGATGAAAAATTACCGGAGATTTGCGCACATATGAAACCGGACGATATTCTGATGATCACGGCAGACCACGGCTGCGATCCAGCTTATACGGCGACCACGGATCACACCAGAGAATACACCCCGTTTATCATGTACGGTGCACCCGTTACCCCGGGCAGCCGCGGAACGAGACCGACATTTTCCGACATCGGAGCTACAGTACTGGATTATTTCGGAATCAGACCGGATTTTGAGGGCACCTCTGTCCTGAAAGCTGATCCGTCATAGACGGAGACTTTGCGGACAAAGCAATGGATATAATAGATATTTGATATATTTGGAGGACTATAGTTGTGAGTAATAATTATACAGAAGAGATCAATCGCCGCCGGACATTTGCCATCATTTCCCACCCCGATGCAGGTAAGACGACCCTGACCGAGAAGTTCCTGCTCTACGGAGGAGCCATCAATCTGGCGGGAAGCGTAAAAGGTAAGGCAACTGCGAGACATGCGGTATCCGACTGGATGCAGATCGAGAAGGACAGAGGTATTTCCGTTACTTCTTCCGTACTGCAGTTTGAATATGACGGCTACTGTATCAATATTCTGGATACTCCGGGACATCAGGATTTCTCTGAGGATACTTATCGTACCCTGATGGCAGCGGATTCCGCGGTCATGGTCATTGATGCTTCCAAGGGTGTCGAGGCCCAGACGAGAAAGCTGTTCAAGGTCTGCGTCATGCGTAAGATCCCGATTTTTACGTTTATCAACAAAATGGACCGTGAAGCAAGAGATACCTTTGAGTTGTTAGACGATATTGAGAAAGAACTGGGGATTGCCACCTGCCCTATTAACTGGCCCATCGGTTCCGGTAAGGAGTTCCAGGGGGTATACGATCGTGAGAAAAAGTGTGTGATCGCTTATTCCGATACCGAGAAGGGAACGAAAGAGGGAACCTCCACGGAGATTCCCATTCAAGATGAAGAACATCTCAAAGAGCTGATCGGAGAGGATGCTGCGGACAAGCTGCTGGGGGAAGTGGAACTGTTGGACGGCGCCAGTGCGGAGTTTGACTTGGATGAAGTACAGAAGGGCAATCTGACCCCGGTGTGCTTCGGATCCGCATTGACCAACTTCGGCGTGGAGATCTTCTTAAAACATTTCCTGAACATGACCACGACACCGCTGCCGAGAAAAGCAGACATTGGTATGATCAACCCTACAGAGCATGAGTTCAGCGCTTTTGTATTCAAGATCCAGGCCAACATGAACAAGGCTCACAGAGACCGTATCGCATTCATGCGTATCTGCTCCGGTAAATTCGATGCCAACATGGAAGTGCGTCACGTACAGGGCAATAAAGTCATGCGCTTATCCCAGCCCCAGCAGATCATGGCGGATGAACGCAAGATCTTAAACGAGGCTTATGCGGGAGATATTATCGGTGTGTTTGATCCCGGTATTTTCTCCATCGGAGATACCCTGTGCATGCCTAAGGAGAAATTCCAATACGAAGGAATTCCTACCTTCGCACCGGAGCACTTTGCCAGAGTACGGCAGGTGGATACCATGAAGAGAAAACAGTTCGTCAAGGGCGTGGAACAGATCGCACAGGAAGGCGCCATCCAGATTTTCCAGGAGTTCAATACCGGCCTGGAAGAGATCATTGTCGGCGTAGTCGGAGTGCTGCAATTTGATGTATTAAAATATCGTCTGGAGAACGAATACAACGTGGAGATCCGTCTGGAGAATCTGCCTTACGAGCATATCCGCTGGATCGAGAATAAGGATGAGATCGACCTGGCCAAGCTGACCGGTACTTCCGATATGAAGAAGGTCAAGGACATGAAAGGAAATCCTTTACTGTTATTCGTTAATTCCTGGAGCATCGGTATGACACTGGACCGCAACAAGGGACTGGTGCTGACGGAGTTTGGACGTAACTGATCAAAACGAAAATGTGCAGGGGGAAAGAATGCGGAATAAGAAAAAATTATGTGCCGGAATTCTGATGCTGATACTTTTGACAGGATGTTCCTCACAGGAACTTCTGTCGGAGATACCCCAGACCATCGTATTACCGGAGGCGCAGTCCGACAGTTCCGGGGAGAACGGGACGATGCCTTCGGAAAATGACAATACAGAGAGCTTTTCCTTTTTAGAGGAGGGAGGCTCTCGTTTTGCATATGAGAATCTGGATGCGCAGGAACAGATATGGTATCGGGAGATCGAACAGGCACTTGGAACTATGACGGATACGGTAAAACTGTCCACGGATCCGCTGGAACAGGGAATGGACGAACAGGATATTGACAGGATATTCCAGTGCGTGATGATCGACCATCCTGAGATATTCTATACCACAGGGTATACTTATACCAAATACTCCAGAGGAGACAGGACGGTAGGAATCGATTTTGCGGGAACTTATGATCTGACGAAGGAAGAGGCTGCCGAACGGGCGGAAGCTATCCGGAGCGTGGCAGAAAAATGGCTGTCCGGCATGGCGGAAGACGCTTCCGAGTATGACAAGGTAAAAGAAGTATATGAGGCTGTTATATTTTCCACAAATTATGATCTGGACGCTGCGGACAACCAGAACATTGCCTCGGTATTTTTAGGCGGAGCGTCTGTCTGCCAGGGGTATGCCAAAGCAACCCAGTATCTGCTGAATCATCTGGGAGTGATGTGTACTCTGGTGCAGGGAACTGTGGATACCGGAGAAGCTCATGCCTGGAATCTGGTACGGGTAGACGGGGAGTACTATTATGTGGATACTACCTGGGGAGATGCATCTTACCGCATGGAGGACGGCAGCGAGCAGGAAAACCTGTCGGAGATCAATTATGATTATCTGTGTGTGACAACGGCGGATCTGCTCCGGACACACCGGATCGAAAGTGTGGTTCCGATGCCGGAATGTACCGCTACGGAGGCAAATTATTATGTGCGGGAGGGTGCATATTTTACCTTTTACGACAGGGAGCAGATGCGGGAGGTTTTCGACAGAGCCGCAGCAGGCGGTATAACGAATGTCACGCTGAAATGTGCGGATGAGGCCTGCTATCAGGAGATCAGTCAGGCTCTGATCGGGGAACAGGAGATTTTTTTCTATATGCATATGGAGGGGCAGGACAATACCATCACCTATGCGCAGAACGGGAAACAATTATCCTTGACTTTTTGGGTGACAAATGATTAAGGATTTGGTATACTGTAACTAATTAGTTATTATTAGGAGGATCAGATATCATGGAAAAAGAAATAGATAAAAAGAATCTGGTATTGAAGGAAGATGAGAGTATCGGTACGGTACAGATCGCTGATGATGTAGTGGCTATGATCGCATCTCTGGCAGCTACCGAGGTAGAAGGTGTCAGCGCTATGGCCGGCAATATTACCAACGAACTCATGAGCAAGGTAGGTGTCAAGAGCCTTACCAAGGGCGTCCGGGTAGAAGTGCAGGACAAGAATGTGACCGTGGATCTGGCTGTGACCATGGAGTACGGATATAGCATTCCCGCTACCTGTCAGGCAGTACAGCAGAAGGTTAAAAATGCCATTGAGAATATGACAGGACTGACCTGCTCTGATGTGAACATCCGCATTGCCGGTGTGAACATGAAGAAGGACAAATAAGAGGAATTACAGGAAGATATTATGGGAAGACACGAGCAGAGAGAACAGGTTTTCAAACTTTTATACCGCGTGGAGTTTCATGCACCGGAAGATATGCCGGAACAGATCGCATTGTTCCGGGAAAATAATGAGGAAGTTCCTTCCTGGCAGGATGCGGATGTAATTACAGCCCGTTTCGAGAAGATCAGGGAGATGATTCCGGAGCTTGATAAGCTGTTGAATGAGAATACCGAAGGCTGGGATACCACCCGCGTAGGCAAGGTAGAACTTGCGGTACTGCGTCTCGGTGCGTATGAGCTGCGCTATGATGACGATATCCCGGACGGCGTTGCCATTAACGAGGCGGTAGAGATCGCTAAAAAATACGGACAGGAGAGCTCCGGCGGATTCGTCAATGCAATCCTGGCCAAGATCAAGAAGTCCGGTGAGTAGAATACAGAATGTGATCAGCGTACGACAACTGAATACTTATATAAAAAATATGTTCACGCAGGATTACTTTTTACAGGCAGTGTCTGTAAAGGGTGAGGTAAGTAACTGTAAATACCATCCCTCTGGACATATTTATTTTACGTTAAAGGATTCTGCCAGCACCCTGAACTGCATTATGTTTGCGGGAGACAGGAGAGGTCTCGGTTTTCGCCTTACGGAAGGACAGCAGGTGATCGTAAAAGGTACTGTGAGTGTCTATGAGCGCGATGGCAGATACCAGCTGTATGCCAAAGAAGTGACACTGGACGGTGCCGGAGCTCTTTACGAAAAGTATGAACAGTTAAAACGTGAACTGGCGGAAGAGGGGATGTTTGCCCCGGAGTATAAGCAGCAGATCCCGAAGTATATTCATACGCTGGGAGTGGTAACGGCAGACACCGGTGCGGCTGTACGGGATATTATTCAGATCGCATCCAGGCGGAACCCGTACGTGCAGATCATTTTATATCCGGCACTGGTACAGGGAGCCATGGCAGCACCTTCTATTGTGAACGGAATTCATGCACTGGAGAGACAGGGCGTGGATGTCATGATCGTAGGACGCGGCGGCGGATCCATCGAGGATCTGTGGGCGTTTAACGAGAGAATGGTGGCACAGGCAGTGTTTGACTGCTCCGTTCCCATTATTTCGGCGGTAGGACATGAGACGGATACCACGATCATCGATTATGTGGCGGATCTGCGGGCACCGACCCCGTCGGCAGCGGCGGAGCTGGCGGTGATGCAGGTCAGCGATATTGAGAATGAGATCCGGGACAGACAGGACAGGCTGTATCAACGGATGAATCGGGTGCTGCAGGACAAGAGACGGCAGGCGGATCAGCTGGAGATGCGGCTGAAATACGTAAGTCCGGTCAACCGGATCCGCGAGAAGAAGACATACAGTGTGCAGCTGGAAGACCGGTTGCAGAACCGGATGCAGACAGTACTGCGGGAACGCAGACATGCACTGGCACTATATATCGAGAGAATGAAGGCAGTTTCCCCCCTGGAGAAATTGAACAGCGGTTTTTCTTACGTGGAGGATACGGATGGGAAAAATATCCGGTCGGTGACCCAGACCAAAGAAGGTGATCGTCTGCGGATCCGGGTGAGCGACGGCATGATCGATACCCGGGTGGAACAGATCCGGCAGGAAGACCGGATTTCCATATAGTCGCGTAAGACCATAGACGGAGGTTATATTTTGGCAGGAAAGACGAAGAAAACGGAAGCAGCGCAGCAACATAGTCTGGAAGAAAATTTTACCGCACTGGAAGAACTGATCGGACAGCTGGAGACAGAAGACATTTCTCTGGAGGAGGCCTTTTCGGCATACAGTAAGGGGATGAACCTGTTAAAACAGTGCAACGAACAGATAGACCGGGTGGAGAAGCAGGTTATGAAGCTGAATGAAGAAGGCGGACTGGAACCGTTGGATCCCCGGTGACAGATTCCCGGCGGGAAGAGGAAGGTTGATATTTGACATGGAAGAAACGAGATTCAGACAGGAATTACAGAAGAGAACAGCCGCAATTGAAGCACTTTTGAAGGAATATCTTCCGGCAGAGGAAGGATATCAGAAGACTGTGATCGAAGCCATGAATTACAGCCTTATGGCAGGAGGAAAACGCTTACGTCCCATGCTGATGCAGGAGACCTACCGGATGTTCGGCGGCGACGGTGACGTTATCGAACCCTTTATGGCAGCCATTGAGATGATCCATACATATTCTCTGGTGCATGATGATCTCCCGGCCATGGACAATGACGAGTACCGCAGAGGGCGCAAGACTACCTGGTCTGTGTACGGTGACGGCATGGGAGTGCTGGCGGGAGACGGACTTTTGAATTATGCTTTTGAGACAGCACTTCGTGCGTTCCCGGCATGTGCTGCGGGAGCACCGGTGGATCCGGGCTTCCCCAGGGTGACATCAGCTCTGAATATTCTGGCCCGTAAAGCCGGAATCTACGGCATGATCGGCGGACAGACAGCCGATATTGAAGCAGAAGAGCAGACAACACCCCTGACGACTGAGCAGATTCTGTTTATTCATGCCAACAAGACGGCAGCTCTGATCCAGTCGTCCATGATGATCGGCGCTGTTCTGGCCGGAGCGACAGAGGAAGAAATCGCAGCGGTGGAACTGTGTGCTTACAATGTAGGCATTGCCTTCCAAATCCAGGATGATATTCTGGATGTGATCGGAGACAGCAAAGAACTTGGAAAAGCTACAGGCAGCGATGCACAGAATCATAAGCAGACCTATGTGACATTACACGGACTGGAGGAATCCGGCAGGGAAGTGGAACGGCTTACAAAAGAAGCGGTTGCTGTTCTGGACGGATTTGCGGGGGAGCATGAGTTCCTGGAAGAACTTCTGCTTCATCTGGTTCATAGAACGAAATAGCAGAGGAAAAGCGAATGTTACTGGATAAAATCGAGAAAGCAAATGATATTAAAAAGATAGACAGATCGGATTACGGGGAACTGGCGGAGGAGATCCGGCAGTTCCTGATTGAGAAGATCAGTGTGACCGGAGGACATCTGGGTTCGAACCTGGGAGCGGTGGAACTGACCATGGCGCTTCATCTGGCTCTGAATCTTCCGGAAGACAAGATCATCTGGGATGTAGGTCATCAGTCTTATACCCACAAAATATTAACGGGCCGCAAAGACGGTTTCGATGTCTTACGCCAGTTCCATGGCATGAGTGGGTTCCCCAAGAGAAAAGAAAGTAATTATGATGCATTTGATACCGGACACAGCTCTACTTCTATTTCGGCGGGACTGGGACTGGTAAAGGCAAGAGATTTACGTGGGGAAAAGACGACGATCGTATCAGTAATCGGAGACGGCTCACTCACAGGAGGCATGGCTTATGAAGCATTGAACAATGCCGCAAAACTGGAGACGAACTTTATCATCGTTTTGAACGATAACAATATGTCCATCTCGGAAAATGTGGGTGGTGTATCAAAATACCTGAACAATATCCGCACTGCGACCGGTTATCTGGATCTGAAGGAAGGTATTTACAATGCCCTGAAGAGTAAACCGGGCGGAGACGGGATCGTCAATCGTATCCGACGCGCGAAGAGCAGCTTTAAGCAACTGGTGATTCCCGGTATGTTTTTCGAAGACATGGGGGTTACCTATCTGGGACCTGTAGACGGACACGATATTGAAGGACTGATCAAAGTTATTGAAGAAGCAAAGCGTGTGAAAGGTGCGGTGCTGATTCATGTGCTGACCCAGAAGGGCAAAGGATACGGCCCAGCAGAGAAACATCCTGCCAGATTCCACGGCGCGGAGCCTTTTGACATCGAGACGGGCATTCCTTCCCATCCCCGTACGGTTGCTAATTATACCGATATATTTTCCACTGTGATGTGCAAGCTGGGACAGCGGGATGAACGTGTGGTAGCAATCACAGCCGCCATGCCGGACGGTACCGGACTGAAACGTTTCCGGAATATGTATCCCGACCGGTTCTTTGATGTGGGGATCGCAGAGGAACATGCGGTAACTTTTGCGGCAGGACTGGCAGCAGGAGGCATGAAACCTATCGTAGCGGTGTATTCTTCGTTTTTACAGCGAGGATACGATCAGATCCTGCATGATGTATGTATCCAGAATCTGCCGGTAGTGTTTGCCATAGACCGTGCCGGACTGGTAGGCAGTGACGGTGAGACCCACCAGGGGATTTTTGACTACACCTATTTGTCCGGTATTCCCAATATGCATATCTGCGCACCGAAAAATAAATGGGAACTTTCGGATATGATGAAATTCGCGGTTGCACTGGAGGCGCCGATTGCGGTGCGTTACCCGCGCGGAACGGCTTATGCCGGATTTTCCGAATACCGTGCACCGATCGAACTGGGCAAAGCGGAGTGGATCAACAGAGAAGGCGGTATTGCTCTGTTTGCCGTGGGAAGTATGGTAAAAACCGCGGAGGAAGTACAGAGACTTCTGCATGAGAAGGGTTACAAAGCAAGTATCATCAATGCAAGATTTATCAAGCCTATAGATGAAGAGGCTGTGCTTTCAGCCTGTGAAGACCATGACATGATCGTAACTATGGAAGAAAACGTCTTAAGCGGCGGTTTTGGCGAAAAAGTACTGACCTGTTTAAATGATCATGATAAGCACATCAAATGTGTCTTGACGGGAATTCCGGATGCGTATGTGGAACACGGCAATGTAGAACTTTTGAAAAAAGAGATCGGACTGGATGCGGAGAGCATTACGGAGAAGATACTGAAGAAATTGTAAGTAGGAGATTGCGATGAAAGAACGACTGGATGTGATTCTGGTAGAGCAGGGGTATGCTCCTTCCAGAGAAAAGGCAAAAGCTATCATTATGTCCGGCAATGTCTATGTCAACGGACAGAAGGAAGACAAGGCCGGAACCGGATTTGATGTCAGTAAGATCAAACTGGAAGTCAGAAATCATACCATGAAATATGTCAGCCGCGGGGGACTGAAGCTGGAAAAAGCAATGGAACAGTGGGGATTTCTGCTGGACGGAATGATCTGCATGGATATCGGAGCGTCTACCGGCGGTTTTACCGACTGTATGCTGCAAAACGGAGCGACGAAGGTCTATTCCGTAGATGTGGGACAGGGACAGCTTGCCTGGAAACTTAGGACCGATGAACGTGTGGTATGCATGGAACAGACCAATTTCCGCTATGTGACTCCGGAAGATATCCCGGATGCGTTGGATTTTGCAAGCGTGGATGTGTCCTTTATTTCGCTGACGAAGATACTGATCCCTGCGAGAAATCTGTTAAAGAGTGGCGGACAGATGGTATGTCTCATCAAACCGCAGTTCGAGGCCGGCAGAGGAAAGGTCGGGAAAAACGGTGTCGTCAGGGAACCGCAGATCCATGAGGAAGTGATCCGCAAGATCATCGATTATGCGGACAGCATCGGATTCGAAGTGCTGCATCTGGAATATTCGCCGATCAAAGGACCGGAAGGAAATATTGAATATCTGCTTCACATCCGGAAACCGGACGGCATTCCGGAAGAAAAGCTGGCACTCACAGAACATGAGGCAGAAAGCAATCTGCAGACGATCGTGGAGGAAAAGACCGGAATTTCTTATACGCCGGAGTGGGATGCCCTGATCAAAGGAATCGTGGATAATTCGCGTACGCTGTAGGATAATAAGGAGCACAGAAAATCATGAAACATTTTCTGATTTATACGAATAAACATAAGGATCCGGAATTGCTAACTACCGGGCGGATCCGGGACTATCTGGAAGCACATGACTGTATCGTGAAATTAAAAGTCAAAGAGTCGGACTGGAAGGAAGAAGACGCGGCGGCAGAGGAAGAGGCAAACGATATTCCTCTGGATGTGGACTGCATGATCGTACTGGGAGGTGATGGTACGGTATTGCAGGCAGCACGTGAGACCAAGAAGATCCTGGTGCCTATCATCGGCGTCAACCTGGGAACCGTAGGGTATATGACGGAGATCGAGCTCTCCGGGCTGGAAGAAGCGTTAGATCGTCTGATCCGGGATGATTTCAAAAAAGAGCGCCGGATGATGTTAAACGGCAAAGTCTGCTGCGCGGACGGAAGCGTCTCGGAAGGCTGGGCTTTGAACGACATCGTCATCTCCAGAAGCGGCTCCTTACAGATCATAGAGTTTAACATTTATGTCAACGGACAGCTTTTGAATCATTATAAAGCCGACGGTATGATCGTGACGACTCCGACAGGATCTACCGGATATAATCTGTCGGCCGGAGGCCCCCTGGTGGAGCCGAAGGCAAAACTGATCACACTGACCCCCATCTGCCCACACAGCCTGAACCAGAGAAGTATTATTTTATCCCCGGAGGATGAGATCGTGATAGAGATCCCCGGCGGCAGAGAAGGGAAAAACCAGACGGTTGAGGCCAACTATGACGGCAGTCACAAGGTGAAAATGTGCACAGGAGATCATATCCGTATTGTACAGTCGGAAAAGATCACGGAATTTATCCAGCTGAATCAGGTCAGCTTCTTAGATGTACTGCATCGTAAAATGAGAGATTCCTGATGGAGGGCAGCAAGATGAAGAAAACCAGACATCGCAAGATCGTAGAGATCATAGAAAAAAAGGATGTGGAGACACAGGAAGAACTGGCCGGCTATCTGAAAGAAGCCGGATTTGCCGTGACACAGGCAACGGTGTCCAGAGATATCCGGGAATTGAAACTTTCCAAAGTACCTACCGGAGGTGGCAAACAGAAATATGTGATCCTCAAACAGGATGACAGCCACATGGGAGACAAATATATCCGCGTACTCAGAGATGGCTTTATTTCCATGGATATGGCACAGAATATTCTCGTGATCAAGACGGTATCCGGTATGGCTATGGCTGTGGCTGCGGCGCTGGACGCATTGAAATTTTCCGAGGTGGTGGGATGTATCGCCGGAGATGATACGATCATGGTCGCCGTACGGACGGTGGAAGATACACAGATTCTGATGGATAAGATCCATCTGATGATAGAAAGATAAGACAGGGGGAAATACATGCTTCGTAGCTTACATGTGAAAAATCTGGCTCTTATAAGGGAGACGGAAGTGGAATTCGGAGAGGGACTGAATATACTGACCGGTGAGACCGGTGCCGGTAAATCATTGCTGATCGGCTCGGTGAATCTGGCACTGGGAGGAAAATTCGAGAAGGACATGCTCAGACGGGGAGAAGAGAGCGGTCTGGTGGAGCTGGTCTTCGACTGCGAGGATGAAAAGCTTGCGGAAAAACTGGAAAGTATGGATCTGGAACCTGCGGAAGACGGCACGGTGATCCTGAGCAGAAAGCTGTCGGCAGGAAAAAGCATCTGCCGGATCAACGGGGAGACCGTTACCGCAAAACAGGTAAAAGAACTTTCTGAACTGCTGATCGATATTCACGGACAGCATGAGCATCAGTCGTTATTGCAGAAACGTAAGCATATGGAGATCCTGGATGCTTATTCCGGGGCGGAATTTGCACAGTGTGCCGCCAAAGTTGCATCGTTGTATCACGAGTGTGCAAGTCTTGAGAAAAAAATCGCAGAGGAAACGCTGGACGAATCGTCCAGAAACAGAGAACAGTCCCTGGCGGAATTTGAGCAGAAAGAGATCGCGGATGCTTCCCTGCAGCCCGGCGAGGACGAAGAACTGGAGGCTGCCTATCGTAAGATGGCAAACAGCCGCAAAATCGCGGAGAATCTGGCGGAAAGTTATAGATTGAGCGGTGGTGAGGAAGAAGACAGTGCCGGAAGTTCCTTAAGCAGAGCCCTTCGGTCACTTCGGAGTGTCACCATGTATGATCCCGCACTGGAACAGATGGAGGAACAACTGGCGGAGGTCGAAAGCCTGCTTGCGGATTACAATCATGATGTTGCGGAGTATATGGCGGATCTGGAATTTGACGAAGAAGATTTCAGAAGTACGGAAGAGAGACTCAATACCATTAACCACCTGAAAGGAAAATACGGGAATTCTATTGAAGAAATCCTGAAATATAAAGAGGAAAAAGAAGCCTATCTGGAAAAACTGGCGGATTATGATGCCTACATGCAGAAACTGAATGCGGAATGGCAGGAAAAGAAGGCGTTATTGGAAGAAGCCTGTGCGGAACTTTCGGGGATCAGACAGAAAAATGCGCAGGTTCTGACACAGAAATTGAAGGATGCTCTGATCAATCTGAACTTTCTGACGGTGGAATTTGAAATCGCGGTCAGACCCGGTCAGACGATCACGGCAAAAGGCTATGATGATGTGGAATTTATGATCTCCACGAATCCGGGCGAAAGCTTAAAACCTTTAAGCCAGGTAGCCAGCGGTGGTGAACTGTCCAGAATCATGCTGGCCATCAAGACAGTATTGGCCGGCAGAGATGAAATCGATACGCTGATCTTCGATGAAATTGATACCGGTATCAGCGGCAGAACCGCATGGAAAGTTGCGGAACAGTTAAGCGTATTGGCAGGAGCCCATCAGGTGATCTGCATTACCCATCTGCCCCAGATCGCAGCCATGGCGGACGTGCATTTTGTAATCGAAAAAAGCAGTACGGATGACAGGACCATCACGGATATTCATAAGGTATCCGGAACGGCAAGTCTGGCGGAACTGGCAAGACTGCTGGGCAGTGATACCCTGACGGAAGCAGCTCTTTCCAATGCCAAAGAAATGAAAGAACAGGCAAATACGTTTAAAGAAGCAAGATAAGGGGTATCCTATCATTGCATTCATTACCTCAGGAGAAAAGGATGAAGCACGACTTCATCCTTTTCTTTTGTGCAAATTCAACCAAAATAAATCATCATATTTGTGAATTAAATTGATTGAAATTGACCGATTATGAAGATATAATCACATTATAAGAACAAGAAAGGAAACAGACAGGAGGGTTAGAAATGATTTGTACGGTGACATCCAATCCATCACTGGACTACATCGTATCCGTGGATGATTTTCAGCTGGGAATGACCAACAGAACCTCTTCAGAGCTGATTCTTCCGGGCGGTAAGGGAATCAATGTATCGATTGTGCTGAAGAATCTCGGACTGGATTCCACGGCGCTCGGGTATGCGGCGGGATTCACCGGAGAGGAACTGATCCGTAGGTTGAACGATTTTGGCGTAAATGCTGATTTCATCAAAATCGATCATGGAATGACCAGAATCAATCTGAAACTGAAGAGCATCGACGGTACAGAAATCAACGGATGCGGACCTGATATCGATGCGAAGGCACTGGAAGGGCTGCTTGAAAAGATTGACAGGTTGAAAGAAGGAGATGTTCTGGTACTGGCAGGAAGCATTCCTTACACGATGCCGGATGACATTTATCAGAGAATCCTGGAACGGATCCAGGGAAGAGGCGTACTTACCGTGGTGGATGCAACCAGGGATCTGTTAGTGAAGGTACTGCCGTATCATCCTTTTTTGGTGAAACCGAACAACCATGAGCTGGGAGATATCTTCGGTGTAAAGCTTTCCGGCAGAGAAGAAGTCATTCCTTACGGTAAGAAGCTGCAGGAGATGGGGGCACAGAATGTACTGATCTCCATGGCAGGAGAAGGTGCGGTACTCATCGCAGCGGACGGACAGTGCTTAGAGGCTCCGGCACCGAAGGGCAAACTGGTCAACGGCGTGGGGGCCGGAGATTCCATGGTGGCAGGGTTTTTGACCGGATGGCTGGAAGAGAAAGACTACGCACATGCCTTCTGCATGGGAATCGCAGCGGGAAGCGCCAGTGCTTTTTCGGAAAATCTGGCAACCAAAGAAGAAGTGATGGAAGTATTGAAACAGGTAAAGTGACACAGGAATAAAAAGAGAGGAAGGGTTACAACATGAGAATTACGGATTTATTGGACAAGAGAAGTATTTCCCTGGATGCGGCTCCGGCTGACAAAAAGGAGACACTGGATCAGGCAGTGGCACTGATGGCAAACAGCGGCAAACTGGCCGACGTGGAACAGTATCGTGCACAGGTTTACGCAAGAGAGGAAGAAAGCACCACCGGAATCGGTGAAGGCATTGCGATCCCTCACGGGAAATGTGATGCGGTGAAGGCACCCGGACTGGCAGCTATGGTGATTAAGAACGGTGTCGAGTATGATTCACTGGACGGCGAACCGGTGACCTTGCTGTTTTTGATCGCAGCACCCAATACGAAGGACAACGTGCATCTGGATGTGCTGAGCAAATTATCTGTCATGCTGATGGATGAAAAATTTACCGCATCTTTGAGAAATGCAAAGAGCGTGGATGAATTTTTACAAATCATTGATGCGGCAGATGAAAGTGCCAAGAGTATTGATGACAGATTAAGCGATACTGCAATTACGACAGATGAGAAAAAGAGCTTTAAATTACTGGCTGTAACTTCCTGCCCTACCGGCATCGCACATACCTATATGGCAGCCGAAGCATTGGAAAAGGCAGCAAAAGCGGCAGATTGTCAGATCAAAATCGAGACCAGAGGTTCCGCGGGTGCCAAAAATGTACTTACCGCAGAAGAAATCGCAGCAGCGGACTGCATCATCGTGGCAGCCGATGCGAAAGTACCCATGGATCGTTTTGACGGAAAAAAAGTGATCAGCTGTCAGGTGTCTGATGGTATCGGCAAGGCAGACCGGCTGGTGAAACAGGCAGTGGACGGTAAGGTGGAAATCTTCCACGGAGAAAGCGGAGAAGTGAAAGCGGCCGTTACCGGCAAGGAGAGCGTGGCACACAAGATTTACACGCAGCTGATGAACGGTGTATCCCATATGCTTCCTTTCGTAGTCGGCGGTGGTATCCTGATCGCTATTGCATTCCTGATCGATGGACTGAACGTGGATATCAATGCGCTTCCTGCGGATCAGAGAAGCAATTTCGGTACGATCACCCCGGTCGCTGCAATGTTTAAAAATATCGGTGGCGTAGCCTTCGGACTGATGCTTCCGGTGCTGGCAGGCTTTATTGGAATGGCCATCGGCGACAGACCGGCACTGGCACTCGGATTTGTCGGCGGAATGTTAGCTGCAAACGGTAAGTCGGGTTTCTTAGGAGCGTTGGTGGCAGGTTTCTTAGCCGGTTATCTGATCCTCGGACTGAAGAAACTCTGTGACAAGCTTCCGGATGCCATTGAAAAACTGGCACCCGTGCTGATCTACCCGGTCGTGGGTATTCTGATCATGGGACTGGCAATGAACTTCGTCGTGGAACCTATCATGGGCGGCATCAATACCGGACTGAATAACTTCTTAAGCGGTATGGGCGATTCCAGCCGTATCGTCCTGGGTCTGATCCTCGGCGGCATGATGGCAATCGATATGGGCGGCCCCTTCAACAAGGCAGCTTATGTATTCGGAACCGCAGCAATTACCGCAGGCAACTACGACATTATGGCAGCTGTTATGATCGGAGGTATGACTCCTCCCTGTGCGATCGCACTGGCAACCCTGCTGTTCAAGAATAAGTTCACCAAGGAAGAGAGAGATGCAGGTCCCACCAACTTCATTATGGG
>JBNMHS010000042.1:0-23907 GCA_050872885.1 Acetatifactor sp.
AGCGGTTGTTCCGAGCGGTTCTATGATAATACGAATGATCTTGAGACTATAGATTTAGATAAGGAGGACAAATAAATGGATAGTGTAAAAGATATGCTTCTGTTACTGATCAGTTCCTCTATTGTCAGCAATATCGTCCTGAGTCAGTTCATGGGACTGTGCCCGTTCTTAGGCGTATCCCGTAAGATCAAGACAGCGGGCGGCATGGGAACGGCGGTTATTTTCGTCATTACCCTTGCAAGTGCGGTAGCCGGTGTGATCTATAAGTTCATTCTTCAGCCGCTGCATATTGAATATCTGGAGACCATCGTATTCATTCTTGTCATTGCGGCTCTGGTACAGTTCGTGGAAATGTTCCTGAAAAAGGCAATGCCTTCCCTGTATCAGGCGCTTGGTGTATATCTGCCGTTGATCACAACGAACTGTGCGGTACTGGGTGTTGCCATTACCAATGTCCAGAAGGAATACGGTATCCTGACGGGTATCGTGAACGGTTTTGCCACAGCTCTGGGCTTTACCATCGCCATCGTGATCCTGGCGGGACTGCGTGAGAAGATGGAGTACAATGAAGTGCCGGAATCTTTCAAGGGAATGCCCATGGTGCTGCTGACGGCAGGACTGATGGCGATTGCTTTCTGCGGATTCTCCGGTCTGATCTAGGAAGGGAGTAACTAAGGATGAGTATAACAGGAATTCTGATTGCTGCGGCTTGTGTCGGAATCGTCGGCATCTTTGTGGGACTGTTCCTTGGCGTGGCCGGTATTAAATTCAAAGTAGAAGTAGATGAAAAGGAAGAGGCGGTACTGGCTGCCCTTCCCGGAAATAACTGTGGCGGCTGCGGCTTTGCCGGATGCTCCGGACTGGCAGCTGCCATTGCCAAAGGGGAAGCTGCGGTAAACACCTGTCCCGTAGGCGGAGAGGAAGTCGGCAAAAAGATCGCGGCGATCATGGGAGTGGAAGCGGAGGCTTCTGAACGCAAAGTGGCATATGTGCATTGCCAGGGAGACTGTGAGCGCACCACTACAGACTATGATTACTATGGTATCAAAGATTGTCGTATGATGAGTTTTGTCCCCGGAGGCGGTCCGAAGTCCTGCAACAGCGGCTGCCTGGGATTCGGAACCTGCGCACAGGTCTGCCCTTTTGATGCCATTCATGTAGAGAACGGTGTGGCTGTGGTAGACAAGGAGAAATGCAAGGCCTGCGGTAAGTGCGTAGAGGTATGCCCCAAGCATCTGATCAGTTTAAGACCTTATTCCAACACGGTACAGGTAGCCTGCAGCTCTACGGATAAAGGACCGGTTACCATGAAAGCCTGCAAGACAGGCTGCGTAGGCTGTGGTATCTGTGTGAAAAACTGTCAGCATGATGCGGTGAAGGTAGAGAATTTCCATGCGATCATTGATCCGGAGAAATGTGTGGGCTGCGGTGCCTGCATGGAGAAATGCCCGAAGAAATGTATCGTAAAAGCGTAGAGAAAGTTACAAGAGGAGAAAAGATATGCGTCTTCCGGACGATTATGAGGATCGCGGGGGTGGGTTGACACCCACCGTGATCAGTGCCATTGTTGCCGTTACGATCTTCGTGGTGGTGATACTTACGGTAGTACTGGTCATGAACAGACAGCCCGCCTCCCACCAACAGAATAACGGTTCTGCACAGGCGGATAACGTACAACAGACCGGAAATGATCAGACAGCAAAATATCCGGACACTCAGGACCTGATCACCGGGAGCACGCTGAGTCCCTCAGACCTGGATTTCTGGGATCTGTATCCGGAGCAGACGGCAACACCTCTGCCCTCGGAGAAACCGGCTAAGACAGATGAGAAAAAGGAAACGGAAGAATCGGATCCTTCCACCGACGGCAAACATACGCTGGTGACGGGGCGCGACGGAAAGGAAGACTGGGTGCTGATCAGCCCGTACCTTCCGAAACATGAATATGATTTTACCCAGCTGGTATGTCAGTCTGATCTGATGAAATATTATCAGGAGGGGAAGCTGACATCGTACGTCGGTGTGGACATTTCCAAATATCAGGATTATGTTGACTTTTTGAAATTAAAGAAGGCCGGTGTCGATTTCGTGATGCTGAGAGTCGGAGCCAGAGGTTACGGCAGCGGACAGATCGTATTGGACGATTATTTTGCGGATAACATCAAGAGAGCTGCGGATGCCGGACTGCAGATCGGCGTGTACTTCAGCTCCCAGGCAATCACGGAAGAGGAAGCTGTGGAAGAGGCAAATGTTGTTCTGGACAATATCAAGGATTACAAGGTCACCTATCCGGTAGCATTTGATATGAGTTTTGTGGACAATGATACGGCGAGGATCGAGACCGTAAGCAGGGCGGACAAGACGAAGATCACCAAAGCATTTCTGGATACTATTGCAACAGCCGGATATAAGCCCCTGCTTTACGGGAATAAGGAATGGCTGATCAAGGAGATCGACCTGTCGAAATTATCGGCATATGATGTGTGGCTTTCCCAGATGGAAGATGTACCGGATTACCCGTATCGTTTTACTATGTGGCAATATGCCAATGATGTTACCATTGACGGTATCGCGGGTTATGCCAATATGAATATCAGCTTTATTGATTATTCGGAGAAATAGACAGGTAATTCAGGATACCCGGTGCAATGTCAAGAGAAGAATAGATCTCTGCATAGCGGCGGGGAGTGATCCCGTCTACGTAGTTGGGTGAAAAATTGTTGGTAACACCCTTACTGCGGAGAATGTCGATCGCTTTGTTGTAGGCAATGGCGGCTTCGATATCGGTAGCATAACGCCCTACAATATAATTACCACGGATATGAATGCGGACAGTATAAACGTACTGTCCGTTTTTTGTTTCTGTTCTCCGGACACCGTGATAGATGTTGTGGATCTGCAGATTCTCCCTGCGGAAGTCCGTAGGATCTCCGTTGACAAAGCAATAGTCTACTCCGGGGACTGCATAGCTTTTGATTCCATAGCGGGAGGTCAGAGTCTGCTGCATCCCGTAGTCCGCCACGAAATAGTGATTTCCGCGGTGCATGATTTTATGGGAAGAATAATAGAACAGATCTTCCATGTCAAATTTTAATACATGATGCGGAGACAGGTAGTAATAAAAGAGCTGCTGCCCCAGATAGATCGGATTGCCAAAGTAAAGTCCGTTATCCCGCAGATTGATCAGACTGACCCACTTCTCGAAAGATAAGGGAGAGGTTTTTTCAAAAGACTGCAGCGTCAGGGAAGGATCGGACAGCAGGAGAAGTCCCTGCTCGTAGGCATGGTGTGCCTCCCGGGCATCCGCGTAGCTGCCGAGGCTGATATGCTTGCCGTTTTTTGTCAGGGAAGCGCGGTAATAGACGGTCCCGTCCTTTTTTTCGGCGCGGAAGACTCCTTTATATAATTGTTCTTTTTCTGTGTTTTGCTTACTCATATTTCTATACTAACATTTTTCTCCGGGGAACAACAGATATATTTTTCGGACGAGCTGCATAAAATGAAGTTAGAGTCAAAATGAGAGAGCAGGAAAGGGTCAATTATGTATAAACGGGCGTTAAGCGGATTACTAACGATGAACCTGTTGTTTCTGGCAGGATTGTTAAGCATCTGCAGGATCGAAGAGATCCGTCGGGAACTGCAGCAGACGGTGGCTGAGGTATATCCGGAGGAAAGCCTGCTGGCAGACAAGGAAAGTATTATGATGGGGATCGCCTCAAGGACGTCTTCCGGTCAGCGTGTGGTGGATTGCAGCAAACTGCAGAGGGACAGCAAATACCGGCTGGAGCAGGAAGAACTGGAGGTACTGCTGCGGATCGTGGAAGCAGAAGCTGGATGTGAGGATGAAGAAGGAAAATTATTGGTGGCCAATGTGGTATTGAACCGGCTGAATTCCGACAAATTTCCGGATAGCATTACGGAGATCGTATTTCAACGGGAAAACGGAGTGACACAGTTCTCCCCTGTTGCAGACGGCAGTTATTATAAAGTAACGATCAGTGAAGAGACTGTGGATGCGGTCGGACGAGCTCTGGCGGGAGAGGATATTTCCGGGGGAGCATTGTATTTTGCTGCGAGAAAGTATGCGGACAGTGATAGTATGCGCTGGTTTGATGAGAAGACAACATTGTTGTTCCGGCATGGCGGACATGAATTTTTCACGGATGAAAAAGCACTTCAATGATTCACCTTGCAACAGTGCTTAAAGTATGCTATACTTTTCGAGAATATAGGCAGAGTGACCGGAAGATATCCGGAGAACATTCATGTACATAGATACGGAGGAGAGGAAATGGAAGTAATTTATCGCAGCACACGCAGCAACAGTGAACCGGTAACCGCATCCCGGGCAATACTGAAGGGATTATCTGATGACGGAGGACTGTTTGTACCTGATCATATCCCTGCTTTGGACAAGAGTCTTACTGAGCTGGCCGAAATGAACTATCAGCAGGTGGCTTATGAGGTTATGAAGTTATTCCTGACTGACTTTACCGAGGAAGAACTGAAGACCTGTATCAATAATGCTTATGATTCCAAGTTTGATACGGAAAAGATCGCTCCCCTGGTGAAGGCAGATGATGCATATTATCTGGAATTGTTCCATGGTTCCACCATTGCATTCAAGGATATGGCACTTTCTATTTTACCTCACCTGATGATCACTTCCGCGCGTAAGAACAATATTAAAAATGAGATTGTGATCCTTACCGCAACCTCCGGAGATACCGGTAAGGCTGCCCTGGCAGGCTTTGCTGATGTCAAGGGAACCCGTATCATCGTATTTTATCCGAAGAACGGTGTCAGCCCGATCCAGGAGAAGCAGATGGTGACCCAGAAAGGTGCCAATACTTTTGTTGTAGGTATCCATGGTAATTTTGATGATGCCCAGACCGGTGTCAAGAAGATCTTCTCTGACAAGGAACTGGCGAAAGAAATGGATGCGAAGGGCTTCCAGTTCTCCTCTGCCAACTCCATTAATATCGGACGTCTGGTACCGCAGATCTGTTATTATGTTTATGCGTATGCACAGTTATGTAAGGATGGAAAGATCGCTGCGGGCGAGAAGATCAATGTCGTAGTGCCTACCGGTAACTTTGGTAACATTCTGGCAGCTTTTTATGCTAAGAATATGGGACTGCCGATCGATAAACTGATCTGTGCGTCCAATGACAATAAGGTGCTGTATGACTTCTTCCGTACCGGAACCTATGACAGAAACAGAGAGTTTGTGCTGACGACTTCTCCCTCTATGGATATCCTGATCTCCAGCAATCTGGAGAGACTGATCTATCGTATCGCAGGCAATGATGCGGATAAGAACCGTGAACTCATGAATGCCCTGAGCGGAAACGGAAAATATGAGATCACAGACGAGATGAAAGCGCAGCTGGCTGATTTCTACGGCAATTATGCAAGCGAGGCTGAGACCGCTGCGGAGATCCGCCGTCTGTATGAAAAGTGCGGCTATGTGATCGATACGCACACTGCAGTGGCTTCCGCAGTATACGGCAAGTATGTGGCAGAGACGAAAGATCATAAGACAACAGTGATTGCGTCAACAGCAAGTCCCTTCAAGTTTACCAGAAGCGTTATGGATGCTATTGATACCAAATATGATGCCATGGGAGATTTTGAACTGGTGGATGAATTGTCCAGGATCGCAAAGGTAAAGGTACCGAATGCTATCGAAGAGATCCGTACCGCACCCGTTCTTCACAACACCCAGTGTGATGTGGATAAAATGAAGGATACGGTAAAAGGCTTTCTTGGTATTTAAGCAAGACGGAATAGTGGATTACGAAATCCTGATGTGACAAAGCTTGAGTTAAGAAAATGATAGTAAGAATAAAAGGAGAATCCAACAATTTGAGGGATTCTCCTTTTTCGCCTGTTTAATTATCGCAGGAATCACACCGGTCAAATCCGGGATTAAAGGCATAGAAGTTCTTGGCATTCAGGTGATCCTGTGTCATCCGGAGTGCCTCCCCGAAACGCTGGTAGTGAACGATCTCACGGGCACGCAGGAACTTGATGGGTTCACAGACATCCGGATCTTTGATCAGACGAAGGATGTTATCGTAAGTGGAACGGGCTTTCTGCTCCGCAGCCATGTCTTCGTGCAGATCGGTGATGATATCGCCCTTTACCTGGAACTCACAGGCATTGAAAGGAACACCGCCTGCTGCCTGCGGCCAGACGCCGATGGTATGGTCGACATAATAATTGGCGAAGCCGCTTTTCTCGATTTCTTCCATGGAGAGGTTACGGGTCAGCTGGTGAACGATGGTGGCGACCATCTCCAAGTGCCCGAGTTCTTCTGTGCCAATATCCGTCAACAGCCCGGCGACCTCCTTAAAAGGCATGGAATATCTCTGCGATAAATATCGCATACTGGCACCCATTTCACCGTCAGGCCCACCGTACTGGGAGATGATCACCTGTGCCAGTTTTGCGTTCGGTTCTTTGATGTTTACCGGGAACTGTAATCTTTTCTCATAACTCCACATCAGTCACATCCTCCTTCCCAGGGAAGCGGTGCGTCTCCCCAGCGCCATTTGCAGCTGCTTTCCGCCAGATCTTTTCGTAAGGGATAATATTCTTTGGAAAATTCCCGTTCCATTTGTGCTTTGATCCGCGCATAATGATTAAAATATTCCATGGCATTGCGGTCGGAAGGATGGGTATCCAGATACAACATCAGGTCGACCAGAACAAAGTCCACGATACCGATGTCGTACAACATTTTTGCTTCACTGCTCATTTCACACATCTCCTTCCTGTAAAGGGTTTGTCAAGCTCCGGGAAAATCGTACCGGCACGGTATCCTTTTTCCAGATTTTCGAACATTTTCGTGAAATGCTGCCAGGGAACGTAAGCCATGGCGAGAGGATATTTCTCAAAATGATCCTCAAAAGAGTAGTCTTTCATAGTGATCCTTTCCGGAAAATTCGTTTGTTATTATGGTATGAACGGAAATGAAAAGAGTGCAAAAGAACAGGAGATAAGAAATAGATACAAAACAGATACAAAGATGATATAATATTACGAAAACGACGAAAAATACATTGAGGGTGGAAGAATGTTTAAGATATTAATCGCAGAAGATGAGGAACCGATCGCAAACCTGATCCGCATGAATCTGACAAGAGCAGGCTATTTGTGTACGTGGGCTGCAGACGGAAAGCAGGCGGCGGATCTGATGGAACGGGAGCATTTTGACCTTGCACTTTTGGATATTATGCTTCCCGGGGTCAACGGCTATGAATTACTTGACTATGCGAAAGCCTGCGAGCTTCCGGTCATCTTTTTAACAGCGCTGGGATCAACGGAACATAAAGTGAAAGGACTTCGCATGGGTGCGGATGATTATCTGCCGAAGCCTTTTGAGATCGTAGAACTTCTGGCAAGGGTAGAAGCAGTGCTTCGCAGATATCACAAGACGGAGACAGTGATACAGGTCTGTAATGTGACCATAGACACTGCATCCCATACAGTGACACTGGACGGGGAAGAAATCTATCTGACACCGAAAGAATTTGATCTGCTGTTATTGTTTGCCAGAAATAAAAACAGGGCATTGTATCGTGAGACCATTTATGAAAATGTATGGGGCGGTGAATACATGGGACAGAGCCGGACGGTGGATCTGCATGTGCAGCGGTTAAAAAAGAAACTGCATTGGGAAGAAGTCATTGTCGCTGTCTATAAAGTGGGGTATCGGTTGAATGAAGTTCGCTCATAAATTATTCTTTTCCATCACGGCACTGCTCACAGTGATTTTTATGATTTTCGGCAGTTGGATGCTTTCTTCTTATTTCAACAGAATGCTGAATCGGGAAACGGAGCAGGGAAAGAGGGAGAATCTGCTGTTTCAGACCATTTATGATATGGTATATGCAAGCATGGAGAAGTACGGTGATGAGCTTGCCGGGATCCGGGCGGAAGCCGATGCAACAGAACGTATGACTTCACAGAGCGGAACGGAATGTCTGATCCTTTCGCCGGACGGGCAGTTTACCCTTACCGGCAGTCTGAAAAATTCACCGGATGAGATTCACAGCATCGCAGAAGAGATGATCGGTGAAATGAAAGCGGAAGAAAACCAGATCTACGGCATCCGCCGAATCGGGACAGGATATTATCTGCTCAGTATTGTCACCGATCAACCGACAGACACAGCCGATATGGTATATCTGGGTATCCTGAAAGATCTGAACGGCATCTATGAAGAACGCAGACAGATGCAGAGACAATATATGACGGCACTGGCAGTCTTACTTGTGATCGGAGGACTGGCAGCTTTTTTGCTGTCCGGATATCTGACAAGACCCATAGAACAATTAAATGATACCGCAGGGAGAATTGCACGTGGAGATCTCGGAAAGAGAGCAGCTTATCGGGGAACAGATGAGATCGGAGAACTATCCCGAAGCTTTAACCGTATGACGGATCGGCTAGTGCATCAAATGGAACAGAAAGAACTGGAAGCAAAAAAGCAGGAAGATTTCACGGCGGCTTTTGCACATGAACTGAAGACTCCGCTGACGTCTATCATCGGCTACGCGGATATGCTGAACTCCTATGAAATGACCGAACAGGAACGGGGAGAAGCGGCGTATTATATTTTTACCCAGGGTAAACGCCTGGAAACATTGTCTCACAAATTATTGGAACTGGTAGCAATGGACAGACAGGAACTGGATGTGAAAAAGATTTTCACCAAAGACTTGGAAGAAAACATCAGAGAAACCATGCGGATTCCGTTTGAACGAAAACAGATTCGCGGAAAAATCAGCCTGGAGAAGGGCGTGATCTACGGAGATCGGGATCTGTTGTTATCTTTGCTGTATAACCTTTTGGACAATGCGGTAAAGGCAGTGGAGGAAGGTGGATTTATCCTCATGAAGGGTACAAAGCTTCCGAAAGGATATGAGATCAAAGTAGTGGACAACGGCAGAGGAATCCCTGGGGAAGAGATTGCCAGAATCACAGAGGCATTTTATATGGTAGATAAGTCAAGATCCCGCAGGGAAGGCGGAGCCGGCATCGGAATGGCTCTTTGTCAGAAGATCATTACACTGCACCGGGGCGAGATAAAAATAGACAGTAAATTGGGAGAGGGCACTGTGATGCGTCTGTATTTTCCGGAAAAAATGAAATTAAAATGAGGAGTAAGATGAAAAGAACGGATAAAAAAATCAATAAAAATGTACTGTTAGGTATAGGTACTTTGTTTCTTCTGATTGTCTGTGCGTTCATCACACCCGGACTGTTGCTCGGAATACAGGATAAAAAGCGATTGACTCAGTCGGTCGGCATATCGAATGCAGAAATTGCAAATACGATCTGGCAGGAAAATTATGAGACAGATACGACGCTCAGGTTACAGAATCTGGCAAACGGATTGACGGGCGGAAAACAATATTATGTGTCAAAACAAAATATGGATCAGAACGAAGAAGGACAGATAGCGGATATTATCGATAAGTATGTGATCAGCGCGGAATGGAATTATGTCTTACAGGATATCGGTCTGCTTCCGGAAGATTATGTCTATAAAAAGGGACTGCATAATGCTTCTATCTGCAAATATATCTTGTATGATGATAAACTTACAGACGGTGTAGCTATTATGTCATATGACATTAAGCTACAGATACAGGAGGATGCGAATGGCAGTGTCAATATGGAATTTATCATTGATTCAGAGACCGGAACTTTATATGCACTGAAAATGATCCTGGAGGATGAGACGGAGACGCTGACCTGGGAGGATATGAGTATCGACAGTGATTTCCTGTATTCATTTATGTCAGATTATTTGCAGAGTTATTATGTATACGAAAGTTCGGGCAGCGGAACGAATATTGAGATACAGGAAAACGGAAATGTCCTGATGAATGAGAGTGATGTAAAAACGCCACAAACAAAGAACACAGGTGCTGTTGACGTATACATAGATCCGGACAAAATGGATGAGTACAGTTTTCAACTGACTTACGGAACAAATCATCTGCAGGTTCAACTGGCACTGCTGAATGCATCGAAGGGAGAACTGAACAAAGGAGTCGGATTTATCATGGGCATCCGGGAGATAGAAGAGCTGATTCCGGATTTTCTCCCGGAGAATTTTTGAAGTGATCCGGACGATAGAAAAAAGGAATAGAGCGGTATCGGCTATCATAAAAATATAGAGAATCATGTAACTACACAGGTCGCACATTCTGAATAGGTTTAAGACTGCGTCGTTACGAAATAAGTCAGGAGAGACAAAAAATGATGACACCGGGCAAGGTGCTGCAACAGGTGGATGAAATCATATGGGGACCCTGGCTTATTTTTTTATTACTGGGAACCGGGTGTTATCTGATGATCCGGCTGCGATTTTTTCCGCTTGTGAATTTGGGTGCTGCACTACGGGCAGTATTCGGACGGGAAAGCCGTAAACGTAATGAGCCGGATGACAGGACCGGCGTTTCTTCCTTTGCTGCACTGACCACGGAACTTGCTGCAACGATCGGCACAGGGAATATCGTAGGAGTGGCAACGGCAATGGTACTGGGTGGCCCCGGAGCACTATTTTGGATGCTGTTGTCCGGTGTGATCGGCCTGTCTACCAAATTGGTGGAAAGTACCCTGTGTGTCCGGTATCGTATCCGGAATGCCAAGGGAGATCTTGTGGGCGGTCCGATGTATGTCTTACAGAATGTCTTTCCTTATCACAGAGTTGGGAAAATGCTGGCATATTCTTTTGCGATATTTGCGGTATTGGCTTCTTTTGGTATGGGGAATATGACCCAGGGGAATTCCATCGCACAGGCTCTACAGGAGACCTGGCATGTGAAACCGGTGGTGACGGGGCTTATCTTAAGTGCGGTTACCCTGCTGGCAATCTTCGGCGGAATCGGTATGATCGCCGGAGTGACGGAATATCTGGTGCCGTGCATGGCTGTGTTTTACCTGTTCGGAACAGGAATGGTGATCTTTACACACTTTCAGAATCTGCCGACAGGAATATTGCAAATCGTGTACGGAGCTTTCTGCCCGGAGTCTGTCGCGGGAGGTATGACAGGATTCGCTGTGTCTACAATGAACAGTGTACGTTATTCCGGAAAGGCAGCAATGAGATACGGGGTCTCCAGAGGAGTGTTCTCTAATGAAGCGGGGCTGGGTGCTGCCGGGATCAGCGCGGCGTGTGCGGATACGAAGGATCCGGTGCGGCAGGGATATATCAGTATGACCGGCGTATTCATTGATACGACCGTGATCTGCACCTTAACGGGACTCGCGATTGCGACCAGCGGGGTATTGGGACAGACGGATACTTATGGGGAAGTGTTGAACGGAACAGCCCTTATGCTTGCGGTGTTTTCTTCGACCTTCGGAAAGGCAGGAGTAGGGCTTTTGACCATTTCCATTGTGATGTTTGCGTTTGCGACGATCATTGCATGGGAATATCAGGGAGAGAAGGCGTTTGAATATCTGAGCGGCGGTTGTGAGAAGACGAAGTGGTATCGGCTGGCGTACACAGCAGCGGCTTTCCTGGGAGCGGTATGTTCCCTGGAGGTTGTGTGGGATTTCTCGGATATCTGCAACGGACTGATGGCGATTCCGAATCTGATCATGATCCTTACTTTATCCCGGGAAACCTGTCTTTCCATTAGAAAATATAAATTCAAAATTTAAGAAAATCATAGATACATTAATGGATTATCTATCGTTATTTTCATTGTTTTCAATGGCATAAATCATAAAAAATAATGATTGAAGCGGCGCTCTCACCGTGATATGATAAAGACAATACAGCTGCCCGAGTTTGTTCCACAGTGAAAAGCAAGACCGGACAGTTGTTTTGTGCAGTTTAAAAACAGGAGTGAGATTATGAGCAGGACAATTGAAAACTTTTTAAGATATGTGAAGATCGATACCCAGTCTTCTGAGGAAAGCACCACGATACCCAGTACGATGAAACAGCATGATCTGGCGAAGCTGTTAGTGAGTGAACTGGAGAGTATGGGAGCTACAGAGATCACTTATGATAAGGAACATTGTTATGTATATGCCACGATCCCTGCGTCCGCAGGCTGTGAGAAGGCACCGGTATTAGGATTTATCTCCCATATGGATACTTCTCCGGCGGTAACGGATACCAATGTAAAGCCCCGGATCGTAGAGAAGTATGACGGAAAAGATATTGTGCTGAATGAGACAGAGAATATCGTGATGAAAGTGACAGACTTCCCGGAGCTGTTAAATTACATCGGGAAAGATCTGATCGTGACGGACGGAACCACTTTGCTCGGGGCGGATGATAAGGCCGGTGTGGCAGAGATCATGACGATGGCAGAGGAACTGCTTACGCATCCTGAGAAAAAGCATGGCAAGATCCGAATCGGTTTCACACCGGATGAGGAAGTCGGCGCCGGAGCGGATTATTTTGATGTGAAATTGTTCGGAGCGGATTATGCGTATACTGTGGACGGCGGTGCTTTGGGCGAACTGGAATACGAGAACTTCAATGCGGCCGGAGCAAAGCTGCATGTCTACGGCAGAAGCGTACATCCCGGTTCCGCCAAGGGCAAGATGAAGAATGCTATGTTGATCGCACAGGAATTCCAGAGCCTGCTGCCGGTGGAGCAGAATCCCATGTATACGGAAGGCTATGAAGGATTTTTCCATCTGGATGCGATGCAGGGGAATGTGGAAGAAGTAGTTGCCGACTATATTATCCGTGATCATGACAGACAACTGTTCGAACAGAAAAAGGAAGTGTTCTTAGCCTGTGCCAATTTCCTGAACCGGAAATACGGTGAGGGAACGGTCGTAGTGGATATGAAGGATTCTTACTACAATATGCGTGAGATTATGGAAAAGCATATGCATCTGATCGACAATGCAAAAGCGGCAATGGAAGAGCTTGGAATCGCACCGAAGATTTCTCCAATCCGCGGAGGCACCGATGGTGCCAGACTGTCCTTCATGGGGCTTCCCTGCCCGAACCTGTGTACCGGCGGCGAGAATTATCACGGCAGATATGAGTATGCGTGTGTGCAGTCCATGGAGAAAACGACGGAACTTTTGATCGCGATTGCGGCCAAATACGCAAATCGTTAATGAGAAACAAAAAACAGTTTTAGAAAGGCAATACTTTTTATATGGCAAATGTAACACAAATGAATGAAACCGAAAGACAGTATTATTTCATGGAGAAAGCATCCGGTTATGTGGCGAAGCTGGGAGAAGAGCTGGGCAGAAAGCCTACCTGCTGCGTCACAACGTTTGGGTGTCAGATGAACGCCAGGGATTCCGAGAAACTGGTGGGTATCCTGGAAAAAGTCGGTTATGAGATCATAGAGGATGAAAATGCGGATTTTGTAATTTACAATACCTGTACCGTCAGAGACAATGCCAACCAACGCGTCTATGGAAGACTGGGTGTCTTAAACGGCTATAAGAAGAAAAATCCCCATATGAAGATCGCACTGTGCGGATGTATGATGCAGGAGCCTTCTGTCATTGAGAAGATCAAGACAAGTTACCGTTTCGTTGACCTGATCTTCGGTACCCATAATATTTTCAAATTCGCAGAGCTTTTAACGTCCCTGTTTGAAAATGAGGGAATGATCATTGATATCTGGAAGGATACGGACGAAATCGTGGAAGACCTTCCGGTAGAGCGAAAGTATTCTTTTAAATCCGGTATCAATATTATGTTCGGGTGTAACAATTTCTGCAGTTACTGTATCGTGCCGTATGTCCGAGGCAGAGAACGTAGCCGTAATCCGAAAGACATTATCCGTGAGATTGAAAATCTGGTGGCAGACGGCGTGGTGGAGATTATGCTGCTCGGTCAGAATGTAAATTCCTACGGTAAGAATCTGGAGGAGCCGATCACTTTTGCACAACTGTTGCAGGAAGTGGAGAAAATCGAGGGCCTTGAGAGAATCCGTTTCATGACCTCGCATCCCAAGGATTTGTCGGATGAACTGATCGAGGTGATGAAGAACTCGAAAAAAATCTGCCGTCATCTGCATCTGCCCCTGCAGTCCGGTTCCACGAAGATCTTAAAAGCCATGAACCGCAGATATACCAAGGAACAGTATCTGGAGTTGGCGGAGAAGATCCGCAGGGAGATCCCGGATATGGCCATTACTACGGATATCATCGTGGGGTTCCCCGGAGAGACGAAGGAAGACGTGGATGATACGATTGATGTGATCCGCCGTGTGAAATATGATAATGCCTTTACGTTTATCTATTCCAAACGTACCGGAACGCCGGCGGCTGCCATGGAACAGGTGCCGGAAGAACAGGTAAAGGAGCAGTTTGACCGCGTACTGAAGACGGTACAGGAGACTGCCAGAGAACAAGTGGGCAGATATGAAGGACAGATTACCGATGTACTGGTGGAAGAGATCAATGAGAATGACAGTTTCCTCGTAACCGGCAGAATGTCCAACAATACACTGGTACATTTCCCGGGAGATGCTTCCCTGATCGGAAAAATCGTGAAGGTATCACTGGATGAATGCCATGGTTTTTATTACATGGGGCATATCGTTGGATAGCCAAGTGTTCGTGACTGCTCGCAGGGAAAGAATACTTACTATGAGACGAGCGTTTGCATCTGCATGCAGACAAAGAAGGCAAAAGGAATAAAGAAATGGAAGTACAAGAAAAGAAAAAACAGACGAAACTGCAACAGGACATGTCTTGGAAAATGTATCAGATTCTGGCGGTAACAGCAAGCATTGCCAACCTGATCGGCACGATCAGCAATTTTTTATTGCATGGTTTTGAAACGCCGACTACTATTTGCGGTATCTGTTTTTTAGCGGTTCTGATTACAGGCACAATCGGACTTTTGTGTCATAAAGTCCAGGTACCTGCCGTAATCATTATTTTATTGGTAGGCTGGATAGAATTCCCATATTTGTATTACTGTTACGGAAATACTACGATCGTGTATCTGGTGCTCGGAGTTGTCGCAATGGCTGTATTTTTTCCGAGACGTATGGTGATCGTTTCATTTACCGTTATGCTCATGGAATATCTGTTTATTATATTGTATTCCAACGAAAATCCCGTGAGGTGGAGACAAATGGATGAAGTAACGATGTTTGGCTCTACCATAGGCTCTCTGCTGATTGTTGCTATATCAGTTTTTATGATTATTTATGTACTGATTCGCAGTTATGAGAGACAGCAGGAACAATTGATTGAACTGAGTGAGAATCTGGAGTTTGCCGCGAATCATGACCCACTGACCAAATTGTACAACCGTAGGTATCTGGTACAGCTGGTGGAAGAGTGGATGCATACGCCGGGCAAGAATTTCTGGATCATTCTCTTGGATGTCGATGATTTCAAGGCGGTCAATGACACCTATGGACATGGGTACGGAGATGATGTCCTGAGAGAAGTCGGCAGACTGATGTTACAGGAAATGGAAGACAAGGGAATCGCATCCCGTTTCGGCGGTGAAGAATTCATGCTGGTATTTGAAGCGGATGACAGAGAACAGGCTCTTTTGTCCTTCCAAAAGATTCAGGAAGGACTGCTTGCCTATTCCCGGATGACCAGACAGACGGACATTACCATCAGCGGCGGGCTGGAACGCTACGTAGCGGAAAAACAGCTGGATCTGCTGTTCACTTCGGTAGATCATAAATTGTATGCAGCAAAGAATGCCGGAAAGAACAGAATTGTGGAATAGATCAAAAAAGCCTTGCAAAGCAAACGAAATAGAGATATGATAGGACTCGCGTGACTTTATAAAAATTTTATAAAATCATGCGAGTCTTGTTTTTTACTGAGGAGAATGTTATGGAAAAATTGAAACCGAAGCTTTTCTCTGTGATGAAAAGCTACACGAAAGAACAGTTTGTAAAAGACGTGATTGCCGGTATCATCGTGGCGATCATTGCACTGCCTCTGTCCATTGCACTGGCACTGGCAAGCGGAGTGACCCCGGAAAAGGGTATCTACACAGCAATCACCGCCGGATTTGTCATTTCTTTCCTGGGCGGCAGCCGTGTACAGATTGCGGGACCTACCGCTGCGTTTGCTACGATCGTAGCCGGAATCGTGGCGAAAAACGGCATGGACGGTCTGATCATTGCCACGCTTTTGGCAGGTGTGATCCTGATCCTGATGGGACTTCTGCGGTTGGGCAATCTGATCAAATTTATTCCTTATACGATTACCACCGGCTTTACCTCCGGTATTGCGGTAACGATTTTGATCGGTCAGATCAAGGATTTCCTGGGACTGACGATCGTAAGTGAGGAACCTCTGATTGAGACCATGGATAAGCTGAAAGCGGTATTTCAGTTTATTTCCACAACGAATTTACAGGCACTGCTTGTAGGTGTGATCAGTTTATTGATCCTGATCCTGTGGCAGTATCTGCCGGGATTCTGTAAGAAGATTCCACCTTCCCTGATTGCCGTACTGGTGGGAAGTGCCATGGTGGCGCTGCTTAACATGAATGTAAACACGATTGGCGATCTGTATGAGATCTCCAACAAGCTTCCGGCGATCTCTCTGCCGGCTTTCAGCCTGAAAACCGTACAGAATGTCCTGCCGGATGCCTTTACCATCGCTATTCTGGCGGCTATCGAGTCTCTGCTTTCCTGCGTGGTGGCAGACAGTATGGTCAACAGCAGACATCGTTCCAACATGGAGCTGATCGCACAGGGTGCCGGCAATATTACTTCCGCACTGTTCGGAGGAATCCCGGCCACCGGAGCCATTGCCAGAACCGCAGCCAACGTGAAAAACGGCGGACGTACCCCTGTTGCCGGTATGGTACATTCCGTGACCCTGCTTCTGATCCTGGTGGTGCTGATGCCTTATGCAGCACTGATTCCCATGCCTACCATTGCAGCCATTCTGTTCATGGTAGCCTACAATATGTGTGACTGGCGGAAATTCGTGGGACTCTGCAAGACGGCGCCCAAGAGTGATATTATCGTACTGGTGACCACATTTGTACTGACCGTTGTATTTGATCTGGTAGTAGCCATCGAGGTGGGTATCCTGCTGGCAGCCATTCTGTTCATGAAGCGTATGAGTGATGTGACGGAAGTGGAAGGCTGGAAATACGTGGATGATGAAGATGATGCAGACAGCCTGTCCTTAAGAGTCGTGCCGCACAACACCATGGTCTACGAAGTCAGCGGCCCTCTGTTCTTCGGCGCAGCGGACAAGATCCTGAAGATCACACTGGATGAGAAGATGAACTGTCTGGTACTGCGTATGCGCAGCGTGAGTGCAATCGATGCCACTGCCATGCATAATCTGGAACAGTTGTATGCGGATTGTAAAAAGAAAAACATCCAGATCATCCTGTCCCATGTAGGAGAGCAGCCCATGCATGTCATGGAGAAAAGCGGTTTCCTTGACAAGGTCGGCAGAGAAAATGTATGTGCACATATAGATGATGCATTAGCGCGTGCCGCACAGCTTGGATAATACCTTGATAAGGGGAAAAACTATCAATTTGAAGGCCGGTTCTTCAATTTACAACCTCAATATTTTGTGCTAAGATAGATGCGGATACGCAAGCTTTTGCGTGTCCGCTTTCTTGTAGTGTGCCTTGCGGTACACATGTTTATATACAGAACAGGAGATAGTCATGGCTGAACTGACACCAATGATGCAAAAATATATGGAGACGAAGGAGCAGTATAAAGACTGTATCCTTTTTTATCGTCTGGGAGACTTTTACGAAATGTTCTTTGATGATGCGGTGATTGCATCCAAGGAGCTTGAAATCGCGCTGACAGGGAAAAGCTGCGGACTGGAAGAGAGAGCACCGATGTGCGGCGTTCCGTATCATGCGGTGGAGACTTATTTGGCAAGGCTGGTCAGCCGTGGTTATAAAGTAGCCATCTGTGAACAGGTGGAGGATCCGAAGCTTGCCAAGGGGCTGGTGAAGAGAGAAGTGATCCGCGTGGTGACACCCGGAACGAATCTGGATATGCAGTCACTGGATGCAGGCAGGAATAATTATCTGATGAGTATTGCCTATACGCCGAACGGCATCGGTATTTCCGCTGCGGATGTAACGACCGGTGATTATTATGTGACAGAAGTGGAAGATTTAAAGAAACTGAAGGATGAATTGATGAAGTATGAGCCTTCGGAGATCATCTGCAATGAGGCATTTCTGGTCAGCGGTTTCGATGTGAATGATTTAAGATCCCGTTTACATATTTCCGTGAATGCACTGGAATCGCATATGTTTGATGATGACGGCTGCAGACGGATCCTTATGAAGCATTTTAAAGTAAATACATTGATCGGACTGGGCGTGGAAGAGTTCCCTACGGGAATTCTGGCTGCCGGATCATTGCTGCAATATCTGTATGATACACAGAAAACAGATATGGAGCATTTTACACATATTTACCCGTACCTTACCAGCAAATATATGCTCTTAGACAGTTCCACCAGAAGAAATCTGGAGCTGACGGAGACTTTGAGAGAAAAACAAAAGCGCGGTTCTCTTTTGTGGGTGTTAGACAAGACGAAGACCGCCATGGGCGCCAGACTGCTGCGCAGCTATATCGAACAGCCCCTAATAGAGAAAGAGGAGATGGAGAAACGCCTTGATGCAATTCAGGAATTGAACAAGGACGCAATTTCCAGAGATGAGATCAGGGAGTACTTAAATCCTATCTATGATCTGGAACGCCTGCTCAGTAAGGTGACTTATAAAACGGCAAATCCGAAAGACCTGATTGCTTTCAGAAACTCTCTCGAGATGCTCCCGCCGATCAAAACGGTTCTGGAAACATTTCAGAAGGAAGAACTTACGGGAATCAGAGAGCAGATCGACGGACTGGAAGACATCTACCGGCTGATCGACACGGCAATCAAGGAAGAACCGCCGATCTCTATCAGAGAGGGCGGCATCCTTAAGGACGGTTTTGATGAGACGATAGATCATCTTCGCCGTGCCAAAAGCGACGGGAAACAGTGGCTTGCGCAGCTGGAGGAAGAGGACAGGGAACGTACCGGGATTAAAAACCTGAAGATTAAATATAACAATGTATTCGGTTATTTTTTTGAGGTGACGAATTCCTACAAGGACCTCGTGCCGGAAGATTATATCCGTAAGCAGACATTGGTGAATGCGGAAAGATATACAACACCGAGACTGAAGGAACTGGAAGACACCATTACCAATGCGGAAGACAAGCTTCAGACATTAGAGTATGATGCTTTCTGCAAGATCAGAGACACCATAGCGCAGGAACTGGTAAGGATTCAGAATACCGCAAAGGCGATTGCAAAGCTGGATGTCTATGCCTCGCTGGCGTTCGTGTCGGAGCGCAATCATTATGTGCGTCCGAAGCTGAATGAAAAGGGTGTCATAGATATCAAAGACGGCAGGCATCCTGTGGTGGAGCAGATGATCACGAATGATATGTTTATTGCCAACGATACCTATCTGGACAATGGCAATCATTGTATCAGTATCATTACCGGCCCCAATATGGCAGGAAAATCCACTTATATGCGTCAGACGGCACTGATCGTTTTGATGGCGCAGATTGGCTGTTTTGTGCCGGCAAAGAGTGCTAATATCGGTATCGTGGACAGAATCTTTACCCGTGTCGGTGCTTCGGATGATCTGGCCAGCGGTCAGTCCACGTTCATGGTGGAGATGAATGAAGTGGCGAATATTTTGCGGAATGCAACTTCCAAGAGCCTTCTGATCCTGGATGAGATCGGCAGAGGCACTTCCACGTTTGACGGTCTTAGCATTGCCTGGGCGGTGATCGAACATATCAGCAACCGTAAGCTCCTTGGGGCAAAGACGTTATTTGCGACCCATTATCATGAGCTGACCGAGCTGGAAGGCAAGATAAACAATGTCAACAACTATTGTATTGCGGTCAAGGAATGCGGTGACGATATTGTATTCCTGCGTAAGATCGTTAAAGGCGGTGCGGATAAGAGCTACGGTATCCAGGTAGCGAAGTTAGCCGGTGTGCCGGATATGGTCATTGACCGTGCAAAAGAGATCGTGGAACAGCTCTCTGATAACGATATCACGGAAAAGGTACAGAGCATTGCTGTTGACAATAAAGGCGAAGGAAAAACGAAGAAACAGCCGAAATATGACGAAGTGGATCTGGCGCAGATGTCTCTGTTTGACACGGTGACAGATGAAGATGTGTTGAAGGAACTGATGGATATCGAAGTGACGACACTGACACCGTTGGATGCACTGAATACCTTGTACAGATTGCAGAATAAACTGAAAAACCGCTGGAATGGATAAGGAAAAGGAAGGATACTATGGGAATACATGTACTGGACTCCCGGACAATTGATCGGATCGCTGCCGGTGAGGTGGTAGAGAGACCGGCAAGCGTGGTGAAAGAGCTGGTAGAAAATGCGATCGATGCCGGATCCACCGCAATTACGGTAGAAGCAAAGGAAGGCGGCATTGAATTTATCCGCGTGACGGATAATGGCTGCGGTATCGAGGCAGAACAGCTGCCCACCGCGTTTTTACGGCATGCTACCAGCAAAATCGAAGATGCGGATGACTTGAATCATATTGCGAGTCTGGGGTTTCGCGGTGAGGCATTATCCAGTATCGCAGCGGTATCGCGCGTGGAGATCATCACCAAGAAAAAAGAGAATCTCACGGGTACCCGGATGGTATTAGAGGGAGCAAAGGAACAGTCCATCGATGAGATCGGTGCACCGGACGGTACGACCTTTCTTATGCGTAACCTGTTTTTCAACACGCCGGTACGCCGTAAGTTTTTAAAGCAGCCTGCGACGGAGGGCAGTTATATCACAGACCTGATGGAGCATCTGGCGCTTTCCAGACCGGATATTTCCTTTAAATTCGTACTGGGGAATCAGACCAGATTCCATACTTCCGGTAACGGAGATCTGAGGGAAGTCATTTACCGGATCTATGGCAGGGAGATCGCGTCTAATCTGGTGCCGATCCAGATTGAAGAAAACGGAATCAAGATAGAAGGATATCTCGGAAAGCCGGTACTGGTACGTTCCAACCGTAATTTTGAGATTTATTTTATCAACGGCCGCTTTATCCGCAGTGGTGTGATTGCAAAAGCCATCGAAGAGGGGTACAAGCAGTATCTGATGCAGCATAAATTTCCACTGTGCGTATTGCACATTACTATGGATACGGAGACTGTGGATGTGAACGTGCATCCTTCCAAAATGGATGTGAGATTTTCTGACGGTATGGCCTTTGCCAGAATGCTCAGTGAGAAAATAGCAACGACTCTCAGAAACAGAGAGATGATTCCGGACGCGTCCTTAGAGGATGAAAAGGCAGTTCAGAAAAAAGAACAGGAAGACAGAAAAGCATCCTGGAAAGAGCACACACCGGAAGTGTTCGAGAAAAAGAGAGAAGAAAACTACCGTGTCATGGAAGCGGCAAAATACGAAGCTGTGCCCAAAGACCGGAAAGAATTCGTACAGAAGCCGGTATGGCAGGAAACACATACGGGCGTGCAGACCAGTATTCTCTGCTCGGAATCTGCTGGAAAGCCGGCAGACAATGCGGCGAAACCAGTACCGAAAGATCTGCCCGAAGATTCTCCGGAAACAATGAAAAAGACGGCTGCGGAGCAGGAGGATGATTTCTTTGTGGACGCTCCTGTCAAACCTACCGCGGACGCTTCGATAGAAAGCACGGCAGACTTCGGAGCAATAGCAGCTAACGATACCGCATCAGCTACTGTGGAAACTGAGATAACGAATGCAGAACAGTTGAATCTGTTCGAAGAGAAACTGCTTTCCATGCAGAACCGCAGCCGTTACCGGATCATCGGACAGGTATTCGATACCTACTGGCTGATTCAGTTTGAGGATAAATTGTTCATTATCGACCAGCATGCGGCACATGAGAAGGTGAAATACGAGCGGCTGATGAAACAGTTCCATGAAAAGAGCATAGTTTCCCAGCGCCTGATGCCGCCGATCATCGTCAGCCTGACGGGACAGGAAGAGAGTATTCTTCATACCTACGAGGATGCTTTCGCACAGTTAGGGTTTGAAATCGAGTCTTTTGGCGGCAATGAATACGCCCTGCGCAGCGTGCCCGTGGATCTCTATGGATGCAGCGAGAGAGAACTTTTTCTTGCGGTGCTGGATGAATTGTCCCAGGAGACCGGCAACCGCGGCAGTTTCCAGGTCATTGAGGAGAAGATTGCCTCCATGTCCTGCAAAGCAGCCGTCAAGGGAAATAACCGTTTAAGCTTTCAGGAAGCGGAGAAACTGATCGATGAACTACTGACATTAGAGAATCCTTATAATTGTCCGCATGGCAGACCTACGATCATTACCATGACAGAGACAGATCTTGAGAAGAAATTTAAGAGGATAGTATAGAGGACAGATAATATCATGGAGAATAAAAAAAGACCTCTGGTGGTGCTGACCGGACCGACAGCCGTGGGGAAGACCAAGCTTTCCATTGCTTTGGCAAAGGCGATAAACGGAGAAATCCTGTCGGCGGACTCCATGCAGGTATATAAACATATGGATATCGGATCAGCCAAGATCCGCCCGGAGGAGATGCAGGGAGTTCCCCATCATCTGATCGATATTCTGGAACCCTGGGACGAATTCAATGTGGTGGTATTCCAGAAAAGGTGTCTGGAGTGCATGGAGCAGATTTACGCAAACGGACATATTCCCATTCTTGTGGGCGGTACCGGATTTTATATTCAGGCGGTGCTCCGCGGTATTGATTTTACAGAAAATGAAGAAAATACGGAGTATCGTGAAAAATTGGAGCGGATTGCCAGGGAACAGGGACCGGAAATCCTGCATGAGCAGCTGAAAAAAGTAGACCCGGTATCTGCGGAGAATATTCATGCCAATAATGTCAAACGTACGATCCGGGCATTGGAATATTATGAATTGACAGGAGAACCGATCTCAGCCCATAACGAGAGAGAAAAAGAGCGTGTCAGTCCGTACGATTTCAGTTATTTTGTATTGACGGACGACAGGGAAAAACTGTATGCGCGTATCGAGACCAGAATTGATGAAATGCTGTCGGAAGGCCTGGAGGATGAAGTAAAGCACCTGAAGGAAATGGGCTGCCACAGAGGAATGGTAGCCATGCAGGGACTCGGTTATAAGGAGATTCTCGACTATCTGGACGGAAATGTCAGCCTGGAGGAAGCGGTTTATACCTTAAAACGAGACACCAGACATTTTGCCAAAAGGCAGTTAACCTGGTTTCGCAGAGAGCAGGATGTTACCTGGATCGATAAGGGACAATTTGACTATGATGAAGAGAAAATATTACAATTTATGATAAAGGAATTAGGAGAAAGGGGAATTTATGAAAAACAGTAATGAAGAAATCTATTTATCAATGGGAATCAGTAAGACCGTATATGATTACGGCTGTTCCATTGAGAAGAGCCTGCGTGAGCGTTTTGACGAAGTAGATCAGACAGCAGAATACAACCAGCTGAAGGTCGTAAAGGCTATGCAGCAGAATCAGGTCAGTGAGGCTTGCCTGTTAGGCACTACCGGTTATGGATATAATGATCTGGGAAGAGATACTCTGGAAGCAGTCTATGCCGCAGCCTTCCATACGGAGGATGCGCTGGTACGTCCCCAGATCACATGCGGTACGCATGCTCTGGCACTGGCTCTGATGAGCAATTTAAGACCCGGAGACGAATTGCTGTCCCCTGTCGGGAAGCCTTATGATACGTTGGAAGAAGTGATCGGTATCCGCCCTTCGAAGGGGTCTTTGGCAGAATACGGAGTGACCTACAGACAGGTAGATCTGCTGCCGGACGGCAGTTTTGATTATGACAAGATCCGGGAAAATATTAACGAAAAGACTCATCTGGTAACGATTCAGCGCTCCAAGGG
>JBNMHS010000043.1:0-23552 GCA_050872885.1 Acetatifactor sp.
AGACAAGATATTACAGAATCTGGATATCCCCGCGAAAGCGTCCCAACAGCTGGCAAGCTGCTCCATCGCTGTACAGCAGATGGTGGCCATTGCCAGAGCCGTAGATATGGATTGTAAAGTACTGATCCTGGATGAGCCGACTTCCTCCCTGGATGAGCAGGAAGTGGAAAAACTCTTCGGTCTGATGCGTGATCTGAAGGCAAGAGGCGTAGGTATCATCTTCGTAACCCATTTCCTGGATCAGGTATATGAAGTGTGTGACAAGATCACGGTCCTTAGGGACGGCGGTCTGGTAGGCGAATATGCCATCAAGGATCTGCCCAGAGTACAGCTGGTATCCAAGATGCTCGGCAAGGAGCTGGATGACCTGTCCGATATCAAGGGTGAACAGCCCACGGAGCAGAAGACAGAATCCGGCGAGCCCTTATTCGAGACCAAGGATCTGTGCAGCGATGCCGGAATCAAGCCTTTCGACTTCTATATTAAGAAGGGCGAGGTCAACGGATTTACCGGACTGCTGGGATCCGGCCGAAGCGAGTGTGTCCGTGCTATTTTCGGTGCCGACCGTGTTATCGGCGGTACGGTGAAAAAGAACGGCAAGCAGGTCAAGATCAACAAGCCTCTGGATGCCATGCGCTGCGGTATCGGTTATCTGCCGGAGGATCGTAAGCGTGACGGTATCGTAGGTGACTTGTCCGTAAGAGAGAATATTATCCTGGCACTTCAGGTGCTTCGTGGATTCTTCCGCCCGATCTCCAAGGCGGAAGCTAATAAATTCGCAGACGAATACATCAAACTGCTGGATATCAAGACTGCATCGGCAGAGACACCGATCAAGTCACTGTCCGGCGGCAACCAGCAGAAGGTAATTCTGGCCAGATGGCTTCTGACCCATCCGGAATATCTGATCCTGGATGAGCCTACCAGAGGTATCGATGTCGGTACCAAGGTAGATATCCAGAAGCTGGTATTGAAACTGGCAAGTGAAGGCATGAGCGTGACCTTTATCTCTTCCGAGACCGACGAGATGCTCCGTACCTGTTCCCGACTGGTAGTCATGAGAGACCGCAAGGTGGTAGGAGAACTGTCCGGAGAAGATCTGACCCAGACCAAGATTATGAGTACGATTGCCGGAGGTGAGAGTAAACATGAGTAAGGAAAAGACAACAGAAAAACAGAATAAAAATTTCCTGAGCGGATTGTTCCGGCAGCAGATATTCATTCCCATTGCGGCACTGGTGATCCTGGCAGTATTTAACCTGATCGCAGATCCCAGCTTTTTCAAGATCACATTAGGATATAACAGTGCGGGAGATCCGGTATTGTCGGGATATCTGATGACAATCTTAGACTATGGTTCCGAGCTGGCGATTCTGGCCATCGGCATGACGCTGGTCACAGCTGCTTCCGGCGGACAGGATATCAGTGTGGGCGCTGCCATCGCCATTGCAGGCAGTGTGATCTTAAGAGTCCTGTGCGGTACCAATTCCAGACCGGATACCTTACAGGCCCCCATCATTGTAGCATTCCTGGTGGCATGTGTGGTAGCGATGCTGTTCGGTGCCTTTAACGGTGTGCTGGTAGCATATTTCAAGATCCAGCCCATGGTAGCGACACTGATCCTCTATACGGCAGGCCGTTCCATCGCCGCATGGATCAACAACAACGAACTTCCTATCGTAAGTGATCCCACCTTCAGTTATTTCGGCGGATTTATCCCCGGGATCCCCATTCCCACACCGTTCTTCATTGCAGCGGCCTGTGTACTGGTGATCTTCCTGGCACTGAAGTTCACGACACTGGGACTTTACACCCAGTCCGTAGGTATTAATGAGAACTCTTCCAAACTGAACGGTCTGAATCCCGCATTTATCAAGTTCCTGACCTTCGTGATCCTGGGACTGTGCGTGGCAGTGGCAGCACTGATCAAAGTAAGCCGTCTGTCCTCCATCAACTACTCCGTTATCGCAAAGGATATCGAGATGGATGCAATCCTGGCAGTAGCCCTGGGCGGCAACTCCTTAAGCGGTGGTAAGTTCAATATGGCAGCTTCCATCCTGGGCGCATACGTGATCCAGTTCCTGACTACCACTTTATACAAATTTGATGTACAGTCCGATGCACTTCCCGCTTACAAAGCAGTGGTCGTCATCCTGTTAGTAGTACTCAGTACTCCCAAGGTAAGAGAATGGCTGTCCGCTCTCGGCAAAAAGCTGAAGCAGGGCAAGACCGTAAAGGAGGTTGGCTAAAATGGGTAAGAAGTTAAAAAATATGACAGATACCAATCTGCTGCTGACCATCACGATCGTAGTATTTTTCGTAATGTATATCGGAGCTATCGTGTTCCAGGGAAAAGGTTTCTTAAAGCCCCAGACCTTCTTCAATATCCTGAATGCCAACGCAGCACTGATCATTCTCTCCCGCGGCATGAGCTTAGTCATGATCACCGGCGGGATCGATATCTCCGTTGGCGGTGTGGTAGCACTGGTCAGCATGAGCTGCGCGGTATATCTGGACTTTGGCGGCGGAAATGTATTCATTTCCATGCTGATTGCTGTAGCCATCGGCCTTGCTTTCGGTATTGTACAGGGATTCCTGGTAGCGTATCTGGATATCCAGCCCTTCATCGTGACACTGGCCGGTATGTTCTTCGCCAGAGGTATGACGACGATCGTAAATACCAAGCCGTTTAACGTGGCAAATGAGAAGTTCACAGCTCTGAAAGAGACCCGCGTGGTCGTTCCCGGAATGGGTTCTGTGAATAAGCTCGGTGCTTATGTAAATGCGTATGTGGAGATCGGCGTTATCGTGGCACTGCTGGTAGTGATCCTGATGTTTATCATGCTCCGCTGGACGAAGATGGGACGCAGCTTCTATGCTGTGGGCGGCAACAACCAGAGTGCACTGATGTTAGGTATCAATGTCAAGAGAACCAAATTCATGTCCCATCTGCTCTGCGGACTGTTAGCCGGTATCGGCGGTTATGTATACTTCCTGCATGTAGGAAGCGGATCCGCATCCCATGCGAGCGGCATGGAGATGAACGCCATCGCTTCTTCCATCATCGGCGGTACCATGCTGACCGGTGGTGTGGGTAATATCATCGGAACCTTCTTCGGTGTATTGTCCTTAAGCACCATCCAGAATATCGTATCCAGCGCAGGTCTGGATCAGGCATGGTGGACCGGCATTACCATCGCAGCTATGTTGTGTCTGTTCCTGGTGGTACAGAGTGTGGTCATTGCCAGAAAAAAGAAAATGCTGCAGAGTAAATAAAGGCAGTTCGGATTTAAAATGTGAAATAAGAAAAACGAAAAAGAGCGTGGCTTGCGGACAGTCACACTCTTTTTCCGCTGGTAAGTATAAGCAGTAAAAGAAAACCACCGGGTATCAGGGGGAAAAGCTATGAAAAAGACAAAAGTAAAAAAAGTAAAGAAACAGAAAACTCCGAAAAAGCAGGGATGCAGTCTGTTCCTGCTGTTGATGCTGTTAGCACTTGCACCGGTAGTTCTGGCAACGGTGCTTCTCAGTACCACATCCTTACATCTGACCAGAACGAATCTGGAGGAAAGTGTACAGACTACTCTGCATGTAACTGCGGATAATCTGGCGAAATACTGCAAAGAGAATGAGATCACGGCGATCAATGCCAGTGGCTATTATGAGTATCTGGACAGCCTGAAGGACGAAGGCCTGGAGATGGCCATTCTCCTGGACGGCGTACCGGCTACCACATCCATTAAAAACGAAAACGACTATCGTATCCGTGAGATCCCCATGGACCAGGACCGTGTGTCCGGCGGAGGGACCGAAGGATATTATGATAAAAACGTAGTGATCGAGGGGAATACCTATTACGGTTACTATATTCCCATTCTGAATAACGGACAGATTACGGCTGTGGCGTTCGCCGCTGAACGGAAAAATGAGATCACGGAAGCCCTGTGGGGGATCGAGATCGTATTTCTGATCTCTGCCGTGGGCATTGTGATTTTGTTCGGTATTATCTGCTTTTTTTTAAGCCGGGCATTGTCCGGCAAGATGAAAGAGACCGGCAGGAGAGTGGACGCACTGGCAGAAGGAGATCTGAGTGCCCGGAAGGAAGCGGACAGCATTGTCAGAGAGATCAAAGACCTGTTAAGAAATACAGCACAGATGCAGCGGAACCTGGCACAGGTCATCGGCGGGGTACAGGAGGTATCCGAAGAACTTTTAAACAGTGTACAGCAAGTGGCAGAAGGCAGCGACGCCACCACGGAACAGGCGGAGCAGATCAGTTCTGCCATGGAACAGCTGTCGTCGGCAGCAGAGGAGATGGCGGAAAATGTGCAGAATATCAGTGACCGTATGGATGAGATCGGAGAAGCGGTGAATGATATCAGCGAAAGCGTCGGACAGCTGCAGAAGAATTCGGAAGAGATGCAGGATAACAGCAAAAAAGCAGGCGAAGGCATGGAAAATATCATGAACGGCAGTAAACGTTCCGTGGAATCCGTGGACACTATTACCGCCAAGATCCATGAGACCAATGATTATATCGAAAAGATCGACGAGGCGGTAGCCCTGATCTTTTCCATCTCCGGACAGACCAATCTCTTAAGCCTGAACGCTTCCATCGAAGCCGCCAGAGCCGGAGAAGCGGGCAGAGGTTTCGCCGTAGTGGCGGAAGAAATCCGCAAGCTGTCGGAACAGAGTGCCGCGGGTGCCGAGCAGATCAAGAGTCTGGCGCAGGGGATCATGGAGAAATCCGGAGAGACTGTGGAACAGGCAGATGTGGTAAAAGACATCATCCGTAAGGAACAGGAGCACATTATCACTACCGGAGAGCAGTACCGGCAGTTGGAGCAGAGCATCAGACAGTCTGCGGAAGAGATTGGAAGGATCGCCGGGGAGACCGGCCGCCTGTCACAGCAGAAGGAAGATATTCTGGGGAATATCGGAAGCCTCAGTGCCATCAGCGAGGAAAATGCGGCCAACAATCAACAGGTGAATGCAAACATTGAGGAAATCCTGACACAGATACAGACAGTGGGCGCAAACTGTGATAAAATGAAACAGATCTCCGGGGAACTGGAGAACTCTGTGGCTTATTTCCACACAGAGAAAGCACCTGTCGCGGAATGACAGAAGCGGATTCCGCACAGGAAGTATGACAGAACAGGATGACTGATCAGATATGAAGAAATGCAGGATGGGAAGACGGTGGATGGCAGGGATACTGCTGGCCTTTGGGATCGCGTTTGCCGGCTGCGGCGCCGGACAGACTGCCATGGATAACACGGCGGAAGAGGAGACACAGGCGGATCGCATTGTGGTGGGCTTCTCGCAGCTGGGGGCGGAATCCGACTGGCGCAGTGCCAACACGGAGTCCATGAAGAGCACCTTTACGAAAGAGGCGGGATATGACCTGATCTTCGAGGACGGACAGCAGAAGCAGGCCAACCAGATCCGGGCGATCCGGACGTTTATCCAACAGGAAGTAGACTATATTGTGCTGGCTCCGGTGACGGAGACCGGATGGGATACCGTGCTCCGGGAAGCAAAGGATGCCGGTATTCCGGTGATCATCGTGGACCGGAAGGTAGATGTGGAGGACGACAGCCTCTTTACCTGCTTCGTCGGATCGGATTTCGAACTGGAAGGCCTGAAGATGGCGGAGTGGCTGAACTCCTTCTCTATCAGTAAGGGGATCGCACCGGAGGATCTGCATATTGTAAATATTCAGGGAAATATCGGAGCCTCCGCCCAGATCGGACGGACCAGAGGCCTGGAGCAGGGCGCTGCCAAATACGGCTGGGACCTGTTGGACCAGGTATCCGGAGAATTCACCCAGGCAAAGGGAAAGGAAGTCATGGAGGCGTTCCTGAAAAAATATGATAATATCAATGTCGTCTATTGCGAAAATGACAATGAGGCCTTCGGCGCCATGGAAGCGATCCGGGCAGCGGGGAAAACGGTCGGCAGTGATCTGGCGGCGGGAGATATCATGATATTGTCTTTCGACGGCGTCAGTACGGAATCCATGGACTGTGTCATGAAAGATGAGATCACCTGTATCGGAGAATGCAATCCGCTCCACGGCCCCAGAGTAGAGGCGCTGATCCGGATCCTGGAAGAAGGCAGGACACCGGAGAAGTTCTCTTATGTGGAAGAAGGCCTGTATGCACATGATGACACGGTGACTGCCGTGACGGTGGGAGATAAGACCTACCGGGTGCAGCGGGTGGACAGCGAGATCCGCAATGAAAATGCATATTGATCGTTTTTTGTAACGATCCGGATATTTCTGCAGGGGCCGGATCGTTACTTTTTTTTTAGAGGGGCTAAAGTAATTGAAATTTAGTCCGATAACTATTGTGAAACATAAAAGACATTCGGGAAGGAGGAGTCGATATGCGTATTGAAGCGTATACACAGGTACAGCAGCTGTATCAGTCACAGAAGGTCAGCAGGACACAGAAGGCTCAGGCAGCATCACACACGGACAGACTGCAGATCAGCAGCCAGGGAAAAGATTTCCAGACCGCTAAGGCAGCAGTGGCAGCAGCACCTGATATCAGGGAAGAGTTAACGGCTCCCATTAAAGCAAGAATCCAGAACGGTACTTATGGAGTGGATAATGCAAGCTTTGCGGAGAAGCTGCTTCAAAAACAGGAAGAAATGAGGTAGTTCCTTGGCTAGTTTAATGGAAAACCTGATAGATGTACTGGACAGAGAGAGTACGGAGTACGAATCTCTGCTCCGGTTATCACAACGTAAGACACCGATCATTGCAAGCGGTGACCTTACAGAATTACAGAAAATCACGGACGAGGAGCAGGAGCTGGTCAGCAGGATTCACAATCTGGACAAGCAGAGAGAGGGAGTCACTGCGGACATAGCCGATGTATTGAACAGGGATGTTAATGATCTGAAACTGTCGAATCTGATCACGATGTTAGCCGCACGTCCTGCGGAACAGCAGGCGCTGGCGGATGCCCATGACAGATTACAGGCAGCAGTCCGGGGACTGAAGCACATCAACGAGCAGAACAGTGAGCTGCTGAACAGCGCACTGGAAATGGTGGAGTTCGAGATGAATCTCCTTCAGGCTGCCAAGGCAGCCCCCGAGACAGCCAATTACAATCGCGGAGCCTACAATGCAGGTGACACCATGGGCGTTGCAAACCATGGATTTGATGCCAAGCAGTAGGACCGAATTCGATACAGAGGTGAGAGTTCATGCCATTAATGGGTAGTTTATATATAGGGTCGTCCGGATTACAGACAAGTCAGAATGCGCTGAATACCACAGCGCATAATCTTTCTAATGTGGACACCACAGGCTATACCAGACAACAGGTACAGCAGTCTAACAGAGCTTATGCCACATTATCTACAGACCCCAAGTCTATTTCGAATAAACAGACGGGTCTGGGTGTCACATATTCCCGTGTAAAACAGGTCAGAGATTATTTCCTGGACAAGACATACCGCAAGGAATCCGGACGCAGTATGTTCTATGAAGTGTCCACGGAAGTCATGGAAGAGGTAGAGAGCCAGCTGGGAGAGTTGAACGGTGAAGCTTTCCAGACCACCATGACAGATTTCTGGACTGCCATTCAGGAGCTTTCCAAGGATCCCAGCAGTTCCGTCACACAGGGACTGATCGTACAGAGGGCTTCGGAATTCGTACAGAGAGCAAGTGCAGTGTACAGCGGCCTCAGCTCCTATCAGGACAACCTGAATACACAGATCAAGCAGAATGTAGACAAGATCAATAAATACGGTAACCAGATATTAACACTGAACGATCAGATCCGTGCCGTTGAGAGCGGCGGCATCGAGCATGCCAACGACTTAAGAGATGCGAGAAACCAGATCCTGGACGAACTGGCAGAGCTTACGAATATGAGCTTTTCGGAAGACCGCTACGGCAGCGTATCGGTGAAGATCGAGGGCGTGGATTTCGTCAAGGACGGCACCTGTTACGAGATCGCCATGAAGACGGATGAAGCTACCGGTTTCTATACCCCGTTCTGGCCGCAGGATGCAACGTATACCGTAAGAGATGACGGTACCAGAGTCTATAATATCGACGGCGCAGAGGTGTTTGACCTGTCGATCGAGATCTCTTCCGACCTGGGAACAGATGTCGGCGGTCTGAAAGCAATGCTTTTAGCCAGAGGAGATCACAGAGCCAACTATACTGATCTGGCAGAGGGAAAATACGACGACGTTTCCCAGTCAGTCGTGATGAATATCCAGGGTGAGTTTGACCAGATGATCCATAACGTAGTGACGAAGGTCAATGATATCCTGGCAAAGGCAGCAGGCGTGCAGACCGGAGATCTGAAACTGGAAGACGGTACGGTACTAAAGAATGCCCGCTACTGCACCGTGGATCCGGACGGTTATATGCGTATGGAGGACGGCAGTCCCATCCAGCTGTTTACCAAGATCACCACGGATGGTTACGAAAAGGTGACCGCAGATGACGGCAAGGAATACTGGGTGATGAAAGAGGAAGATCCGAATGCTCCGGAGAGTCTCTATACCGTCGGTAACCTTCAGGTGAACCCGGCACTGATGCAGGAACCCTCCAAACTGGGATTCCGCCTGGCAGACGGTTCCGAGGATAAGGAGACGGCGGAGGCGCTGAAGGCTGCATTTACCGAGGAAGCCTATACGCTGAACCCCAATGTACAGAAGAAGACTACATTTGTAGATTATTATACAGATCTGGTATCACAGGTGGCGAACTCGGGATATGTATTCCGCAGCATCTATGAGAATCAGGTCAACACTGTGGAAGCCACACAGAGCGCCAGAGAACAGGTCATCGGTGTCTCCACGGATGAAGAATTATCCAATATGATCAAGTTCCAGAATGCATACAATGCATCCAGCCGATATATCAATGTGATCAGCGAGATGCTGGAACATATTATTTCTACTCTTGGAGTATAAGAGGAAGGAGGCAGTAATGAATGCCCTCACAATTTTTTGGATTAAATATCGCATATACAGGGTTGTTGGCCAGCAATGCGGCAATGAACACCACTTCCAATAATATTTCCAACGTACAGACGGAAGGCTACAGCAGACAGCAGGTCACCCAGCAGGCAGCCAATGCCCTGCGGGTATTCCAGACCTACGGCTGTGCCGGCGCCGGTGTAGAGACACTGGCAATTGAGCGTGTCCGTGATGAATTTTACGACGGAAGATTCTGGGACAACAATGCACAGCTGGGCGAGTACGATATGAAACAGTACTACATGCAGCAGCTGGAGACTTATTTTGATGATGACGGCAAGAGCACCGGATTCAAGACCATCTTCGATCAGCTGATGGTGACCGGTATGCAGGCATTGTTGAAAGACCCGAGCAGCGCCACCGCCAAATCCCAGTTCGTAGGTTATGCCGGTGCACTGACCGAGTATTTCAACGGCATGGCAGGCAACCTGGAAAAAGTACAGAAGGATATCAACCAGGAGATCAAACTGAAGGTGGATCAGATCAATTCCATCGCCGGTGAGATCGCCACTTTGAATAAACAGATCAACACCATTGAACTGACCGGTGTCAAGGCAAATGAACTCCGCGACAGACGTACCTTACTGATCGACGAACTGTCCAAGATCGTAGACGTGGAAGTCAAGGAAACACCGATCATTGATGCCAACAATGAGAACCGCGAGACCGGCGCCAACAGATATATGGTCAAGATCGCCGGCGGTCAGATGCTGGTAGACGGCAGCGACTACAACGGTCTGGAATGTGTGGCAAGAACCGCTTACGAGAAGGTAAACCAGACCGATATCGACGGACTCTATGAGATCTACTGGTCAGACGGACAGAAGTTTAATCTGTACAATGCAGCCATGGGAGGAGACCTGGCCGGACTGATACAGACGCGTGACGGTAATAACGGAGAGAACTTCTCCGGTCAGGTGACCGCTACCGGCACCACTACCGTAGACGGCAAGACCCACGATACCGTGACCGTAAAAGTAACCAAAGCCTATCTGCAGGATCTGAATAAATGCAATCTGTCGGATCAGGGCGGTATCATTGATCTGGGCAATCAGGAATTCTACTATGATTCCTGGGAGTACACCTGCGAGTATGATGCCAACGGAAATGCAACTTATACCTACACCTTTACGTTATCGGACAGTGAGAAAAATCCCCGCGGCCTTACCAATGACCGCGTAGGCAAAACGGCAGAGATCGGCGAAAGCCTGTCTTATCAGGGAATCCCTTATTATATGAACCAGATGAATGAGTGGATCCGTACCTTTTCACAGAAATTCAATGATATTCTGACGTCCGGATACAGCGGAAGCGGAGATCCGGGTGTAAAGATGTTCACCGGCAATAAGGCAACCGGCGGTGAGCAGTTCCTGCTGGAAGAAGCTACGAGATATGACAAGCAGGAAAAGAAAAACAGTAAGCTGACGGTAAAAGTGAATGACGACAGCTACTATCGCCTGACAGCAAAGAATTTTGATATCCTGGATGCCATAGAGCAGGATCCCAGCCTGATGGCTAACCGCTACGATGCGGCAGACGGCGTGGAACAGAATGACCTGCTGAACGATCTGAAGAATCTGGCAACGGATAAGTCCAAGATGAGTTTCCGCGGTTGTAATGCTTCCGAATTTTTACAGTGTATCTTATCGGATGTGGCATTAAACGCTTCCAGAGCCAATACTTTCTATGCAAGCTTTAAGGATATTTCCAATACCATCGATAACCAGAGAATCTCCATCTCCGGTGTGGATGAGGATGAAGAAGCGGTAAACCTGGTGAAATACCAGAACGGATACAATCTGGCATCCAAGATGATCCAGACATTGACGGAAGTATATGACAGACTGATCCTGGAGACCGGCGTCTAGTGGCATGGATCAATAGAGAGAAAGGACAAGCACGAAAAATGAGAATTACGAACAAGATCATGCAGCGTAATAATCTGTCCAATATCAATACAAACAAAGTATATCAGGATAAACTGAGTACCCAGATGTCCACACAGAAGAAGGTCAACCGTCCTTCCGATGACCCTGTGGTATCCATTCGTGCCCTGCGTCTGCGCAGCAATGTAACGGAAGTGACACAGTACTACAGCAAGAATATCCCGGATGCGGAGAGCTGGCTGAATGTAACGGAGGATGCTCTGAAGAACCTGACCCAGATCGTGACCAACATGATCTCCCAGTGCACCAAAGGCTCCAACGGAGACCTGAAGTCGGAGGACCGCCAGATCATCTTAGAGCAGCTGAAGGCCCTTGGCGATGAGGTATACAGTACCGGTGATGCGGATTATGCGGGACGTTATGTGTTTACCGGATATCGTACCGATACTTCCTTAAGCTTTGACAAAGAATATAATACCGAGTATGAAATCACGGAACAATTAGACAGCAATTCCATCACGACGATGACCAAGATCAATACCGGAAAGCTGTTAGACATTACCGCTGCAAATTATAACACGGATAACAGTACGATCACAGAGCAGGATATCAGCTCTACGGAAGTATATCGTATCCAGCTGTCTTATGATGACTGCAAGAAAAACGGAGCACCTTCCATTACGTTTCAGGAGAAACAGGCTGACGGCAGCTATAAGGAAGTGACCTGGCCGGATGCCGGCGGCGGTGATCCGCAGATCAGAGAATTCTCTTCCACAGAAGATCCGTACAGCCAGCTGGGCGATGACGACATTTTTTATGTACGGGATACCGGTGAAATCTTATTGGGCAAGAACCGGTATGAAACATTAATGGCATGTAAGGATGATCCTACCACCTCGGGAACCAACGAAGGTGAGATCCGGGTGACTTATCAGAAGGATCACTGGGTCAAGGGAGACTTAAGACCGGAACATTATTTCGCATGCAGCAGTACGGATGCAGACGGAAAAGTAACGGTGTACAACAAGGATTATCTGGACGGCAACACTACCGAGAAACAGGTCATCGAGTATGACGTGGGATTCAATCAGACGATCCGCGTAAATTCCACAGCGGATGAGTGCTTCCAGCACGGCATCGGACGTGCGGTGGATGACCTTGTCCAGGCGATGCAGGATGTACTGGATCTGGAAGCTGTGAAGACTAAGATCACAGGCCTGCAGGAGAATGCCACCGGCACGGATGCGGACATACTGTCGAAACAGATGGAGGCAGTGGAAAAAGCACTGACCCTGTCCAAAGATAAGTGCCAGAAACTGTTCGAAAACGGTATCACCACATTCCAGGGATATCTGGATGATGCCAACCTGTGCATCACCAACTGCGGTACCAGAAGCAGCAAGCTGGAGCTCATCGAGAATCGTATGAAGAGCCAGAAGACTACGTTCGAGACACTGAAGAGTGAAAACGAGGATATTGATATTACCGAGACTGCCATAGAATTAAAGAGTGCGGAGATGACCTATGAAGCGGCACTGATGGCTACCGGTAAGGTGATGCAGACGACTCTGCTGAATTATATCTAGGAGGACAGTATGAAGATTAATACGAAATTTTTCGGAGAAGTTGAGATTGCGGACGATAAGATCATTACCTTTGACAAAGGCATTATCGGATTCCCGGAACTGAAACATTTCACTATGCTGCATGATGAGGAAAAGGGCAGCAGTGTGGGAATCCGTTATTTACAGTCTCTGGAAGAGCCCGGATTTGCCATGCCGGTGATGGATCCTTTGTTAGTCAATCCGGAGTATGACCCGGAAGTGGATGATGAACTGCTCACCGGCGTCGGCAACCTGACCCCGGAGAACATCCTGGTCATGGTCACTGTGACCGTGCCTGCGGATCTGACCCGGATGACCGTGAACCTGCAGGGACCTTTTGTGATCAATGTGGAAGAGCGCAAGGCCTGCCAGATCATCCTTGAGGGAGATAAATATCCGGTAAAATACCCGGTATATGATATCCTGAAGTCCGGAAAGGCGGGTGAGTAAGATGCTTGCATTGTCCCGTAAGAAGAATGAAGCGATCGTTATCAACAATGATATCGAGATCACCGTCCTGGAGGTAAAAGGCGACCAGGTCAAGATCGGCATCTCTGCTCCCAAGGAAGTGCCCATCTATCGTAAGGAAGTATACCTCCAGATCCAGGAGGCCAATAAGGCATCTGTGGACGCCGAAGGTATGGCGGCACTTAAGAATCTGCTGGGGTAAGCCGCAGAAAGATCTGATAAATAGTAATTAATATAGGAAATTAGGCATAGGAGGTGCAAATTTTTGTATCTCCTATTAATTTTTTCCAAAGAGTGACCGATAGAATTCTTAGAGAAGCAAGGTCGTGCGCCCACGGAAGGCGCCTGTTTATCACACGGAGGTGACCATTATGACCATAGAACCGATTTCCAGCGTCATGACAGTACAGGCACAGAATACAGCCGCTGCCAAGAACGCTGTAACAAAAGTAACCACAGAGGAGAATCCCTCAGAGTACAATCCTGCCAATGTCAATGCAGCAGACAAGCTGGATCAGACTACCGCAGTCGTTGAGAATGCCCAGAGCAAGGATCAGAATAATACTTCTGCCGATGCGAACAATGAACAGCAACAGCAGGTGACCAACGAGCAGATCAAGAAAGCGGTAGAGAAGCTGAACAAGAACATGATGTCCCATTCAGAAGCTGTCTTTGGCATTCATGAGGCAACGAACCGCGTAACCATCAAGATTATAGACAAGGATACCAAGAAAGTCATCAAAGAACTTCCCCCCGAGAAGACTCTGGATATGATCGCCAAGGTGTGGGAGATGGCAGGTATTCTGGTAGACGAGAAGAGATAGGAGGATACCGATATGGCATCGTCAACAATGAGATTATCCGGACTGATCTCCGGTATGGACACAGAGAGCATTATCCAGCAGCTGGTTTCCGCAAAGCAGACCAAGGTGGATGACGCAAAGAAGGCACAGACCAAGCAGGAGTGGAAACAGACTGCATGGAAAGACCTGAACACCAAGATCAAGAATTTACAGTCCAAATTCGTTAATAATATGCGTTTTGAATCCGCATACAGCAAGAGAGTCACCAAGGTATCCGACAGCAATGCGGTAAGCGTTATCACCGGTGACGGCGCTATGACAGGTGTACAGGGACTGCAGGTAAAGCAGCTTGCAAAGAGTGCGTACATGACTGCCGGTAAACTGGCACTGAAGGATGATGCATCGGCAGATACGAAGCTGAATGCCCTGACCAAGCTGTCTGATCTGGGAATCAAGAGCAGCGACGGCAGCAGCGTTGACGGATTTACCACCGGAGACGATACGATCCTGAAAATCCAGAACGGTGACAGCACTGTGGAACTGAATATTACCCAGGATACTACGATCTCCGACGTTTTGTCCAAAATAAAAGAAGCGGGACTGAATGCGAACTTTGATACTACCCAGCAGAGATTCTACATCAGTGCAAAAGAGTCCGGCGATGCGGGCAATTTCTCCATTACCGCAACCGGAACCGGTGCGGATGACCTGTTAAAAGGACTGGGAATCAGTGATGCCAACTATATTCAGGGACAGGATTCCGTCATCACACTGAACAATACGGAGTATACCAGCAATACCAACGTATTCTCCATCAACGGACTGACCATTACGGCACTGAAAGAGACCGCAGCCGATGAAGAGATCACCCTGACCACACAGGATGACGTAGACGGTATTTACGATATGATCAAGAATTTCCTCAAGGAATACAATTCTGTGATCAACGAGATGGACAAGCTCTATAATGCGGATTCTGCCAGAGGATATGAGCCCCTGACCGATGATGAAAAAGATGCAATGTCCGATACGGAAGTAGAGAAATACGAGACCAAGATCAAGGATGCCCTGCTCCGCAGAGACAGCAACCTGTCCACTGTAAGCTCTGCCCTGAAAGAGATCATGGCAGGCAGTGTGGAAGTCAACGGCAAGAAGATGTACCTCAGCGATTTCGGTATTGAGACCCTGAGCTACTTTACCGCAGCGGAGAATGAGAAGAATGCTTATCATATCGACGGTGATGCGGATGATGCCAGCACTTCCGGCAATGCCGACAAGTTAAAGAGCATGATCAGCAGTGATCCCGATACGGTCGTAAGCTTTTTCTCCGGACTGTTTAAGAATCTGTACAGCAAGATGAGCGATCTGTCATCCTCTGTGGAAGGTTATCGTTCCTACGGTAATTTTTATGATGACAAAAAGATGAAATCGGATTATGATGATTATACAAGCAAGATCAAAGACTTGGAAGATAAGCTGAACGATTACGAAGACAAGTGGTATTCCAAGTTCTCTAAAATGGAAACTGCCATGGCGAAGCTGCAGAGCAATTCCAGTGCGGTGACCAGCTTGTTAGGAGGATCATGATATGGCATTACCCAGTGCTTATGCACAGTATAATAACAGCAAGGTTCTGACGGCTTCTCCGGCAGAACTGACATTGATGCTCTATGACGGAGCTATCAAGTTCTGCAATATTGCAGAGATGGCTGTGGAGAAATCCGATGTACCCAAGGCACATGAAAATATCCGCAAGGTGCAGAATATCATTGGATATCTGCATTCCACGCTGGACATGAAATACGAAGTCTCCAAGGACTTTGACAACATCTACACTTATCTCGAGAGACGTCTGGTAGAAGCCAATGTCAAAAAAGATAAGGAAATCCTCGAAGAGATCAATACCCACCTGCACGCTATCCGTGACAACTGGAAAGAAGTCATGAAGGCGGGAGCAAAGAAAGGAAATGACTGATGGAGAATCAGCTTACCATTTTGTCAGAGAGCCTGGACAAGAAGCTGGAAGTATTGCAGAAGATCCGGGAATATAACAAACGTCAGGAAGAAATCTTTTCCGCGGAAGAGGTGGATATGAGCCTGTTCGACGATGCTGTGGAGGAAAAACAGCGCCTGATCGATGAAGTTGTCCGTCTGGATGACGGCTTCGAGATCATGTATGAGAAGCTCGCCAGACAGCTCGAAGGCAACAGGGAACGTTATGCGGCCCAGATCCGTGAACTCCAGCAGAAGGTCAGCAAAGTGACCGAACTCAGCGTGTCCGTACAGGCACAGGAAGCCCGGAACAAAAAACTCATCGAGAACTATTTCGCCAGAGAGCGCGCAAACATTGGCCAGAGACGCAAAAACGCCAAGAGTGCATTTGACTATTACAAGAGCATGAGCGGAGCAGGATACGTAGCACCGCAGATGTACGACAATAAAAAATAAATAGAATGGTGGAAGGGAAGCAGATGGAGAACTGCTTCCTTTTTGTATATTTCAATATATTTCGGCTAAAATGTAATTGGATTATAAATTAGCCGAATGCTTCTTGATTTTAATAGCAGATTCGGCTAAAATATAATCGGATTATAAATTAGCCGAGGAAGGATCGCAGATATGAACTATATAAAGAGAAATCTGGAAAATGTAGTAAGCCGTGTGACTAAGGAATACCCGGTACTTCTGGTTACAGGACCGAGGCAGGTAGGCAAGACAACTATGCTCCGGAAACTAATGGAAGGAACGAACAGAGGCTATGTATCTTTGGACGATTTGAACGAAAGAAATATTGCAAAGACGGATCCGGAACTGTTTCTACAGTTGCATAACCCCCCTGTATTGATTGACGAGGTTCAGTATGCACCGGAATTATTTACTTATATAAAGATGCATGTAGATAAAAATCACGAGCCGGGGGCATTCTGGCTTACCGGATCTCAGATATTTAAACTGATGCAGGGGGTACAAGAGTCATTGGCAGGAAGGGTAGCAGTGCTTTCTCTGACTTCTTTATCACAGTCGGAAATATCCGGTGGGGACATGGAACCGTTCACGATAGAACTGGAATCTTTAACAGAAAGAAAAAAAGGAAGAGAGGAGACTGATACAAGAGGTATTTTCGAACGGATCTATAAAGGATCTATGCCGGCAATCGCAAGTGGTATGAACAGCAACAGTCAGATTTTTTATAGCAGCTATTTGTCTACTTATATTGAGCGGGATGTAAGAGAACTGTCGGATGCTATCGATTCCCTTAAGTTTCTCAGATTTATTACCGCAGTGTCCGCTAGATGCAGTCAGATGTTGAATGTGGCGGAAATCGCCAGAGACGCGGATATTAACCAGGTGCAGGCGAAAAACTGGCTGACGATTTTAGAAACACTTGGAATTATTTTTTATCTTCATCCGTATTCCAATAATTTATTGAAACGCCTTGTAAAAACACCTAAACTGTATTTTTATGATACCGGTCTGGTGTGTTATCTGACAAAATGGAGCAGCCCGGAAACTTTGGAATGTGGTGCCTTGAATGGCGCAATTTTGGAAAATTATGTGGTTGCGGAAATAATGAAGACTTACCTGAATTGCGGAAAAGAACCGTATATGTACTATTATCGTGATAAGGATGCCAGAGAGATCGATATTATTCTTGAACATGATGGAGTTCTGAACCCCATTGAAATCAAAAAAACTTCAAATCCCGGAACGGAACTGGTAAAGGTATTTGAATTACTGGATAAAGCATCAACACCCCGGGCGAAAGGCGCCGTCATTTGCATGAAACCGGGACTCAGTGCGATTGACAGAGATAATTATATAGTGCCGGTGTGGATGATTTAGGGTAAAAAGCTTCCTGCCTGATATACAGCTATCGATGGGGCATTGGAATATGCCAGCCGGGAAAGAATCCGTATGGGCGCTTACCGGAACTGACTGGAGCATACCATTAAGAATCAGGATAATGTGTTGCAGCTGTTACAGTAAAAGGAAGCGAGGAGCTTCCTTTTTGTTGTACAAATTATGATTGATTTATCGGAAACAATATGCTATTGTAAATTCACAGAATATCAATTCTGACAGACAGATCAAATCTTATTTAGTTCAAAAATGTTTTATTCGGGTGTATCACCGCTGATTTCATTGGATGAAAACTGGAATGTTGCAGCAAGGGTGTTTTTTGCGTTGATGGGCAAAGTGCAGGCAGATATCGAGGGCAGGTGTCTTGTACTATATCGGAGGGGAGACTTTCGGATAAAATGCGGAAGGGAGAATAAATTATGGGAAGAACAGACGGTATTACAAAAGCGTATATGCGAGAAAATGAGATATTTGCAGATGTATTTAATTTTTATATTTACAAAGGAAAACAGGTGATTGACCCGGCACAATTACAGCCGTTGGATACGGCAGAAATCGGGACGCCTTTTGGCGGAGAGGCGGGAGAGGAGGTTGTCCAGAAATATCGGGATGTGTTAAAAAGACTGACCGTGAAGCAGGATGACAATATGACCTATCTATTGCTGGGAATCGAAGACCAGACAAGAATTCACTATGCCATGCCGGTGAGAAATATCATTTATGATGCTTTACAGTATGGGAAACAGGTGGAAGAGATTGCAAGACGGCATGCAAAAGAGAACGATTATAAAGGTCGGAGTCAGGATGAATATTTATCGGGATTTTATAAAGAGGACAGAATTATTCCTGTAATCACATTAGTTATTTTCTTCGGCGCAAAGCGGTGGGACGGACCTTTGTCATTGCATGAAATGATGGATGAACAACCACAGGAGATTATGGATCTGGTGCAGGATTACAGGATACATCTGATTCAGCCGGCTGCATTGACGGATGAAGATCTGGAAAAATTCAAAACCAGTATGAGAGAAGTCATGACCTTCATTAAATACTCGGAAGACAAATCAAAAATCAGAAGTCTGCTAAAGAGTAACCCGCGGTTCCACTCCCTCAGGAGAGAAGCGGCAATGGTAATTGATGAGTATACTAACATGGAATTTGTATTCGACGAGGAGGATAAAGTAAATATGTGCAAAGGTGTACAGGGAATGATCGACGATGCCGTACAGGAAGCAATGGAAAAAGAAAATATTGCATTGGTAGAGAATATTAAAAATTTAATGAAAAATACGAACTGGACGGCTGAAGAGGCGATGGACGCATTGGGGATGAAAGAAGAAAAGAAACAGATCGCGCGGGAGATGATGAAATAGGACATCTCATGAGAGATTTCCATGAGAGAAATCCCCAAAACATGCACTACCAAGAACTGTCACAAGGGGTAAAACATTTCAAGGAAGTAGAAGGAGGAGGTCGTGATACCATGTGTGAAGCAGTAGAGGAATATGCGAAGGAATACGCAAAGGAATATGCAAAGGAATATGCGAAAGAATACGCATCTGAACAGCAGGTAAAGAACGTGAAAAATCTTATGGAGAGTACAGAATTTACAATGGAGCAGGCACTTGATGCTCTGAAAATCCAGGGTGAAGAAAGAAAACTGATAATAAAGCAACTACAGAAAAGTCAAGACGATTTGCCGAAGTAACTTCTGGTTTAAAGATGAAGCAGCTGGAATTTAGTTTGGCAATTGAGTTCTTCCTTTTTGTTGTACAAAAATTCATTTAAACAGTTAATGTTTCTATAGTTCTATCCGATATCTTACAAAGAACAGTATTTTTTTGAACGATACATGGAAGCATCGGACAGTTCAGGGAGGAACGGATAGAACGATGGTGATACAACACAATCTGCTGGCGATGAATGCGAACAGCATGCTATTAAAAAATAATAAAAAGTTATCCGGTATCACGGAAAAATTGTCATCCGGATATCGGATCAATCGCGCAGCGGACGATGCGGCGGGACTATCCATTTCTGAAAAAATGAGAAGACAGATCCGCGGACTGACACAGGCTTCCGCAAACGCACAGGATGGTATCTCCATGGTACAGATCGCTGACGGAGCAATGGCAGAGGTACAGGATATGCTGCACAGAGGTACGGAGCTCAGTGTAAAGGCGGCAAACGGAACCCTGAGCGATAATGACCGCAGCTATATTCAAAGCGAAATGCAGGAATTGAAAAAAGAAATAGACGGTATCTCGGAAAGAACGAAATTCAACGAGATATATGTGCTCAAAGGAAGAGACCGCTCTGTAAAAAGAGATCCGGATAAGACCGTTATCTCCGGAACGATGCCGGACTGGGCTACAATGAGTTCCCGGACACAGCTGGATGGAACATATACGAAAAAACAGAAATATGAAGTAAATGGTGTAGAGACGGAAATAGACATAGAGCATGCGTCGGCCAGTATTGATTTCTCACAATTTACTCCGGATAAGCTACAGGATCTGATCGGAAAGGGATTTTATACTACCTGCTGTACCTGTTCCAGCCATTACAGTATCAAATTTACAGATGATACGGCCAGCAATATGGAGACCAGCGGGAATCATTATATCTACAACATAGGAATCCAGGGAGTCACAAATACAGAGGAACTGTTGGATCGTATCATTCAAGGGACAGAGAAAGGCAATCCGAATAATCATTTTACCATGCTGACAACGGATGCCGCGAAAACGACACTGATCGTATACGACGACCGTTCCAGCGGAACAAGTCCTGCATTACCCACAGGATCCACGTGGGTAGACTGGAAGTATCCCAACTTCGGAGTGACAGCATGGGGAGAATACGGGAAATTCGGACCGGGTGTCGCCCGTACCGAAAAAGGCAAAGTACACGGTCCGCAACAGGCACTTCAATTACAAATAGGCGCAGATGCCGGCGACCGCATGGAGATAGAATTACCTACGATTTCCTGCAAGAAAATGGATATTGCCGATCTGGACCTCACGACAATAAAAGGTGCAGAGAATGCAATAACAGCTATCGATGGGGCATTGGAATATGTCAGCCGGGAAAGAAGCCGTATGGGCGCTTACCAGAACCGACTGGAGCATACCATTAAGAATCTGGATAATGTGGTGGAAAATACACAGCACGCCGAATCCGCCATCCGCGATGCGGATATGGCCAGACTGATAGTGGAACAGTCTACCACCAATATCCTGGCACAGGCAGGTCAGGCAATGCTGACACAGGCCAACCAGAGCAGCCAGGGCGTGCTGCAGCTGTTACAGTAAAAGGAAGCGAGGAGCTTCCTTTTTGTTGTACAAATTATGATTGATTTATCGGAAACAATATGCTATTGTAAATTCACAGAATATCAATTCTGACAGACAAATCAAATCTTATTTAGTTCAAAAATGTTTTATTCGGGTGTATCACCGCTGATTTCAATGGATAATTTTATTACAAAAAGTGATGCTGAAAATGGGAGGAAAATTAATAGATGACAAATGCTAAAATTATAAGAGATACGCAAGGAGATGAGATTGTTTTAATACCGGATATTATATTTTGGAATAAACAGAATATAGATTGGGATGCAGTAAAAGAATATTTAAAAAGTTATGTCGGTGAAATTATTGAGAATAAAGAAACAAAAGAAAAAATAGAGATTGGAACAAGATTTGCAGATGAATATACTGGTTCAAAGTATTCAGAAAGCATAAAAGGAGCCCGTGCGAAAGCAAAAGCTAATGCGGTACAGGGAATGAGAGAAATAGTAGAAACGGCGACAAATAAAATTCATAATAAAAATAAAAAGATAAAACATAAAAAGGAAGCAAAAGGGGGATGGAACTATTATACAGTCAGATTTGCGTTACCGGTTTATTATAACAATAAAAGAACGGAAGAATACAATGTTTATACGGGGAGACTGGTTGTAAACAGAACAAGGGATGGGAGATTGTATTTGTATGATTTAGTGGATATAAAAAAGGAAGCAAGTACCCCACTCAAGAATACATAGTAAACAAGTGGTAAAAAACTGCTTCCTTTTTCTATAATATATCTTAGCAAAATAAAAAAGTCAACATTTTTTTCAAAAAGGGGTTAAGTTTCCAAAAACCTCTCCGATATACTTATCAAGTAAAGCAAATGAAACAATTGCTTACCTAACCATTCTTCTGAATTAAAGGTTTCGCACGCCGGAGAGACGGAAGACAATGGCGATGAAAGTGACAGGATGTGCGAACTTGAAGCTGACATTGCCAAAGCAAATAACGGAGCGCAGGGAAGCGCTCGTCAATTCAAGGAGGAATATATTATGGTAGTACAACACAATCTTACCGCTATGAACTCTAACAGAATGTTAGGATTAACCCAGAGCTCTCAGGCAAAGTCAACTGAGAAGCTGTCTTCCGGTTACAAGATCAACCGTGCAGCAGATGATGCAGCAGGATTATCCATCAGTGAGAAAATGAGAAAGCAGATCAGAGGACTGACACAGGCTTCCGCTAACGCAGAAGACGGTATCTCCACTGTACAGACCGCTGAAGGTGCACTGAACGAAGTTCAGGACATGCTGCAGAGAATGAACGAGCTGGCTGTTAAGGCTTCCAACGGAACCAATTCCGAGAACGATAGAAGCTACATCCAGAACGAAATCGATCAGCTGACCACCGAAATCGATCGTGTTGCTGAGACAACTAAGTTCAACGAGACTTACCTGTTAAAGGGTGACAAGGATGCAGTTAAGGGTTACAGCTATACATATGCTACTGATGATGCTAAATTGGCAAAAGCAACATTTACTGGTGGCAATGCAACAGAAACCACGACTACTGGCTCTAACACAGGTGTTCAGGTTACTGTTAACGTAGCAACTGATCCGGCAAGTGATTTGGAGGCAGCTGCACAGAATGATTTGCTGAAGGCATTACAGAAGTCTGGCGCAAGAGTTACTATTGCAGCTGGCTCAGATGGCACAGCTGATAAGGTCGCAATTTCTGTAGATGGTTATGATGTCGATGATAAGGGCGTTGTGACAAAGGATGGTGTGGCAACAGGCGTTACATTAACAGCTGCAAATGCTGGTACAGATAACTCCAAGGGAACCACAGCACTTTCTGATACGGTTACATTAGATTCTGCAGCAGTTAAAACGGAAGCAAAGTCTACTCATGCAGCATATTATGATAAGGATGGTAACAAGATTTCTGAAAATGCGTTAAAAAATTATTTAACGACTTCTGAAGATGGTACCGTTTCTCAGCTGAAGGATAAGACTCTTTATGACCAGTTCGGTAATGTAGCTGAATTTGATGATGGCGATGTGAACTTTGCAAAGGATGTAGTAGGAAGCTTGAAACTGTCCTTACATGTAGGCGCTGATGCTACTTCCAACAACAAGATTGAACTGAATCTGGATGCAATGTCCGCTAAGGGCCTTGGCGTAAACGGTTTAAGAGTAGACGGTGCTACTTCTACCAACGCTGATAACGCTATCGAGACCATTAAGGAAGCTATCCAGAAGGTATCTACTCAGAGATCTGCTCTTGGTGCAGTTCAGAACAGACTGGAGCACACCATCAGCAACCTGGATAATGTTGTAGAGAACACCACAAGTGCTGAATCTGCTATCCGTGATACAGATATGGCTACTGAAATGGTTAAGTACTCCAACAACAATATCCTGTCTCAGGCAGGCCAGGCAATGTTGGCTCAGGCTAACCAGTCCAACCAGGGCGTACTGTCTCTGTTACAGTAATCAATCAGTTAGAGCATCTAACATAGCAATAAGAAGAGGACTCGGCTTTGCAGCCGGGCTCTTTTCTCTTTGCAAAATGTAAAGCGGAAAGGATTCCAAACATGAACAAGGAACATATCTTATTATC
>JBNMHS010000044.1:0-22521 GCA_050872885.1 Acetatifactor sp.
AGTGCAATACCCAGTGCTTCTTTTTCCTCTGTCCAGTAGATGCCCTTGTTTACAGTAGGGATCTTGCCACCGTAGGATACGATCTTGGAATAAATGGTGTCATCACTGAAGTATGCAGACTTCTGGTTGTAAGCTTCACTTTCTGCTGCGGGCAGATAGGTTGCGATTGCGCCAAGGTCGGTCAGAATGCTGTCATAAAAGTCTGTGCTGCCTGCCCAGGTAGTCTTGAAGAAGTCTACAGCCAGGTCATAGTTCTTGGTTGCGGAGCATACTGCCCAGGTAGAACCGCCCTGTGCGGAATAGTTGGTAGCACCGGGATAATCGTTCAGTTTCGGCATATTGGTCACTGCCCAGTTGCCTTCCTGCTCTGCCTGGTCGGTGGACATGATGGTTGCACAGATCCAGGAACCGTTGATGGTGCCTACTACCGTACCGTTGTTGATGGAACCCTGATAACCGGACCAGTCTACCTGCTCCTGCAAGATGCCTTCTTTCACCAGAGTCATGTAAACATCCATTGCCTCTTTCAGACCTTCGTTGTCTACCAGATCGATCTTACCGTTTTCATCGAATACAGAGATTCCTGCAGACTGTAAGATCATATTTAACAGATCGGGCTCGCCCTGTACATTGGTCAGCATCGGCATACCGGTCTTTTCCTTGACTACTTTACCGATCTCAATGAACTGATCCCAGGTGATATCGGTCAGGTCATCTACGGTATAGCCTGCCTGCTCCAGATAATCGGTACGATAACAAGCGATAACGGTATTGCTGTCGTAAGGAACGCCGAAGTTCTTGCCATTACTTACGGAGTTTGCAACTTTAGAAGCTGCGAAATCAGAGAAGGCGATTCCGGAATCGGTCAGGTCTGCGAATACTTCCGGATAGTTCTGCAAATATTTGGTAAATACCTGGTCATCCATCAGGAATACGTCAGGCAGAGAGTCCAACTGGCCGCTCATGGCACAGGTCTGTACAATGGTCTGGATATCCTTGGATAAGGTCTCCTCTACGACAATGGATACTCCCGGATGCTCTGCTTCGTACATAGCTCCTGCAGTCTTCATGGCATCTACATTGAAAGAGTCCCAGCACCATACTTTTAAGGTCTGCTCTCCGGCAGGTACTTCTGCCTCTGTCTTTGTGCTCTCGGTTGCTGCCTGTGCCTGGCTGTCGGTTCCGGCTGCCGGTGTCGCACCGTTGTCTGTGCTGCCGCAAGCTACAAGGGACAGAGCCATCATGGCTGTCATCAGAATCGATAATACTTTTTTCTTCATAGTAACCTCCCAATTTTGTTCGTTTCCACCGCTTTTTCAGTGGTATTTCGTTTACAATAAGAGCTTACCATTTCTGAAGTGACAGACGGTAACACTATGTTAATCACAATTTTCACTTAATTGGGATACTTGAAAAATGAGTTGCACTTTTTTTAGAAAATTTTATTTTTTTATAAAAAAACGGCTGCCGGGATCACTCCCTGGCAACCGCTTCCGCTTTTTCCTGCACCCTGTGCAAACAGGTCTGCAGATCATCATCTACTAATACATTCTGGAATTCCGCTTCCAGAATGTCTTCTATCTCATAGGTCTTACTTCCGTAATTCACTACCGGGATCTGTGTCTCCAGTTCCGTCAGAAGTTTTGTCACCTGCTGCCCTCCGAAGAAAGGATCCTGCGTCGCGTAATTAGCAAACATGGTAGGATTTTTCACCGCCGGAACGATTCCGATTTCCGTAATCAGCTGATCCAGAAGTGCATCGTTCTCTCCGAACATAGAAACGATAAAATCCGTTGCCGCTTCGGAGTGTGCGGAATGTTTCAGCACGTACCAGCCGCTTCCTCCTACATTGGAGGCAGCTACCGCGGCTTCGTTCTCCGCAACTACGGGAATCTGTGCGATCCGCCACAGTCCCTCCTGCTCCGGTCTCGCCTTGATACTGGATATGATCCACCCTCCGCTGATCACAGAGGCCACTTCTCCCTGTTGGAATGCGGATATAAATTCATTCCAGCCGTTTACGCTGTGTCCCACATTACTCTCCAACAGTCTTCTATAAATCTCCATTGCCTGATACAGCGCCCGGTTATTCTCAATCGTAACCGCCGCGCCGTCTTCTCCGACATACCACCTTCCACAGCTCTGCATGATGACTCTTACGAGAGGAAAATCCGTAGGATCCAGCGTCAGCATAGGGATTCCCGTCTTCCGATAGACATCTTCCCCGATCTCGATGTATCTGTCCCAAGTCAGATTCTGCATGTCTTCTTCCGTATATCCTGCCGTCGCAAGCAGGTCCGCGCGATAAAAGAGTGCCGCTGTCCCACTATCAAAGGGAATTCCGTACATTCTGCCGTTCCGGGAACACAGTTTTCTCTTATAGTCCACAAATTTATCATAGTTCATCCGGTCTGTCAGATCCACGAATTCGTCATCGAACTGTGCCAGCATCTCCTGCACATCGTAATCCTCTAACATAATGATATCCGGCAGATCTTCATACAATTCTGCGGACAGGAGGTTTTTAACATCCGCTTGAATCTCCTCACGTTCCTTGGTGATCACCTGGATCTGTAAATCCGGATATTCTTCTTCATACATCTTTGCGGCTGTTTTTGCTGCTTTCACATTAAAGGTCTCATCCCAGGTCCAGATCACGATTTCTTCTCGTTGTGGATTTTCTGTAACAGCCCGATTTCCACAGCCGCCCAGAAAAGTCGTCAGTAACAAAATACCGGCCAGCAATCTGCATATCACATGTCCGGGACGCCGGATTATTTTCTTAGAATTTCTATTTTTCATCTTCTTTCCGGCTCCCTTCTGTCTGCTGTCGGTTTGCCGGCAGGCGTATGATAACTTCCGTTCCCTCTTCCGGACTGCTGTTTACAGACACCCCGTATTGTTTTCCGTAGAGCAGTTCCAACCTTTCCTGCACGTTGTGAATACCGATTCCGGAGAAGTGCTCCTTATTTCTGTCCTGTTTGACAGCTTCCTCGGCAAGGTTCTGCTCCATACCGACACCGTCATCCACGATCCGGATCTCCAGTTCCTCTTCCTTCTGCTTCATATAGATCTCTATCGTACCGCTGCGGCCGGACGGGAATGCATGGAAAAAGGCATTCTCCACAAACGGCTGTAAAATCATCTTCGGCAGCAGGCAGTCTCTGCAATTCCTGGACACATAGAATTCCACCTGCACCGCATCCCCGTAGCGGGTGTGATTGATGAGAATATAGTTTTCCAGATTCTGCACTTCCTGATCTATGGTGATAAATTCATCCGTATTGCTGATGGTATTCCTAAGCAGACTGATAAACGCATCAATGGTCTGTACCGTCCGGTCTCTGTCATTCTGGTATACCAGCCACTTGATACTTGCCAGCGTGTTGTAAATATAATGCGGATTGATCTGCATCTGCAATGCTTTGATCTCTGATTTTCTCCGGGCTTTCTGCGTCTCCATCAGCTCATTAATATAGCTTTGCAGGTCATCCAGCATATAGTTATAGGTAGCCGCCAGTTCCTGTACTTCCGTTGTTCCCTCCACCGGCATATACTGGTCAAAATCTCCCTTGCGGATCTCACCCATGCGCTGCACCAGCTCTGACAAAGGATGCAGCGTCTGCCTGGTATAGAGCAGACACAAGATCAGAATTACCGCGCCGACACCGGCACACAGCAAAACCAGAAGCGGCATATTATAAAGCCGTCCCAATGCCAGGTCGTTGTCCGTCACGCCATACAGCCTGCAGCCCAGATATTGCAGTTCCCGCTGCATTACCGTGAGCGATACGCCGTTTTCCCGCATCCGGAATCTCCCCTGCCCGGTCTCCTCCGCCTGTCGATACCAGGCGCTGTCCGCTATTGCTCCTACTTTGGAAGCATCACTGGAACAAATAATACGGTTCTCTTCATCCACCAGGTAAATATTCGTATTGTCCGTAGTGAAATAATCATAATACCGTTTCAGTTCATCCATGGACAGTGTGATTAATACCACACCATAGATTTCTTTGCTCTCATGATAATACAATGCCTTGGACACAATGATCACATCCGTGTCCCGCCCTGTCGCTGTATACGCTCCATGAGAATAGGTATAATGCAAAATCTCCGGTTCCTGTATCGCGAGAAGTACCGGTCGGCTGCCCCAGATCTCCTGATCCGTTGCCGTAATCGTCTCCGTTCTGGACAGATAATGCTTTCCTCCGACTCCCATGACCAGAATATTCAATCGTTCCAGATCCGAAGCCTTACTCTGTTCCAGATCTTTCTCCATCTGATAAATATTCTGGAATGTCCGCACATTGTCGAAATGATCCCCTTCCGTCAGATACAGACGGAAAGCCCAGCTTGCATCAATGGCATCTGTGATGTTCTGCAGATTCTTATGAAAAGAGTTCCATTCCTCTTCCACCTGTAAAAATACCTTCTCCTGAGATCTGCCGTAAGTATCGGTAAATACATTCTTAGACATCCCCAATACCATACAGCTGACCAGAACGGCGATCAGAAGGATTCCCAACAGTACCATGCCCAGAATCCTGACGGAGAAACTGTTCCACCACTCTTTTTTTCTGTCTTCTCTTACGCGTTTCGTCTCCATACCGACGGTGTCCCTCCTGTGATTTTCTTAAATACACGGCAAAAATAGCTGTGCTCCGCATATCCCACTTCACTGCTGATCTGAGAGATGGGAAGGTTGCTCTCCTGTAACAGTTTGCATGCCTGATTGATGCGCACACGATTCAGATAATCGCTGAATCCCTCCTGCATCTGCTGACTGAAATATGCCGACAGATAATGATAATTAAACGAAAATTCACTGGCCAGATCTTCCAGCTTCAGGTCTTCCTTGTAATTTTTGTCTATGTAAGCCAATATTTTGTCGATCCGCTCATCTGTCTGCTGCCCGTTCTGACCGGACAATTTCTCTATCTCATGTAAAATACTGTCTACACATTCCAGATAATCCTCTGCATAAAGTGCTTTATTAATGGATCTAAAATACTTTTTCCGGTATTCCTCCTGAACCTCGTCTCCCAACTGTAAGAAATCCAGGAAATGATAAATCATATTCTTGATCTGATTCTTCAGGCGATAGACGTCCATCTGTCCTTCCACGGCACGGACATTATATTCTCCAAGAAGCGTAACGGCTTCTTTATACTGCTTGTTATTCAGCATGTGATTATATTTGAAGAAATCAAATTTTTCAATCTGTTTTGCATCCTCTTCCGTACCGCCGGTCACGACCAGAAAGCTGTTGCCTTTATAGTAAAATGCCTTCTCCGCGTTTTTCAAAATATCCTGCTGATATACTTCACGAAGTTTCTCCGGACGATCTATGCGTCTACTCAGAACACTGAACACACCGGGACACAACAGCTGCAGTTTGGGCATAACATCCTCTAAAGCCGCCAAAATATTCTTTTCCGCCGACAATTCATAGTTCAAAGCAATGCTGATCATGCCTTCTTTCAGAGACAGCCACAATTTCCCCGCAGAAGCAAATGCCTCTCCTTCCAGTTCTCTTACTAATTTCTGATACAATACTTCGTGAACACTCTGATCATTGTCCGTTTCCCTGCCACAGGTTACCGCAAGCAGCCGCAGATAGGACTGTGGAAAGATTTTTCTGTCCTCTTCCCCATTCCACTCACTGTCATGTCCCAGCAGATACCGCTCTACCAGGTGCTCATAGTGTACCTCTCCCAAGTTTGCGCCCATTTTTGCTCCCGGAATGCGATCCACCGCCTTTTGTAATGCTTTCCGCAGTTCTTCCGGATTCAGTGTGGGTTTTAATATGTAATCCACCACACCGTTGATCAGCGTATGCCGCACATATTCATATTTGTCGTAGCCGCTTAAAATGATCGTCTGGATCTTCGGATACATCCTGTGTACCGCTTCCGAAAAATCCACGCCGTCAAGCTGTGGCATCACAATGTCGCAGATAATGATCTGTGGGGACAGCGTTTCGATACATTGCAGTGCCTCCGCGCCGTTGGTAGCTTCTCCCACGATCTCGAACCCCTCCTGCTCCCAGTCGATCATATACTTCAATCCCTGACGCATTATATATTCATCATCCACGATCAATACTTTTATCATAACCGCCCACCCATAAACTTTTCGTCCAAATAAAAAAGTAACTATTCAGAGCCATGGCTCCGAATAGTTACATGATAGCATTATTTTGGGATTCCGAAAAGTTTCGTTCCTTACCTTCCCAAAAAAATGTCAAAACCTTAAAATTGTGCAAATCCCTACTGATCCAATAAAATCTTTCTCCGTGTTGTCCTATATACATCCGCAACCGGCTTCCATGTGAAAAATGCCGTATTATACACCGTGATAAATAGTTGCACATCAGGATAAATGTATGTTACAATACGACATGGAATCAAATTTTCGTCAGGATTTGTTCCGATTAACCAAAGGAGGGACTGTAAAATGAGTCCGGTTGCAATCACATTATTAGTTATCGTAATAGTACTTGCTATCATCATTGCAGTATTATATTTCTTAGGAAAGAAAGCACAGAAGAAACAGGCAGAACAGCAGGAACTGCTGGATGCCAACAAACAGACCGTATCCATGCTGATCATTGATAAGAAACGCATGAAGCTGAAAGAGGCCGGGCTGCCGCAGATGGTCATCGACCAGACGCCGAAGATGATGCGCGGTTCCAAGCTTCCCATTATCAAAGCTAAAGTTGGTCCCCAGATCCTCTCTCTGATCTGTGATGAGAAGATCTTCGACAGCGTTCCCGTGAAGAAAGAAGTGAAAGCTGTTGTCAGCGGCATCTATGTACTGGATGTGAAGGGACTGCACGGCAAGACCGAAGCCGCTCCCGAGAAGAAGAAAGGATTCTTCAAGCGTCTGGTTGCTACGGCACAGGAAAAGGCAGGAGCAAAGCCTGTAAAATAATTTTCATAAGATTGCAGAAATCCCGGAAGGAATGATATCCTCCCGGGATTTTTTACGTCATCTCTCACGAATATGTATCTTCATACAGCTCTCGCTCAACAGTTCCCCTTCATGATCCAGCTTATATTCCACCGTCACATGAATCTCATCTTCCCGTTCTTCTACCTGTACCTTTCCGGTCTCGATTCCCAAAAACAGCTGTCCGTAAGGCGTATTGTAAGGAAGCACGTGTCTCTTATTTTCCTCGAAGATCATCTGCATCTCCACGGAACCATGCCTGGTCAGTTCCAATATATTATCGCGGAATTTGATCCTGCTCTTACAGGGCACATCCAGTCCTTCCATTTTCTCTTCATAAAGGACGTAATGGCTGTCATTTTTCTTAAAATATTGCGCGGGCTGTACGGTCTCCACGCTGTCGTTCTCTCTGTGAACACTGTCTGTCTGCTGCCCACTCTCCGCATTTTCAGCGGCTGTATGCAGCCCGGACAGGATAAGTTCTACTTCCCGGTTCATTTTACTTCTGTCCTTTAGTACTCATCGATCTTGATCGTCTTCGCCGACAAGATACCGTATTTTATAATAGAGTTGGCAAATCTCTTGAACTTCTCCGCACCGTCGCTGACATAGAACTGATACTTGTTCTCTCCCAGATGAGGCTGTTCGTCATTGAGAATGTCATAGTGCTGCAACAGTTCTTTCAGTTCTCTTGCGGTCTCGTAGGCCGGATTCACCAGTGTCACCTGCTCTCCCATGATCCGTCCTACCGTAGAGCGGATCAGCGGATAATGCGTGCATCCCAGGATCAGGGTGTCGATATCGATATCGATCAGCTCTGTCAGATACCGTTTCGCGATCTCATCTGTCACAGGATCTTCCCACAGTCCTTCTTCCACCAGGGGAACGAACAGGGGGCATGCCTTCCCGTAAATGGTAACGTCTTTATTCAGTTCTTTTATGTATTTGTTATACATCTGGCTGCCGATCGTAGCCTCTGTTGCGATGACACCGATGCGTCCGTTTCTCGTGACTTCCGCAGCGGTCTTCGCGCCCGGCTTTACTACACCGATGATCGGAATATCGATCTCTTTCTCCAGTTCATCCAGGGCATACGCGCTGGCGGTATTACAAGCCACTACAATGGTCTTCACCTGAAAAGTCTCTAAGAATCTGACGATCTGCTTGGAAAACCGGGTCACTGTCTCCTTCGACTTGCTGCCGTAAGGCATTCTCGCCGTGTCTCCGAAATATATGATCTTCTCATTGGGAATCTGCCGCATGATCTCCCGGGCCACGGTCAGTCCGCCGATGCCGGAATCGAATACCCCGATAGGGGCATCCTTCTTCAGCGCAGTAATATTCTCCTGATACATGGGAATTCTCCTTCTATCTTTTTAACATCGTAAGCAATCTGCTTTTGAACCGGATCTGTTCCGGATCCGCCTCCAGAATCTTCCAATAGATCTGACTGTCGGAATTCCATTCTACCACTTCCGGACTTTTCTGTACAGTGGCAGTCTCCGGCTCCTCGTAGACGATCTCATAGGTAGAGGGCAGCATTGTCAGTTCCGGGTAAATCACCCCCCACCAGCCATAACATGCCAGTGCTACGGCCGTGACCCGAATGCCCCGCAGCAGCCTGTGCCGCAGCTTCTTTTCCTCTGTACTTCTTCCGTTCCTATATTTTTCATAAAAAGCATATAATCTATCCATCAGCAGTCTTCCTTTCCCATATGTTCTATGGAAATCATTGCCACTTTCCGGACAGATTATACGTTTCAATCTATTGGTAATTATTTATTTTTCTCACGTTCCAGACGGATCTGACGGATGATTGCCTTTTTCTGATTATCTATATGCATCTTTGCCATATTGGATGCCGTTTCCTTATCCTTTTTTACAATGCTTTCATAGATTACCTTGTGTTCCTCCACCAGACGGTCATGCTGACTGATATCCTTGATATATTCAAACCGATAACGGTACATCTGCTCAGACAGATTATTGACCAGCTGAATCAGTCGCTGATTCCCTGTAGCCTGTACAATGATATCGTGGAGTGCCACATCTGCCTGCGCAATCTGTTTAATATCACCGGTCTTTACCGCCGATTCAAATGTATCACATGCTTTTTTCAGCTCCTGCAGCTCTTCCGGTGTAATACGGTCACACGCCAGTTCCACGCAGAGCGCATCCATTGCCCGGCGGACTTCCAGGACATCATTCATGCTCTTCTCCGTGATCTGGGCCACTTCCGCGCCCCTTCTGGGAATCATGGTCACCAGTCCTTCCAGTTCCAGCTTACGGATGGCTTCCCGGATCGGTGTACGGCTGACCCCCAGCTTGTTGGCAAGGTGGATCTCCATCAGCCGTTCTCCGGGCTTCAGCTCTCCCGTCAGAATAGCCTGCCGCAAAGTATTGAATACCACATCTCTAAGTGGCAGAAATTCATCCATTGTCACCTGTAAATTATCCTGCATACTTCTACTCTCGCATTACTCACAGAATTCCGTCAGGAAAATCTGCTTCGCCAGCTGTTCCTCCTCTAATTTATCATACGCCCTGCGGGCCATATCTTTTTCCACGAAAATACCGAATACGGTAGGACCGCTTCCGCTCATCAGACTGTTGATGGCTCCCAGTTCCTTCATACGGTCCTTAATAGTCTGAATCACCGGATATGCACTGACCGTCACCGTCTCCAGCACATTTTCCATGCGGTCCAGAATTCCCTGTAAGCTTTCTTCTGCGATGGCTTCCACCATGCCGTCGATATCCGGATGCTTCACGATCTCCTGCGCATCCAGATGCTCATACACATATTTTGTCGAAACGTTGATATCGGGTTTTGCTACCAGCACATAGCAGTCCGGTGCCGGAGCCAGTGGGGTCAGTTTCTCACCGATACCTTCCGCCAGAGCTGTTCCTCCCATAACACAATAAGGAACATCTGCACCAATCTTCACACCCAGCTCCATCAGCTCTTTTAATGTGCATCCCAGGTCAAACAGCCGGTTCATTCCCTTTAAAGCAGCCGCTGCATCCGTACTGCCGCCCGCCATTCCTGCTGCTATGGGAATATGCTTCTCCAGATGAATCTTTACGCCTTCGCTGATGTGATAGGTATCCATCATAAGCTTTGCTGCTTTATAAATCAGATTGTCCTCATTGGTGGGAAGTTCTCCGGAATCCGTAGTGATAACAATTCCTTCGGCTATCCTCTGAAAATCCAGTACATCATAGATTCCTACAGTCTGCATGACCATCTTCACTTCGTGATAACCATTCTCCAGTCTTCTGACCACATCCAGCCCCAGATTGATCTTGGCATACGCTTTCATCCGATATTCGTTCATTTTTGTCTCCAATACCATAGCTTGTATACAATAATTGTACTTAATTTTATACAATCCTGCGTATTTTGTCAATGGAGTGTGATTTTTTCGCAGATTTTTTCCACTGTTTTTCTCCGGAACACCTAAAGTATCCACTGTACGGAGTCGATATAACAAGTGAAAACATTAACCTTCAGAAGGTTATAACTTAGCAAAGTCAAGGATGACAACAGGTACGGACAGCAGAATCGTACCGGAAAAGAGGAAACTATGAGCGTAAACGGAGTTACATCAACCCAGGCCGCTGCAGCCTACAGCTATACCGGCACAAACGCAGCAAAAGAAAAAACTTCCGCTGAGGAAACAAAAAGTACAAATACCGCGGAAGATACCGGTGTCATCTATGAGCACAGCACCGATACCAACACTTCTTCCACAAAGAAGACTTACAAACCGGACACCAATCTGATCAACAAATTAAAAGCAGATGCCGATGCCAGAACCGAACAGCTTCGTTCCCTGGTAGAGCAGATGATGGGCAAACAGGCTACCACCTACGGCAATGCCAATGATATCTGGTCTTTCTTACGTTCCGGTAACTATACCGTAGATCCCGCTACCAAAGCCCAGGCACAGGCTGATATCGCAGAAGACGGTTACTGGGGCGTCAACCAGACTTCCGATCGTATCATTCAGTTCGCCAATGCTCTGACCGGCGGTGATCCGGATAAGATCGAGTCCATGCGCGAGGCATTCAAAAAGGGCTATGCCCAGGCAGAGAAGACCTGGGGCGGTTCTCTCCCCGATATCTCCAAAAAGACCTATGATGCCGTTATGGAGAAATTCGACAAGCTGGCTGCTGATGCCGGACTGACTACCGAAGAATAGTACAAAAGATCCTGAACAACAAAAAGCCATGTGATACCGTATGTTTTCAAACATATCTGTGTATCACATGGTTTTCTTTTATGCCGGTTATGCCAGCCCCTTGACCAGCAATACTTTCTGCCCCGGCCGCAATTCATCGCTCTCCAGCGCATTCAGTTCCCTTACAGTCTTCACCGGCATATGATATTTTCTGCCGATGCTCCACAAGTCATCTCCCGGTGCTGCAATATAGATTACCGCACTGGGCAGTCCTGCCAGCTCTTTGCTGTCAATCTCCCGTTCCTCCACATCCTCGATGGCCTCTATCGGAATATTTTTCATCACTGTCGTGGAAAACGAAAGAACAGCCTTCACATCCAGCTCTTCTCCCTCCAACAGATTCACCTGCAGCTGCTCCAGTTCACTGTGTACCTCCGCCTGATCCGTTGCCGCCACTCCCTGTACATTCAGCGTATACTCATACGGGATCTGTTCCCGGGTACTCACATAAGGAGTTTCATCATTTTCCGTAATACACAGTACCGTAAGGTCAATACTGCCCTGCAGACGGATTCCCTCTTCTGTAAACTCCTGTTGGTCAATGGTGACATTTCCCTCACTGTGAAGCACCTGCAGTACCGGAGACCCAATATCGGTCTTACGATGATCCGTCACCTTCGTCTTGCCTGTGATCCTTGCCAGCAGCTGACGCAGGCTGGCATCTCTGGTATCCGGAATTACCTCTTTCGTCACTCCGTAAATATCCCGCAGAATATCGATCTCTTCCTCTTCATAGAGACGAATATTCAGTTCAATCGTACATTCCAGCCCCAGGATTCTCTCCTCACCGTCCAGATCAGGCTGAATCGTCAGTTCCGGCTGCCCATGCTCCTGCCTTACCGGTGCATACCGGATATCCGGCAGCAATTCTTCCCTGCACCCCTGACATTCCAGTGTGCCGTTTAACGGAATGGTAGTCTCATAGGAGCGAATGGATCTCTCTTCGCCTTCCGCCTCATATAAGACAAAGATCTGAATATCTCCCTGGATAGACAGATTATCTTCCTGCGGCCGGAATTCCACATCCCTGAGCGATACATCACTCCAGAGGATCTGATAGATATTCGGATAGCTGGAGGGCAGCGGAATCTCCTCCTTTTTGCGGAAAATATCATTCTTGCAGATGGCCAGCTGCGTGACTTCCATGGGCGAAATCCGATATTCCACACCGCTGTCTGTACTGTCCTCCCGGATTCCTACCGGCAGTTCTTCATCATAGATCTCCTCGATCCGGGCAGAGAGAAACAGCAGCGCCTGCAGGTTCAGTTTACGGGAATTGATCATATTTACCGTAAAATCTTCCACACATCCGGTTACAGCCACAGTATCTGACGGAAGTGTCCCGTCCATATGTATCTTCTCTTCAAAAGGCAGTGCTCCGCTTAAAAGCACCAGATCACTTCCCACCTCCCGGGTGTGATACAGAATAGCATAGCCCAGCTTTCCCCGTACCGTCACTTCATCCGTACCGGGCCGGATCTCTTCAATGACAACTTCTCCTTTTTCCAGATTCAGTGTACTGATATCCGGTTGATCCTCCGGAAGATTCAGATCCTCCTCCATGGTAAACTGCATGACGGCAGACCTCTTTACCCGGTCCATATGTATATTTCTCTTGATCAGCTCCACAATAACAGACCTCCATATATACAGATATATCTATATATATGAAGGTCTCTGTGTACTTATACCGTATTCTGTTTTCTGCCGGCTTACTGTACCGCACCGATCAGATCTGTCAGGTTCTCCACATGATAGGTACGCATATAGTCCTCGATCCCCTCCACTACTTTTACCGTGGTATAAGGATCTACAAAATTCATGGCTCCCACGCTGACTGCGCTGGCACCCGCCAGGATAAATTCGATGGCATCCTCTGCTGTGGCGATACCGCCCATGCCGATAATGGGAATCTTCACAGCCTGTGCCGCCTGATATACCATACGGACAGCGATCGGCTTGATGGCAGGGCCGCTCATACCGCCGGTCTTATTGGCAATAGCGAATTTTCTGCGGTGAATATCGATCTTCATGCCGGTGATGGTATTGATGAGGGACAACGCATCCGCACCTGCTGCCTCCGCTGCTTTTGCCATCTCCGTGATGTCCGTCACATTAGGGCTCAGTTTCATAATGATGGGCTGCTTTGCATGCTTTTTCAGCTCCGAAGTGATGTTATACAAAGCATCCGCTTTCTGTCCGAAAGCAATAGCACCTTCCTTGACATTGGGGCAGGACACGTTGATCTCCAGCATACTGACTGCCGGTTCGTCGCCCAGACGTTCCACGACATCCACATAGTCTTCCACGCTCTTGCCGCAGACATTTACAATGATCTTCGTATCGTATTTTTTCAGGAAGGGAATGTCTCTCTCCATGAATACGTCGATGCCCGGATTCTGTAAGCCGATGGCATTAAGCATGCCGCCGTATACCTCCGCCACACGGGGCGTGGGATTGCCGGGCCAGGGACCATTTGCCACGCCCTTGGTCACTACCGCACCCAGACGGTTCAGGTCGACGAATTCTTCATATTCCATGCCGGAGCCAAAGGTTCCGGAAGCTGTCATTACGGGGTTTTTAAAAGTAACCCCTGCGATCGTTGTCTGTGTATTCATCAGATTTCTACCTCCTTGGCATCAAATACGGGGCCATCGGTGCAGATTCTTGCGTTATGCACATGCGAATGATGATCCACTTCTTTCGTCTTTACCACGCAGCCCAGGCAGGCACCCACGCCGCAGGCCATATGCTCTTCCAGGGAGATATAAGCCGTAATGCCTTTTTCTTCGGCATATTTTTTGATGGCACGAAGCATCGGCATAGGACCGCAGGCGAAGATCACGTCTGCCTGTAAAGCATTCTCTTCAATGGCATTCATGACATTTCCCCTGGTTCCGACACTGCCATCCTCGGTAGCGATATATACCGTGCCGTTCTGCTCCAGATCTTCTTTCAAAAACAGCTGATTGTCACGATATCCCACAATGATCTGTTTGTCAGCGGATGCCGGAAGCTCTCTTGCAAGCTCCAGCATGGGAGGGATGCCGATGCCGCCGCCCATGAGGAATACTTTCTTTCCTTCCGCTACTTCGACAGGGAATCCGTTGCCTAAGATTCCCAGGATTTCCACGGTATCTCCTTCCCGATAGGAAGAGAATTCTGTGGTACCCTGTCCGGCGATACGGTACACGATGCGCAGCGCATCCTTTTTATCACTCACCTGGCAGATACTGATGGGGCGGGGAAGCAGGGTGCTGCGATCCTTGGGGTAGACGCCGATGAACTGGCCGGCTTTCGCCTGCGCTGCCAGATCCGTGGCAATCCACATATCATAAATTCTGGGTGCGATCTCTCTCTGAGAGAGCACGGTTGCTGTCTGTTTTTGCTTCATCTTTCCTCTTTCCGGGCACCGGTTTCGGTTCCCTTATTCTCTTCCTGCTCTATTTCAACATACTCAAATCATGTCCTACTATATTTGTCACAATGCCGAATCACATACTGCCTAAAACTTCTATACTTCTTAAGAATTTTATTATTCTTAATGTCAATGAAATTCCAACCAGCTAACTTTATTTTTATGCCTGATATACAATATTTCCGTTGCAGATAGTCATCTTCACTTCACCCTTTAACTGCCATCCGGTAAATGGTGTATTGGTCGCTTTGGAAACGTACTGTTCCGGTACAAAATCCGCTGCCGTATCTACCAGAATTACATCTGCCGGACCGCCTTCCGCCAGATACCCTGCATCCAAATGATACATTGCCGCCGGATTCGTACTCATCAGACGCAGCAGCTGTTTCATGGTCAGATATCCTGCGTCGACCAGTTCCGTGATGCCCAGTGCCAGAGAGGTCTCCAGTCCGGTGATACCGCTGGGTGCCTCGGTAAGCGGTTTTGCCTTTTCCTCTGCGGTATGAGGTGCATGATCTGTGGCGATCATGTCAATAGTGCCATCTACCAGTCCCCTGATTACTGCCTGTCTGTCTTCTTCCTCACGTAAAGGGGGATTCATCTTCGCAAGGGTACCGTATTTAATCACGGCATCTTCCGTCAGGGTAAAATGATGGGGTGTGGCTTCCGCATGGATATTGGAGCATCTCTTTTTCGCCTGACGTACCAGTTCTACCGCTTCCTTGCTGCTGATATGCTGGATATCAATGCAGGCTCCGGTCTCCTCTGCCAGCTTCAGATCCCGCTCCACCAGCGCGATCTCCGCCTCTCTGGAAGAGCCGCCGATACCATAATATTCGCTGGCTTTTCCGCGATTCACACCGTTATTCTCGATATACTTCGGATCTTCCTCATGGAAGCTGATGGGCATATCCAGTTCTGCGGAGAGTTCCATAGCCCGGCGCACCAGCTCCGCATCCAGCAGCGGAACACCGTCATCCGTGAAGCCCACAGCTCCCGCCGCTGCCAGTTTCTTCATATCCGTCAGCTGTTCTCCCTGCATGCCCATGGTCACATTGGCACAGGTCGTCACATGAATCCCGGTCTTTGCTCCCTTCTCCAGGATATAATGCAGTGTCTCCTCGCTGTCCACCGTGGGCTTCGTATTCGCCATCAGTACCACTGTGGTCACACCGCCCTTTGCCGCAGCCGCCGCACCAGTATTGATATCTTCCTTCGCCGTAAAACCGGGATCCCTGAAATGCACATGCACATCCACCAGTCCGGGGGCGATCAGCAGCCCTTCCGCGTTGATCTGCGTCACTTTTCCTGCATTTTTTGACGGCAGCTCAATCTTCTCCGCGATCTTCACGATCTTACCGTCATCAATGAGGATATCGTAATTGCCTTCTTTTCCCGACTTGGGATCAATCATATAACCATCATGTATCAGTATCATATTGCCTCCGTTTTGAAGCCAGCACACTGCGCTTCCATGATATGTTTTTATCTGTTTCTCGGAAAAGTTTACCATGTTTCCGTGGAAAAAGGAAGTGCGATATAGTAAAATAATGTGCAAATAATAGCTATGCCGAAATAGGCAAAACATTGGTGCGATCGGTTGTGCAGGGATTTTTGCCGAGAGCGTCGTTATACTGTAGTAAAAAGGCAGGGATTACTGAAATGACAACAAGAGAAGAAGCATTATCCTACGGATTATCTTTCCCCGACACCTATACCGAGATGCCCTTCCACGATCCGAACTGGCAGCTCGTCCGTGTAAAAGGCAGCAAGAAAGCTTTTCTATGGACTTATGAAAAAGATGGTTTTATCAATCTGAACGTGAAAACAGACCCGGCCTGGCGGGATTTCTGGCGTGAAACTTTTCCTTCCGTTATCCCCGGATATCATCAGAACAAAGAGCACTGGAATACCATTATCTTAGACGGTACGATCCCCGACGAAGACATCCGGCGCATGATTGCGGAAAGCTATGATCTCGTCACCGACAGTCCCTCGAAGCGCATCTATGAAGCAGTGAAAAAGATTCCGAAAGGCAGGGTTGCCACCTATGGTCAGGTCGCTGCCATGGCAGGAGAACCCAGGATGGCACGGGCAGTGGGCAACGCCCTGCACAAGAACCCGGATCCTGACCACATCCCCTGCTACCGTGTGGTCAATTCCAAAGGAGAGCTTTCAGGCGCCTTTGCTTTCGGTGGTGCAGAGGAACAGGCAAACCGTCTCCGAGCTGACGGGATTGAGGTCGTTGACAACAAGGTAGATTTGAGAAAATACGGAATATTATTATAATAATTATCCAAAAAGCCTCCGGCAGAATTTTCAGATTTCACATTCTGTCGAAGGCTTTTCTTATTTTCTATTTTCGATCTGGGAACGGATATCATTTTCCAGAATATGTTCCACATCTTTGGCTTCCTTACGGATATTTTGCAGCTGTTCCTGTATCTGCTGCTCTTCCTCTGCGATCTCCGGATGTTCTTCCTTTTCTTCCTTGATAAACATCACTAAGAAGCTGACCAGCAGGATTCCACAGGATACCCAGATGGTTTTTGCGCCGATATAACTGATCAGATGTCCTCCGAGTGCCGCACCGATGGCAAACAGGAAAATGATACCGAAATAATAGCCGGACTTACGCAATATTTTCTTATCCTTCGTTTTTCCGTAAGCACATAACGATTCCATGCCGCTGCGCAGATTACCGATGCACATCGTACTGGCAAAAGCATAGCCGTTCACCTTACGGAACGCCTGTACCTGCATCGCGCAGGCAAAGGATACAAAAGCGTTCGCCAACAGATCCAGTGCGTTCGGGAAAAATCCCACTCCGAACAATAACAAGATCTCTATCAAAAGCACCAGCTGCCGCCAATGGATCTTCTGGGCTTTCTGATATTTCATATGAATGCACTCTGCCATTGCCACGCCCAGTGCAAAAAACACCAAAGGGCTTAAGTAGCGAAGTGCCGCCGACCAGTTCCGGTCTACCAGGTTCTGGCTCAGCAATACGATATTGCCGGTCTGCGCATTGGCAAATACCTTGCCGCGGTACATATAAGTATAAGCGTCCTGCAGACCACCGGAGATCGACAATATTCCGGCGATCAGAAAGGATTCTGACATCTGTCCGTGTATTTTACGCTGCATCCCGTTTACCTCCGTAGATACATTTTCATTTGTACCGGTTTCTCATATACCGCTACCGTTGCACATTATGGCACATAACTCCAGAGAACGCAATCCCATTTTATTACTCGTAGATGACTGTTTTATCCAGCAGTTCTGTTTTTAGCACAATGTAAGGTGTGGATGGCTTTCCTGCATTTTCTTTTTGTCCGGTAATATCCGGGCCTAAAAGACTGGTACTGACATGAATAGCATCATCCGTCAGATAAAGTGCATCCACCGCGATACTGTACCCTCCGCTTTTCTGTTCGCCATAACCGATACTGATATAAAGATTTTGATTATCGCTGTAGGTCAGTTCAAAGGGGGCAGCACCTTTTTCTGCAATCACTGTTTTCAATTCTTCCGGAATTTTCTCTTCACTTAACACCGTAAAATCCAGGTCACGGAGTTTGATCTTCTCGCCCTGCATAAGACCGCAGGCTGTGCATAACAAAATATACAGGCCAAGAAGCGCTGTTGCTGTTATGATTCTCCTTATATTATCTTTTTCTCTTTTGTCTTTTTTATCTCTTTTACTGTCTTCCTTGCTTGGGTTTTCCCCTGATATTTGTGCAAAATCATGAACCCTCATTTCTGTTTTCTCTATTTTCTCATTTTTCCACCGTTGCCCTACAATTCTCATCCGTTCTCCACCGCCTGTACTGATTTATTCCATATTTATGTGGAAAATGCAGAAATATACTAATTTTGCTCCTTTTCTCCCGTGGAAATGTGCGTTATAATAGGACATGTGCGCCAAAAAGGCGTCTTACAGAAAGATGAGGAATAATTAACATGAATGATAAATTCAGCAGAAAAGTCTTCTGCGACGGTATACGTGACGGTTTCCCGATCGCTCTGGGATATTTCGCGGTATCCTTCTCTCTGGGAATTGCCGCAAGACACGCGGGCTTTACTCCGATGCAAGGCTTTCTGGCAAGTCTGTTAAATAATGCTTCTGCCGGAGAATATGCGGCATTCACTCTGATTGCGGCACAGGCAACCTACCTGGAAGTAGCAATCATCACACTGATCGCCAATGCCCGATATCTGCTCATGAGCTGCGCGCTGGCACAGAAGTTTTCCCCGGACACGCCCTTTTTCCACAGACTGATCATCGGTTATGATGTCACGGACGAACTGTTCGGTATCACGATTGCACGTCCGGGCATCCTGAACCCTTACTATACTTACGGAGCGATCCTGTTGGCTGCACCGGCATGGGCCGGTGGAACCGCCTGCGGCATCCTGGCAGGAAATGCACTGCCTCTTAGGGCCGTCAGTGCACTGAGCGTTGCCCTGTACGGCATGTTCTTAGCCATCATCATTCCGCCTGCCAGGAAAAGCAAGATCGTGGCAGCGCTGGTAGCAATCAGCTTTGCCTTAAGTTTTGCCTGCAATTACCTGCCCGGGATCTCTTCCATGTCGGAAGGTACCAGAACGATTCTGCTCACCGTGATCATCTCCGGTGCCGCAGCGATTCTGTTCCCGGTGAAACAGGAAGATACCGGGCTCTCTGATGCGGAAGAATCAGACACAGAAAAAACAAATGTTCCGTCAGAAGTGTCCCCTCTGAAGGCGGAACAGTCTACCGTTACAGAGACATTAAAAGCCAAGAAAGGAGACAACATCCATGAATAATTACATCTATATTGCCGTGATGGCAGCTGTCTCCTATGCGATCCGTGTCCTGCCCCTGACGCTGATCCGCAAACCCATTAAAAATCAGTTTATTCAGTCCTTTTTGTACTATGTACCGTATGTCACGCTGGCAGTCATGACCTTCCCTGCCATCATCCACGCCACCCAGACCCCCATTTCCGGACTGGTGGCACTTATCGCAGGAATCGTCGCCGCATGGCTCGGTGCCGGACTGTTCCCGGTCTCTGTGATCTGCTGTGTGCTGGTGTTTGTGATTGAGTTGTTTTTGTAAGCAGCTTAGCCTTAACTTAACCTTATTCCCAACTTATTAGAAAAGCCATTGGTCATTGCATTTGAATTTGAATCTTCTGCAGTCACCATGGCTTTTTATTGGCCTCATTAATCCCAATATTAAGTATATCTCAAAATTTCTCACGGTTTAACGCTTTCTGATTTGATTTCATAATTTTACAAGCAATATTAAATGCTGACTACTTTCGGATGCGCAATCAATTTCTAATTTTGTTGCGCATTTTTTGATCATATTTTTATCGCTATATCACGCTTATGTGATATAATATAGGTGCGCAATCGGTTGTGCAATTATGTTTTACGGGAGGATTACTTATGCAACATTTTCACAAACAGCAATTTGGCATGCGTCTGCTGGCTCTTGGACTCAGCGCAGGACTTGTAATGGGGAGTCTTACGGGCTGCGGCAATCAGGGACAGAGCATCGGAAATTCCGATACTCTTGCGACATCTACCGCTTCTGCCGGTGTGTCTGATGTCACTGCTTTTCCCTTACCGGATGGTCCGGAGGAATCTACCGTTTTCGTAGAAGCGATTCCGGGTATTTCCGATGATTTTTACCGGGGTATGGATGCTTCCGCGGTACTTGCTCTGGAGAACAGCGGCGTAAAATACTATAACTTCGACGGGGAAGAACAAGATGTGTTCATGACACTGGCACAGGCCGGCGTGAATTATATCCGCCTGCGCGTCTGGAATGATCCCTATGATGAAAATGGCAACGGTTACGGCGGCGGCAATAACGACGTGACAACTGCCATCACTCTGGGACAGCGCGCCACAAAATATGGCATGAAGGTCTGCATTGATTTTCATTACTCCGATTTCTGGGCAGATCCTAAGAAGCAATTCGTTCCCAAGGCATGGGAAGGTATGGATATCGAAGAAAAGGCAGATGCACTCTATGCTTTCACTTCAGACAGCCTTACACAGATTCTGGATGCCGGTGTGGATGTAGGAATGGTGCAGATTGGCAATGAGATCAATAACGGCATGTCCGGTGAGACGGATCCGGCCAATGTACGGAAGCTTTTAGCCTCAGGCAGCAAGGCCGTCCGTGAGATTTCTTCTTCCTATGGAAGGGATATTCTTGTTGCGGTGCATTACACGAATATTGATGATATGAAAAAACTGGATACGCTGCTTACCGGGTTGCAGGTAAAAGAAATCGATTATGATATCGTCGGTCTCTCCTTCTATCCTTACTGGCACGGAAACCTAGAAGATCTGAAGAACGCTATCACGCATATCCGCGATACTTATGATAAGAAGGTGTATGTGGCGGAAACTGCTTATTGCTATACCTCAGAAGACGGTGATGGTGCATCCAACAGTGTGGAAGGCACCGATGATCTGGCGGAAGGCTATTCTGCCAGTGTGCAGGGACAGGCCAATGAAGTCCGTGATGTCTGTGCGGCAGCGGTAGAAGCCGGTGCGGAAGGCGTATTTTATTGGGAAGGTACCTGGATCCCGGTAGGTCCTGCAGATGCTGACAACTCCGCCATCTGGGAAAAATACGGCAGTGGATGGGCCAGTAGTTATGCAGGTGCTTATGATCCAAAGGATGCCGGACAATATTACGGCGGAAGTTCCTGGGACAATCAGGCAATGTTTGATTTCACAGGACACCCCTTAGCTTCCCTGAATGTATTTAAATATCTGAAATACGGAGCTACCGCACCTCTGGCAATAGACACCGTTCCCGAAGTGACCGTTTCCTGTAACATCGGTGCAGAACCGGAACTTCCGGATACCGTAAGTGTCATTTATAATGATCGTTCCGTCAAACAGGTTCCCGTCACCTGGAATGCCGACGATGTTGCAGCGATCGATACGGAAAACGGCGGAGATTTCACAGTGAACGGCGTTATGGAAGACGGTACCTCTGTCACAGCTGCTGTTGTGGTGGAACGTGTCAATTATGTGCAGAATCCCAGTTTTGAAGATGCCGATACTTCCATGTGGACGGTAAACTATTCGGGCGAAAATGATCCCACCGACTATCAGGTAAAGGCTGCGGATGCCCACAGCGGCGAAGTTGCTTTCCACTTCTGGTCCGGGGATTCCGATATGGAGTTCTCCATTGAGCAAAGTTTCACAGACCTCGCACCCGGCACTTATGAATTGTCTGCATTCTCACAGGGCGGCGACATGTCTGCGGATGCTTCCATGGAATTATACGCTGTTGTAGACGGCAAGGAGCTGACCGCCCCGTTTATGTTGACTACTTACGCTGACTGGCAGAATCCCGTAATCTCCGGGATCAAAGTAACCGACGGCACATTGACCATTGGGGTGAGATACAAATGTAATGTCAATAGTTGGGGAACGTTGGATGATGTGACGCTGAACAAAATTGCAGAGTAAATTGAAAGTTACGAAAGTATAGCCGCACTGTCTTTTTTGTTGCCCGTCTTCAATTTCACTATTTAAGGCATAATCGAACAAAATAGTGGACAATTTCGCTTTTTTAGAATTATATTCCACTATTCAGCGCAAAAACAATGTTTTTTCAAGAATGGCCTTATTTATAGATGCATTTTTCTTCTATTTTGGCTGATTTTGGTATAAATAGTAGAATTTTTGAGAACTTGTTAACTTGAAAGTTAGTGAATAATTATTGGCTAACCGGACGAACTCCCGGGACGGACAGAAGGGCTCTCCTTCAGTTGTAAGGTCTACGAGTGTGAATTTTCTAAGAAAAGTGATTTAGCGGTTCTAAACCGGACGGGGCCGCCTACACGCGCCGTCCATGGCGCGAATCGGCTGACGCGGACATCGTGTCCG
>JBNMHS010000045.1:0-22029 GCA_050872885.1 Acetatifactor sp.
ATGAATTCATCGCCGTAAGGCATTACGGCACTGTTGAAAATTCTGGCTACTCCTTCTACAGGGTTTCTTCCGATAATGGGGTTCTCGCTGTATCTCCATACCGGAGCTCCGGTATGTCCTTTGGGTTTATCCTGCCAGGGTACATTGGGTACAGGCTGGCTGATCATCTTTACTTTGCTCATGTATTGTCCCTCATTTCTGCATTATTTATCTGGCTTCCTGTTTTAAAAAAGCTTCGTTTTTGCGGATCAGTTCACATCTCTGTGCCACACACTCCACGCTTCTTCCGGGATCGGAAGGGGTGTTGAATACATAATCCACAAGCTTATCTATGGTAGTAGTTGCCACATGCATACGGGTATCGCTGGATGCGTAGTAGATAAAGACTTCCCCCTTCTCATTCGCGATCGCACCATTGGTAAATACTACGTTTGAAACATCTCCCACTCTCTCATCCCCTCTGGGGCCGATCAGCAGGCCGGAGGGCTCTGCGATCACTTTTGCCGGATCCTTCAAGTCCGTTGCAAAAGCATAAATGACGTAACGTAAACCGGCTGCGGTATTACGTACTCCATGTGCAATATGTATCCAACCTCTGTCTGTCTTGATGGGGGTAGCGCCCGCACCGTTTTTGGCCTCGGTAATGGTATGATATTTACGCAGACTGGTCATGCGCTCTTCGTCGATCACTGCATGGGTGATATCGTCACACAGTCCGAAACCGATTCCTCCGCCGCTTCCGGTCTCGATGAAATCATCCATCGGTCTGGTGTAGAAAGCATACTTGCCGTCTACGAATTCCGGATGCAGCACTGCATTTCTCTGCTGGGGAGAACGAAGGGTCTTTAAGTTCTCCAGTCTCTCCCAGTGCTTTAAATCTTTGGTTCTTACAATACCGGCAGCCGCTACTGCTGCGGATAAGTCATTCACGGAAGTATCCTTGCTCTCGGAGCAGAACACACCGTAGATATAACCGTCTTCATGTTTGGTCAGACGCATGTCATAGACATTAGTCTCTTCCGGACAGGTATCATCCAGTAAAATGGGGTAATCCCAGAAACGAAATCCGTCGATACCGTTGTCACTTTCCGCCACACCGAAGAAGGACTTTCTGTCATTTCCCTCGATACGGGCAACCAGATAATACTTACCGTTTAATTCGATTGCTCCGGAATTCATGACCGCATTGATGCCAAGACGCTCCATAAAATAAGGATTCGTCTTAGGATCAAGATCATATCTCCAGGTCAGGGGAATATGGTCTCTGGTCAGAACCGGATATTCATAACGGTCATAAATACCGTTGTAGAAATCAGACTTTACATTTTTACGGGAAAGCAGCTTCTCCTGCTTCTCTTTCTCTATGTAATAACGCTCTGCTAACATAGTAGGTATCCTCTCTTATCTTCTATATACGCTTGATGACTTCCTGGAGGTCTCATTACCTTTCGCCTGAAGTACGTTTCAGGACTTCCTGGAGGTCTCATTTACTTCAGTCTGAGACACGCTTCAGGACCTCCTGGAGGTCTCATTTACTTCAATCCGAAATACGTTTGATGGCCTCCATGCACATCCTGCCGTTATGGTAAGGGCATTTCCAGGGCTCCACGATGGGTCTGTCGGGATAAGGATTCCCTTGCGGATCCACTTCCCAGAACCACTCGGAACCGGGTCTCTTATCGATCACATGATCACGGATAAATGCCCATTCCTTCTCGGCAGCTTCCAGATATTCCTTCTTCTCCGGCTCTTTCTCATAGCCGTTTAAGAATCCGATCACCGTCTCTGCCTGTACCCACCAGATTCTGTGTACATTCACGACACCTCTGTCACATTCATTTGCCAGAGAGTGGCCGTCAAATGCCACTTTATAAATCTGTGCTGTCAGATCTTTGGTGATCTTGTACATCTTCTGCGTCAGCTCCGGATCATCCAGCACCTGACAACCTCTGTCGATCAGCCATGCGGTCTCGATATCGTGACCGTAGGAATGCAGATCCAGAATGGTATTGTAATGCTTATCAAAGAACACTTCCTGTCTGTGAAGCTCGGGATTGTAAACTTTCTCAGCGAACAGATCCATGATCCAAAGCAGGCGTCTGCGCACCTTTTCATCACCGGATACGCGATACAGTTCCGTGTACGCCTCGAATACATGCAGCAGTGTGTTCATGGTCTTGTCAGCCAGAACACCGTTCTCCGATAATTTTTCGTTGGATTCCGGTTTGAAATCTCTGGTGAATGCTTCCAGATATCCCACTTCATCCATACAGGTTGTTTCAATCAGTGCAAAAAGTTTTTTCGCCAGTTCCAGAGCTTCCGCATCCCCACTGGCTTCATAGTAAGAAGACAGTGCATAGATACAAAACGCCTGATTGTAAGTATGTTTTGTAGTATCCTTCGGGGTTCCGTCGTAGTTCAGGGACCAGTAGATACCACCGTATTCTTTGTCCAGACAATGGTCTTTTAAGAAAGCATATCCATGCTTTGCTTCATCCAGGAGACTTTCGTCCTTCAACAGAGTATAGGCATTGGAGAAGAACCAGGTGATCCTGCTGTTCAGGATACAGCCTTTTTCTGCCTTTTTATCCAGGTTCAGATCGTAATCCAGCCAGCCGTAATAACCGCCGAACTCGTCATCCCGCATACCTTTCCAGAAGGGAATGATCCCTTCTGTCAGGTGCTTTTTAATCTCTTCTCTCATAACGTTAAGTTTTTCGTTCTTCATGTTCCACACGCTCCTTTATCCTTTGACAGCGCCGGAAGTGATTCCACTGTAGATCTGTTTCTGGCAGAGCAGGAATACGATCAGGGCAGGCAGCAGAGACATCAGTACGCCTGCGCAGATCAGATTGTATTTGCTGCCAAGAGGTCCGGTGAAGGTATACAGGGAGGTTGCAACCACACCCAGAGTCCTCTTGTCCTGCAGATACAGACTGGCGCAATAATATTCATTATACACGCCTACGCCCTTTAATACCATAGATGTTACGATTGCGGGCTTCAAAAGCGGAAGAATGATCTTCCAGTAAATGGTAAAGTAGGAAGCGCCGTCGATAAATGCGGATTCATCCAACGATACCGAAATGTTCTCCATGAACTGGATGAAGATGTAGATGGAGATAACATCCGTACCCATACTCATTATGATGTAACCGTACAGATGGTTGATAAATCCGAGGTTACTCATGATCTGGTACACAGATACCTGCATTGCGATTCCGGGAAGGAGGGTTGCGAACAGGAACAGGCTGCGGATCAGTCCGTTGCCGGGGAACTGGAATCTGTTCAGTACATAAGCTAACTGTGTTCCCACCAGGATGGATCCTAACAGTACGAATACCAGGATAATTGCGGAGTTGATATAAGCTCTACCCATGTTGGCACGGGTAAATGCATCTGTAAAGTTCGAGAAGTTCAGCCAGCTCTCAGGTAAGGTCATAACATTGGTGCTCTGGTATTCCGCATCGGTCTTGAACGCCGTAATGACGCAGGATACGATGGGCAGCAGTGCCACGAAGGAGAAGAACACCAGGCTAAAATATTTAATGATGATCCAGATCACAGCACCTACGCTGTAATGTTTACGATTGGTTTTCATCTTTGCCATCTTACACCGCCTCCTTCTTCCATCTTGCTTCTCTTCTGAGACGTTTTCTTCTGGTGTATTCCTCATTGTCCGCATCGGAGCTTCTGAATACCAGTTTGAAGAAGAGTTTCTGTAAAATCGTTGCTGCGAAGATGATCAGCAACAGTACCACTGCCATGGCAGATGCAAGACCTACCTGCTGGTTGGTATGTGCAATCTTATCCATCAGTACGAAGTAAGTTGCGGTTCCGCCGCCACCCTTGGTGATAACGTAAGGGGGATCGAAAGCACTCAAGGAACCTGTAATGGACAGGATCACGTTCAAAGTAACGATAGTCTTGATGCTGGGTAAGATAATATGTATAAACTGTTGGAATTTATTGGCACCGTCCAGCTCTGCTGCCTCGTACATCTCGGAGTCCACGGACATGATGGCACCGATGAAGAGTACCATGTTGTTGCCGTAATAACGCCATACAGAGGAAGCTACCAGAGAGATATTGTTAATGCTCTTGTCTTTGAGCCAGTACGGAAGGTTTTCTAAGTTAAATCCACACCACTGTAATACCGTATCGAATACGAAGCCTCTGGTGTAGAAGAATTTGAAAATAAATCCAATGGCAATACCACTGATCAGGTAAGGGAAGAACATGAATCCCTTGAACATATTGCCGAATTTGGTCTTGAAACTAAGGATCGTTGCCAGATACAATGCGAGTGCCAGCTGCACCATGGCACCGGCCATATAGTAAAGGCTCAGCTTCAATGCACTGAAGCATTCATCTTTTTTGAATACATCGATGTAGTTCTGGAATCCTACGAATTGTCTTTTGTCTACCGGGGTAGCATATTTCATTTTATAAAAACTGAATTTTACCATTTCTCCAAAAGGGAGATAGGTGAACACAAACAGCAAAAGCAGGGGAATGAACATGAAAGACAGGATGACGATGGTCTGCTGTCCGTTCCTGCTCTTTACCCATTTTTTCATGCTGAAGGGTTTTTTTGTTTTCTTCATTGTCTCTGCATTCATCGAAATACCTCCATACCCTTCTTTCTTAGATAAGAAGGAACCCTTCCCCGGTTCCCTCTCATCTCAAAAGATTATGTTAGCCGCTTAAGAAACTTCTTATTACCGGTGATTACTTATTTGTGCACGATTACTGGATCTCTACGCCACAGCTCTCCTGTGCGGAAGTCCATTCATCGTTCCACTCGTCGATGATCTCGTCGTAGGTCTTGGAACCGTCGGATGCGCACTCAACCAGCTCCTGCATCTTGGTCTCACCGTTGTTGTTGATGTTCAGACCGGAAGCGGAGTTCAGCTCGTTTAACAGATCCTCTTCGCCTTCGATTGCGGGCTCATCTACTACGAAGTCGATACCCTTGAATGCTGCGTAGAAGTCCGGTAATCTGGTATCCTTGATAGCAACGGGAAGTCCGCCGCAGTCATAGGAGAATCCGGATTCTTCAGCCATGAACTTAACGAAGCACAGTGCTGCTGCCTGGTTCTCTTCGGATGCATCCGCATTGATACCAAAGCTGTAGTCAGGGCCTACGGAAGCTGCCTGCTTGCCGTTAGTTAAAGTGATAGGGAACGGCATGTAAGCGATATCGTCAGCATTGTCGCCTGCTTCCTTCATCTGAGGAACTGCCCAGGAACCAAGTACCATACATGCGATCTGACCATTGTTGATCATACCCTTGGAACCTTCCCAGTCGGTGGTGGAGTAGTCATCCTCGGTAAGGCCTTCAGCAACTGCTTCGTACATTACCTTGTATACGTTGTAAGCGCCGGTGCCGTCGCCGGGATCAGCAAAAGGATTGGCAGTGTGCAGTAACTTCTGGTTCATGTAGGTGCTGTCGCCGGTAGCACTGCCGCTGATTGCGGGATCCCACTGACCGCCCATTGCCCAGCCTGCTGCATAGTTGGTGTACAGAGGAATGATGTTTTCGTCATAAGCTTTGATCGTCTTCAGATCTTCAATGAACTCTTCGGGAGTCTTAGGCATCTCGGTGATTCCTGCTGCTTCGAACACTGCTTTGTTATATACGATACCGCCGTTAACGCCTGCGGTGTAAGGAACACCGTATACAACACCTTCGTACATCTGATTGTAGTAGTTTAACTGACCGTCCATCTCGGTAGTGGTTCCGATCGGCATGAAGTAGGTGCTTAAGTCAGCCTTGTCAACTGCGGGGATCATCATAACGTCGCCCCAGTCACCGCCCTGTAAGCGAAGCAGTGTGTCACTTGCATAATCGGTGATACCTTCTACATCAACAGTGATGTTGGGATACATCTCATTGAATGCATCGATGTAAGTCTGGTAAGGGACTGCTGCGCCATCCTCCAGCAGGTCGGTACGGTTGGTCAGCACCTTAATGGTTGTAGTAATGTCTGTGTAATCCTCACCCAGAGTAATGTCTGCGTAATTCAGACCGGTTACCTCTGCTTCTGCGGTTCCTGCTTCGGTAGAAGCTTCAGCGGTTGCAGGGGTGGCAGCTGCGCTGCTTTCAGCGGCTCCGTTGTCTGTGCTTCCACATGCTGCCATGGACAGTGCCATGACAGATGCTGTGGAAAGAGCTAAGAACTTTTTCATCTTCATAAGAAATCCTCCTTAAAATGTTTGTTACATTTGATAGCGTTTACTGTTTTGTAACTTAATTTAATTATACATAATTGTATTAATTAAGCATCAGTCTTTCTTGTTTTTAATCTCATTTTCTTGCTGTTTTCGTTATTATCTTCTATTTTCACAAGTTTATAGTTTGCTTTTTGTATATTTTTCACTATTTAATTAATATCATTAGCTTAATTTAGCTTTTGTAATTAGTTAAAACTTATTTTTTGTTTTTCTTTTGCATTGAAACAGATAAAAGAATGGTTTATAATGTGCTTAAGCTAAATTAATTTTTGATAATTTACCATAAAATAACGCACAGAAGAATACACTTTTTATTCCCGGCATTCAAAATCCTTACTTACAAATAAGATTTCCGATGCCTGTGAAACGGAGATTTATATGAATATATCTACTACCTTTCTCAATGCATGTAAACGTACTTCCGCCGCGATTGAAGGCCAGCGTTCTCCGGAGTTGCTTCTGGGACAATTATATCACCTCTCATTGGAGGAAACAGGCTTTATACTTCCGTTGGCCGGTGGAGAATTCCGGCTTTCCGATCCTTTTTGCTATGAATGGAATCCGTTTCCGGCATATCTTCTGATCTACACTTTAGAAGGAAGCTGTTCTTTCTCTTCCCGGGAGATTCATGTGACGCTGGATCATACACAACTGCTTTTCTGGGACTGCAGCCGGGAATTTTCCCTGCACCTCACCCGGGGACGCTGGCGTTTCCAGTTGTTTTTCCTAAGCGGTCAGGATCTTTCTTCCTATTACAGCATTTTCCGGCGCAATTTCCCCTGTTGTTATCCGATTCCGATCGGTTCCTGTGTTCCGGGTCGGATGCAGCAGTTGACCAAGCTGCCTTTTTCGCCGGCCCCCGTAGAACAGCTGCAGATTCACAATGTCTTCACAGAAATGTTTACGGAGCTTGCTTTCTCCTCCCTGTCCGTCTCCGGAGACGAGAAGCCTCTCCCTGCCTACCTGCTGACCATGAAAGCAGATTTTGATGAGAATTATGCCGAAAGTCATTCCTTAGAATATTTTGAACAGACCCTCGGTATCAGCAGATACCGTCTGTGTCGGGAATTTTCCGCAACGTTCCATGTCTCTCCGCTGCAATATCTTCAGGAGAAAAAAATAGAAGCAGCGAAATCACTGCTCCTATCTACGGATGCTCCGATTCATGAGGTAGGCTCTGCGGTGGGTATTGATAACACCAACCACTTCATCCACCTGTTTAAAAAGCACACCGGGGTCACACCTTTCGTCTACCGGCAAAATGCCACACAGGCTATACGTGTGACACACTGTCCTTCAGCACCAGACGACCTTCCACCACGGTAACACCCGGTTTGTAATTGTCACTGGTGATTTTCTTGATCATATTGTGAATGGCTCTTCTGGCCATTTCCCCCATATCTACTTCATACGTCGTAATGCGGATATCACTGAGTCCGGGATACAGATAATTATCAAATCCTACAACAGAGATATCCTCCGGCACACGATAGCCGTTCTCTCTCAGCTTTTTAATGAGAAAGCTGGCCGTCAGATCGCAGTTACATACAAACGCCGTGGGCATATCCTTCGGAATCTGTAACATATTCACGGTATCAATCTTGCCGGTATCGATATGGCGGTCTTCCAGTATCCACTCTTTTTTCTGCTCCAGTCCCAGCTCCAGCAGAGCCTTCTGATACCCAAAATAACGGTCGGTAATACTCTCCGTGGCAAGCAAAGTTCCCACATAAGCGATCTTACGGTGTCCCATACGATATAAGTAATAAGTCAGTTCATAGGTTCCGTAATAACTGTTGGAGATTACGGAATCGCTCGCTTCTCTTCCGTTATAATAGTCCAGGAAAATGACAGGGATTCCGGCTTCCGCATTCAGCACCTGCAAATAGCCGTCCAGCATCTTACCGATGACAATAATGCCGTCCACCTTGCGTTCCTGCACCAGTTTTGGCAGCCTGCCGCTCTCTTCCTCAGCTGCCCCGATGACTTCCAGCATCGTAAAACATTCTTTTGCCGTCGCTCTGGTCGCTACGGACTGATACATCTGCCAGTAAAAGGATTCATATTTATCCAGGAATCTCTCTGAGATCAGAATGCCGATATTGTAACTCTTCTGGCTCTGACTTTTTCTCGCTGCGGATGGCTGCTGATAGCCTAACTCCTCTGCAATGCTGCGGATTTTTTCTCTGACTTCTTCACTGACGCCTTTTTGTCCGGACAATGCCTTGGACACTGTAACCGTACTGACGCCGACTCTTTCTGCGATATCTGCTAATTTTACTGCTTTTGCCATAATTACTACTCCGTTTGTATGATTACTTTAAATTTAGTGAAATGAACTTAATTTGTCAAGTTTTGTCTTTTCCCGCGAGAACCGGTTACGCATCCTGCGCTGTGAGATGGATTAGTTTACTCCGGTAGTCTCCCCACATCGGTGCCACCAGAAGTCCTGCCTGCATCAGTACGTCGCCGCCGAATACTTCTCCTGTCTCTTCGACTCTGTACTTTCTCTCCGGTGCCAGTCCTTTCAGGCGTACTCTTCTGCTGTGGAAGTTGGGACGGGACAGCACCTGTACATACGTCACCAGTGCTTCCGTCTGATCCGGAGATGTCACCATATAGCAGTCGTAATTGCCGTTTTCCAAAAAAGATGCGATCCGGTAATAGTCTCCTCTACGGATCAGATCATTATATTTATGATACATTGCCACCTGTCCGGGGATCCGCGCCCTGTCCTCTTCCGGTATCTTCGTGACATCCAGTTCATACCCAAAAGTTCCGGCCAGCGCCACATGCCCTCTGGTCTCAAAAGGTGTCACCCTGCCGACCGTATGATTCGGGCAATCCGACACATGGGCTCCCATCGTGGACAGAGGATACAATAACATCGTTCCTTCCTGAATCTTCAGTCTTTCGATTGCATCCGTATCATCGGAACACCAGATCTGCGGGCTGTAGTACAGCATACCAGGGTCGAATCTCGCTCCGCCGCCGGAGCAGTTCTCCAACAGCAAATGAGGGAATTCCGCAAGCAGTCTCTCCTGCATTTCATATACGCCGAGCACATATCTGTGATATAGTTCGCCCTGACGATCCGCAGTCAGTTCTGCGCTGCCCAAATCTGAAAGCTGACGGTTCATATCCCATTTGACATATTCAATATTGGCACTGCGAAGCACTGCTGCCACACTTTCATAGGCATAGTCCCTGACTTCCTTCCGGGACAGATCCAGCACATACTGATTCCGGCACAGGCTTCCCACACGTCCGGGAATCGCGATTGCCCAGTCGGGATGTGCTCTGTACAGATTCGAATCCGGGGAGATCATCTCCGGTTCAAACCAGATACCGAACTTCATCCCCAGGGCATTTACCTGATCTACCAGCGGTTTCAGGCCTCCCGGCAGTTTCTGCTCGTTTACCTTCCAGTCCCCCAGGCTGGTGCTGTCATCATTGCGGTGTCCGAACCATCCATCGTCCATCACCAGCATTTCGATGCCCAGTTCTGATGCCTGCTTCGCAATCTGTAATAATTTTTTCGTGTTAAAATCAAAATAGGTTGCTTCCCAGTTATTGATCAGGATCGGGCGTTTCTTATCCCGGTACTCTCCGCGGATCAAATGGTTTCTGTACATATTATGGTAGTTATGCGTCATTCCTTCCAATCCCTGCGCCGAATACGTCATCACCACTTCCGGCGCTGTGAAGCTCTCTCCCTGCTCCAGTTTCCAGGTAAAATGCTCCGGATGGATTCCCATCACCACACGGACGGAATCAAACTGGGACAGTTCTGCCTGCGCCAGGAAATTACCGGAAGAGACAAAATGCATGCCGTAGACTTCCCCACTGTCCTGTGTCGCATTTTTATCCAGTAATGCCATAAAAGGATGCTCCTGATGCGAGGACTCGCCGCGGACAGATCCTACGCTCTGTTTGCCGTGCATCAGGGGACGTCTCTCCATCTGTCGTTCTCTCGCCCAGGAACCATGCAGTGTGAGCACATCATATTCCGTATCCGTACTATCCAGGTCCAGACAGGCGGACATTACTTTCGTGAGAAATACCGGCTGCCCGGATGCATTCTTAAGGATCACGCTCCGGGTGATCACATCTTCTTTTTCAAATGTAGTGTACAGTAACTCCGCTTCCAGACCGATCACAGGATCTGCCAGATGCAGGATCAGAGTATCACAGTCCTCGTCCCCCGGAAAAGTAGACGGCAGTCCTAAAAGTGACGGCTTCTGCTTTACAATTTCATGCGAGATATACTGCAGCTGTACTCCCACATGTCCGCTTGCTGTACGGATGCTGATTGCGCTCTCTCTGTAATCTCCCAGTCCGTTTCCCGGATACTCCATAGGGAATGAATCCAGGAAAGAGACACGCTCACGATTATTTTTTGAAGGCACAAAGGGTGCCTCCCCGGTACGCATGAGATATACCGGTGCCGGCGATCCCTCTCTGTACTGTAATTTTTTACCGTAATAGATATGTCCTACGAAATTCTCCCGGTCTACAATCCCCAACAGGTAGCTGGTATTTTCCGTATCCAGCCAGAATGTTCTGTCTTTTTCAATATATCTGATTGCCATATTAATCCTCATTTCCGCGCACACCCTTTGTAAATAACGAATTTGCATCAAGTGCGCGCAGACACAAATCTCGCGTGTGAAAATTTATTTTTCACACATGCTCTTCTCTTGTCAGTGATCTCTATTTTCTAATCTAATGATGAGGTGCTATCATACAATCACATGTAAAAAAGCGAACGGTGTTTCCGGCTCCGATGCCAGAAACTGCTGTAGCATCAGTCCGCAGCGCATGGACACCCTCTCTTCTCTGAGGATCCTGAGTGCCTCTGCTCTGTCCGCCAGGATCACCTGAATGTCTTCTGTGTTCTCCTGGTGCTGTCCGACCTGTTCCGTCACCGTTCCATAAATCAGGCTCCCACTTTCATCCGTAAGCCCCTGTGCTAAAAAGAAAGGTCTGCGAAACGCCGGTTCCCCGCCTTCGTACACATCCAGTTTCCATCCGGTCTCTTCCTGCATTTCACGACAGGCCGCTTCCTCTGCGGTCTCTCCCGGTTCAATCAATCCGGCCGGCAGTTCGTACAGGTATTCATCCACAGGATATCTGTATTGCCGCACCAATACCAGCCGTTCCCCGTCCGCTGTCACCGCATAGACCGCCATACCTTCCGGACGCATGCTGTGTGTCTCATGCTTGATTTCCTTTTCCTTGTTTCTGGAAGCAAAATAATAATCAAACGGCGTACCGTCTCTGCCCAAAGCATTAATGTGATACAAGTTTAAAAACGGGTTTTCCGTCTGTTTTTCTACGCTTGTGAAGTGTTTTCTGCTCTCTTTCATGTTCTCTGTTGTATTCTCTTTTATGTTATCTTTTATGTTTTCTTTTTTGTTTTCTTTTGTGTTTTTCTTTGTATTTTCCTTTGTGTTATCTCTATGTTCCATGCCGTTCTCCCCATCTGATGTCATTATCTATACTTCTCCAAAGCTATCGGTCACAGTTTTCGTCAACAGCAAAGTTATCGGTTACCGCTTTGCTCACCGACGCTTCCAAATATCCGGTCTTCCAGCTTCCTATTGCAACACTTCCTCCAACAGTGCCACCGCAAGCTCCGGGTTCTTCATGCCGTCCGCCAGTCCCACTGCCGCAGTCTCTTTGTACCAGCCGGTCTTCTGCACCCATGCATTATTCTCCAATCGGATGCCTGCCACGATCGTCTCTCCGGTCATGGTATCAAGCACCCGGATCTGCTGCTCCTCATACTTCGCGAGAAGTTTCTCCGGCAGGTAATCCCGCAGATCTACCAGATAGTCTGTGCCTCCCATCAATTTCAGGAATTCCTCATCGGAGAAAAATACATCCACCGACCGTGTCATGAACAACACCTGAATCGTACTGAGATTCGTGGAATCCACATCGGAATCCGAATGCGGATCGATCCAGATCGTATAGTTCAGATTGACCACATCCCGTTTTGATGTCACCCCGTGTTCTCTTAGGAAATCCGTAAAATAATCGGAACTTGTCGCCTCTATGGATTCCCCATCCGTGTTCACTGCCATGACGCCCATGACAAAACTGGTCTTTGTCGCAAAATGTACGATCAGGGAAATAAGAATTGCGATCCCCGTCACCACTCCTACCGTGATCCACAGATAATAGTCCTTAAAATATTGCCACTTTCCCGCAGGAGAGAGTTGGCTCCATTGTTCTTTTTGCCTGATTCTGTCTTCTTTTTCCAATTTGATAGCACTTTCTTTTTTTGTTGTTATGCCAATAGTATAGCAAACTAATTTAATCTTGTATATCATCTTTTTTAATATATTTTAGTTTTATATTTGTTAAATTTTAACATAAAAGACCTTGTCGTGCATCATACTACACAACAAGGTCTGTCTCTTTCTATTTATTCTGTTTCGCTGTTTCTGTTGTTTATACTATTATTTGTGAATTTGTTCCCAAACTCACTATCATCATTATAAACTGAGCCTTACCGATCCATCTCAGCCACACGTCCGGTGGACTTGTGCTCCTTGATGATTCCTTCGATTTCCTTCAGGTCGGTACACAGCAGGTCACCGGGAATCGTATTCTTCAAGGCACTGATGGCATTACCGTATTCCAGTGCTCTCTGGTATTCGCCGGGATGTGCCAGCAGTCCGTACAGCACGCCGGAGATATACGCGTCACCGCTTCCGATACGGTCTACGACTTCGATATCGGTATAAGGCGCTTCCTCATAATAAGTGTCATCCTTCGCGCTGTAAATGATAGATCCGAACGTATGACGTTTCGGGCTATGTACGATACGCTGTGTGGATGCCACGATAGAGATCGGATACTCTTCCGTGAAGCTCTTCATAATGCTCTTCGCATCGCCCTCTTTCAGGAACGTCAGACGTGCGGTATCTTCGGAGCAGAAGAAGATATCCACATAAGGCAGAATAGACTCAATACATTCCTTCGCCTCAGCACCGGTCCACAGGTTGCCACGGAAGTTGACATCAAAGGAAATGATTGCGCCCTGTGCCTTAAAACGCTTGATCATCTCAATGGCTGTAGCACGAAGTTCCGGGCTCAAGGCCAGCGTGATACCGCTGGTATGGAAACATCTGGTGTCACTGTAGATCTTATTGTCATAATCATCTACAGTCAGCTTATTGATAGAGGTATTCTTACGGTCATATACAATACGGGGTTTTCTGGGATATGCGCCGTTCTCATAGTAATACACCCCCAGTCTGGCATCCTTGTCATCATCGTATACCAGATAGTCATCACTGACGCCGCAGAGACGTACACGGTTCTTAATATATACGCCAAGGTCATTGGCCGGCAGCTTGGAGATGATACCGCAGCGAAGTCCCAGCATTGCCGCACCGGTGATGGCATTCAGTTCCGCGCCTCCGGCCTGTTTACTGAAGCTGTCGCCTCTGGTGATACGCTCGTTGTCGGGCGGTGATAATCTCAGCATGATCTCTCCCAGGGAGAGCAGGTCAAATTCCTTTTTCTCAGTCAGTTCCATAATATAAACTCCCATCTGTATCTATTGATAATAGTTTCAGCGTTACCGTACAACTCTGTCATGCTCCGCGAAATCCTGCCGTTATATCGCCAGATATCACTGTAACTCTGACATGTACCGTTTTAACCGGCCGCTGTAATTTAACTATAACACACTTGTCATGCGTCGGTAAAGGCACTGGACATTAATTAAAAATTTAACATAGGTCATTGCCTGACACTGTTTTATGACCGGTACGTCGCCGTTCCTAAATAGTTTCCATGTAATCAAAATATTCATCTTCGCTGGCAAATAAGATATATTTGTTATCTACATATCCCATATATCCGCCGGCTGTTACATATCCTTTCATAAAAATACCTCCTTATCAGAATCCGTTTGTTCCTTGTTCTGATAAGAAGGTATCATTTTTAAAGTCCTATAAAAATCCCTCAATTCCCCTGTATCGGATCCTGCACCGGGATTTTCTCAGTTTTTTCCTCCGCATCCAGCACCAGTGCCTTCATTTCCTGCAACAATTCCTCCGTTTTCCCCATCAGAAGTTCCGCATCTGTCTCCACCAGCCCGGTCTTCTTATACTTGTAAGTAAAGAACGGATTACCATAGGCGGTAAAACTCAGTTCATTTCCATGCTTTTTTAAAAATGCCGGAATTTTCCGGGGATCGATTTTGGCATCCGGTCGGAAATTGAATGTGATCCTCTCATTCTTTCCTTTGATCTCTGTCATATCAAGACCATGGGCTGCCATACGGATCAAAGCAATTCTCAGCAGATTATCCACAGCCTTTGGAATATTGCCGAAACGATCCAGCAATTCATCTTTCATCTCATCGCGTTCCTTTTCTGTCTCAATCCCGGCGATCCGCTTATAGATATCCAGCTTCTGCGTCTCATTCACAATGTACTCCGCCGGTATATAAGCATCCACGTCCAGATCGATCACTGTGGTGAAATCCACCGTAGTATGGATACCCTTCAGATTCTGCACCGCTTCGTTCAGCATCTTGCAGTACAGATCATATCCCACAGCTTCCATATGTCCGTGCTGGCTCGTGCCCAACAGGTTTCCGGCACCGCGGATCTCCAGATCCCGCATGGCGATCTTGAACCCACTGCCCAGATCCGTGAATTCTTTGATCGCCGCCAGGCGTTTCTCAGCGACCTCTTTTAACATTTTATCCCGCTTGTACATCAGAAAAGCATAGGCATTCCGGTTGGAACGCCCCACTCGTCCCCGCAGCTGGTACAGCTGGGACAGCCCAAGATTATCCGAATCGTGAATAATCATGGTATTTACATTGGAAATATCCAGACCGGTCTCTATGATCGTGGTGGATACCAGAACATCGATCTCCCCGTTAATGAAATCAAACATGATCCGTTCCAGTTCATGTTCTTTCATCTGTCCGTGGGCATATGCCACATTGGCTTCCGGCACCAGCTTCGCGATCTGCGCCGCAATATCTGCAATATTGTTCACCCGGTTATAGACATAGTAGACCTGTCCTCCCCTGGCCATTTCTCTGACGATAGCCTCTCTGACCAGTTCATCGTTGTATTCACAGACAAACGTCTGGATCGGCAGCCTGTCATTGGGGGCTTCCTCCAGTACGCTCATATCACGGATACCGATCAGACTCATGTGCAGTGTTCTGGGAATGGGTGTTGCCGTCAGAGTCAATACATCCACATTTTCTTTTAATTTCTTGATTTTCTCCTTATGTGCCACCCCAAAACGCTGTTCCTCATCGATGATCAGCAGCCCCAGGTCCTTGAACTTCACATCCGCAGACAATACTCTGTGGGTACCGATGACGATGTCTACCATGCCTTTTTCCAGATCCTTCACCGTCTTTTTGATCTCCGCCGGAGTACGGAAACGGCTCATCAACGCAATATTTACAGGAAAATCCTTCATTCTCTGCACAAAAGTATTATAATGCTGTTGTGCCAGGATCGTAGTAGGTACCAGATAGACTACCTGTTTTCCCTCCTGTACCGCTTTGAACGCTGCACGAATGGCTATTTCTGTTTTTCCGTAACCCACATCACCGCAGACCAGTCGGTCCATGATCTTATGGCTCTCCATGTCCGCCTTGGTATCAGCAATGGCATTCAGCTGATCTTCCGTTTCCTCGAAGGGAAACATTTCTTCGAATTCCCGCTGCCATACAGTATCTTTCCCAAACGCATAGCCTTCGCTCTGTTGTCTGACCGCATACAATTCTACCAGATCTTTCGCCACGGCGCTGACCGCGCTACGCACCTTCGTCTTGGTATGCTCCCATTCCTTACCGCCTAATTTATTCAGTTTCGGCTTCTTTGCCGCATCCGCCGAAGCATACTTTTGGATCACATCCAGCCCGGTGGCCAGAATGTACAGATTTCCGCCGTCACGATATTCAATCTTCAGATAATCCTTGACGACCTTGTCTACCTCTACCTTCTCAATGCCCTTATAGATCCCCAGTCCATGAGTCTCATGCACCACATAGTCGCCGATCTTCAGGTCATTGAAATCATTGATCTTCTGCCCCTGATAAAGCTTTTTCTTCTTTTTTTTGCGCTTTTCCGTCCCGAAAATATCGCTTTCGGAGAGTACCACAAATTTCAGCCAGGGATACTCAAACCCTTTATTCACATGACCGTAATAGGTCAGGATTTCTCCGGGCTGTACTTCTCTCATAGGGTCTTCTGTATAGATTGCCGTAAGCCCGGCTCCGGCATCTAACGCATTTCGCAGATCCTCCGCCAGACGTTTTGCGCGGGTACGGGATCCGGACAACAGCAGTACGCGGTAGCCGTTCTTTTTGTACTTTTTCAGATCTTTGACAAGCGTTTCAAAACTGTTGTTGTAGGGAGCTATGTTGCGGGCAGCGATATCTATATGCTTTTCTGTCTTAAAATATCCGTACTTGCTTTCCATGGCCGCCAGGGTCACCACGGCATTTTTCTCCAATGTGGCTGCCACCCGCTCACCACTGTACAGAATATTCATTTGACCCGGCAGCACGTAACCCTTTCTGGCACGCTGTTCCATGCTCTCACGAAATTCCAGTTCGATGGCATCCGCCTGTTCCTTCACTCGCGCCGGTTCATCAATGTAGAAGACCAGTGATCGTCCCGCCATATCCGCCAGCAGCTCCGGCATCGTTACAGTGTTTTCATAAAAATAACGGATATATCCCTCAAGATTGATCTTGCTCTGGAATTCCAGCAGTTGTTCCTTTAATTCGCTTACCTGCGTGGCGATCCTGTGGGCTTCCTCCGGCTGATGTGCATCCCTGAAGATTTTTTCCTGTTTTAAGGCTTCTTTCTCAAGCTTTGCGATCCCCCGTCGTATCTGCTCTTCAGACAATACGAACTCCGTAGCCGGATAAACTGTGATACTCTCCAGTTTTTCAATAGACCGCTGGCTTAAAATATCAAAACTGCGGATGGATTCTACTTCATCTCCCCACAGTTCGATACGATAGGGATTCTCTTCCGTCAGATCAAAGATATCAACAATGCCGCCGCGGATAGAAAACTGTCCCGGGCTTTCCACCTGATAAGCTTTCTCATATCCCATAGCCACCAGTCTGGAAGCCAGGCTGCCCTCATCCAGGCTGCCTCCCCGCTCGGTGCGGATAATGTCCTGTTCCTCCCACAATACCTGCGGTGTCATCAGTGCCGCGTAGGTGGTGACGATAGTGACAGGTTTTCCCTCCACGACTCTGCGCAGGGTCTTGATCCGCTCCTGCACCAGCTGGTTGCCGTGAATATCCGCCTGAAAGAAGATCAGGTCTTTGGCCGGATACAGCATGACATTTCTGTCATAAAATTTATATTCTTCGTAAATTTCTTTAGCTTTTAAGTCATTATAAGTAACGATGACCTTGTATTTCAGGCCATCGCTGAGTCCGTAGATCATATGAAGTTTCTGAGAATCCACACACCCCGACAGAGCAATCGTTCCTTTTCCCTGTTTCACAACTTTACGGATCTCATCATAGTCCGCCAATTCTTTCAGCGGCGCAAGTAGTGCCTGCATTTCTTTTTCCTCTTATAACATTGTCTATTCTACACCGTCTTTTTCGCATTATAATGGTTCATAGCTGCGTCTGCATTCTCGGTAATGATCATGCGGATAGCCTCGGCAGCGGTCTTTGTCGCCTCATCCATGATCTCACGCTCTCCGGCCGGGAAATGTCCCAGCACATAATCCGCCAGATCAAAGTTTTTCGGCTTTTCGCCCACGCCCATGCGGACACGGATAAAAGTATCATGTCCCAACATTTTGATGATATTCTTCAGACCGTTGTGTCCGCCGGCACTGCCCTTTTTCCGGATACGGATCTGTCCCACATCCAGACTGATATCGTCAGAGATCACGATCAGTTCTGTAGTATCATCCACCTTGTAGTAATCCACGATCTCACGGATGCTCTCGCCGCTTAAGTTCATGAAAGTCTGGGGCTTTGCCAGAATCACTTTCTGCCCTGCCACGTAGCCTTTGCCGATCAGCGCCTTGTGCTTGCTCTCCATGACAGCGATGTTTTCTTCCTCTGCTAATCTGTCTATGACGTCAAACCCGATATTATGTCTGGTGTTTTCATATTCTTTGCCGGGATTTCCCAGCCCTGCGATAATATACATATCTTTCTCCTTATCTTTATGCAATCAAATTTTATCATCCGGAAAAATTACGCCTGCCTGCATTCCTCTGTCATTTTACGGAACAATATTATGATATATACGACATATATCAATAAATTAATAATTCCCATGGTTCCGGTCACATCGGGACCGCCAAATAAATCATGCCCATATGTAATTGCAGTCAATGAGTACATTACGGTGAGCAGCGGAATCGTTTTGGGAATTGCAAACGCTATGATCAGTGCGAGTATTTCATACACGAACCCATATCTCTCATGCATTCCCGGCAAAAACATAACGCATGTAAATACAAATATAAATGATATATAGATGACATTTATTCCGCTTACTTCAATCCTTTTATACAAAAGATATCCCATGTGCATCATCAGTACCGCAACCGTCAACAGGATAGCCACTGTTCTCATTGTCTGGCGGTACATGACAAAATCTTCCACATTCTCAATATTATCAGAAATAATCGTCCAGAGACTGGGATAGTTGAAAAACATCTTGTCGCAGGAAAATGTCTGATAATAATAAACCGAAAATGCGGCCTTGATTCCCCGTCCCATAATCATGGCCGGAATGCAGAGCACTTCCATAACAGCCGGAATGATCAAAAAATTAAGTACAGAAAATTGTTTTTTCCTGACATACACAAACAAAAAGAAGGGAAGTATAAACACTGCCTGCAGTTTAAAAGCGCAGGCTGCTCCGTAAAAAATAAAGGCAGTGGGATATTTTTCCTTTATAAAGGCGTATAACGCCAGAATAACAAAGCCGGTATAAATAGCATCACACTGTCCCCATACCGCAGAATTCATGAATGTGAGCGGAGAAAACAAAACAAGCAGGTATGCCGCACAGCCCTTTATTTTGCTGTCACTCAGCACAGATACTGTCAGTCCGGTGCCCACTGCCAGAACAAAATCAAACAGGACAGATAAATTTTTATACTGCCATACCGCATCAATAGGAAGATATGTCATAAGCGCAATCAGTGTCTGATAGATAACACTATAATTTCCCACCTGATCCTTCAAGGCTTTCATGCCGCCAAGGTTTTCAATCTGTGCATACCATCCCAGCAAATATCCTTCCATATCTGAACTTATATAAGAATAGGCCGACAGTCTCAATGCCAGCGCCAGGCATGTCCCGACAGCCACCATTAACACATAGGCATTCTTTTCCAGAAATTCTACCACTTTTATTTCCAATTTACTCATGATTGCTTCTCCCTCTCAGACTACTTTACTTCAAACAGTTCCGAACTCAATAAACATCCAAAGATATTGTACACTATAGTTGAGCAACAAACAAATTTTATTTTTACACAACAAAGCACCATTTCATGTGAATAACACATAAAACGGTGCTTTATCGGCTTTTATTTTTATATCTTATCTTACTTTTCAGGCAATGACAGTTCCCATCCGGGATAAATCAGGTCCGCCTTTTCTGCAGTAATATGATTCAAATTTATGATTTCTTTCACAGTGCACTTATTGTTGCGGGCTATTTTCCAGAGAGAATCTCCTTTCTGCACTTTGTAAAGATTGGTGGTTACGGAAGCCGGTGCATTCTGCGCTGCCACAGGCAAAGTACCGTTCTTCGGAATTTTCAATACCCAGTTCGGATATATAAGAGTCTTGTACTGAAGCAGATCTGCATTTGCTTCCATTAATTCTCTCAGACTGCATCCGTTGATGCGTGCAATTTTAGAAAGTGTGTCTCCTTTCTGTACCGTATACAGTACTTCGGGGGCCGGTGTTGCCGCTACTGTTTCCTGCACTGTGTCATCATCGTTATCGTCGCTGCTGTCATTATCGGACGGTTCCTGGGTTGCAGCAGGCTGTTCCGGTACGGGCGTTGCAGTCGGCTGTTCCGGTTCGGGCGTTGCAGTCGGCTGTTCCGGTTCGGGTGTTGTCGTCGGCTGTTCCGGCTCAGGCGTTGTGGTCGGCTGTTCCGGTACGGGTGTTACAACCGGTCCATCTGCTGCATAGTCGGAAGCAGATTTATCTGCCTTTACCTGAACCGAACTCTCTTGTATCTCGGTCTGGGAAAGCAGATAACCGTTACAAGCATTATTTCCAATAAAAACAACCAAATTTTTACTTTCATCCAATGCAACAATGACACCATAGGCAATATGTGTATCACCATCCTTCAATTCATGAATACAGACAACATTTTTATCCAAACCGGTATCCGCTGCAACTCTTGATACTACCCTGTTTGTGTTATTTTGGACATCCTCCCGGATTGTCTCATCCAATGCGCCATAAAAGCCAATCTTGATCAGTTTCCAGGCACCCTGATTGCTATTGCCCCTAGTACTATCTGAAATAAATGGCTCGCTCAGCCCTGAGCATTCCATGATATCTCCGGTTTTCTCCAAAAAAGCCGGATGCCTCTGTACATCATAGGCGTAACCAAACGTAGCCTCTTCTGCATGCACTGCCACACCGCTGCCCGCCAGCATAATCAATACCGCGCAGAGGCTCATCAGCAGTGTTTTCATTTTTGTTTTCATAGGTACTCCTCCTTCTGTTGTAGGCAGCAACACTTTCATGCCGCACTTTTACAACCCTCTCATTTGTTTTCATCATTATAATTCCCCGGAAACGTTTAGACACAAATATTGCATGAATTGACAAAAAAATGTAGTGAATTACAAGTTGCCTTTTCATTTACCTTTTCATTTCCATCCGCTCTTGACTTTTTTTTGATTATTGTTATACTAAAACAGTTGTACAGCCCACAAAAACAAGGTCTTATCGGGCTCGCCGATTCCCGGCGTAAAATGAATCGAGTGTTCGTGACCTTCCACTCGCCAAAAAAACTAAAGGAGAAAACAAATGAACAAGAAAGTACTGTACCTCGTACACGGAGCAGTGATTGCTGCTCTCTATGTTGTGCTGACCATGTTGGCCAACTCTCTGGGACTGGCAAACTATGCCATTCAGGTCCGCTTCTCGGAAGCCCTGACCATTCTTCCCGTATTTACCCCTGCTGCCATACCGGGACTTTTCCTGGGATGTATCATCAGCAATACCATGACCGGCTGTATGCTGCTTGACATTATCTTCGGTAGTCTCGCGACCCTGATCGGTGCCTTCGGAACTTACCTGCTGCGCAATAAAAATAAGTGGCTGGCTCCCCTGCCTCCTATCATTGCCAACATTATTATTGTTCCTTTTGTACTGGCTTATGTCTACCATTTAGAAGGTGGCATTCCTTATTTTATGCTGACTGTGGGGATCGGTGAGATTATTTCCTGCGGAGTACTCGGTATGCTTCTGCGCACTGTATTGCAGAAATACCGCAAATATATTTTTGATATACAGAAATAAAAAGAGACAGCTGTTGTAAACGGCAAGTTAGTTAACTAACCGGACGAACTCCCGGGACGGACAGAAGGGCTCTCTTTCAGTTGTAAGGTCTACGAGTGTGAATTTTCTAAGAAAAGTGATTTAGTGGTTCTAAACCAGACGGGGCCGCCTACACGCGCCGTCCATGGCGCGAATCGGCTGACGCGGACATCGTGTCCGCTTTCCCCCTGTCTTTCTACACTTTTCAAGAAAATATCAAC